>NZ_JAYGGM010000007.1:0-295242 GCF_036314085.1 Microvirga sp. CF3016
GGCTCCAGGGCGGCGACGGCTTCGATCAGCTCGACGGCGGTGCCGGCGACGACACGCTGCTGGGTGACGAGGGCGACGATTACCTCTTCGGTGGGGCCGGCCACGACTGGCTCTTCGGCGGAGCCGGGGGCGACTTCATCCTGGGCGAGGACGGCAACGACGTGGTCCTGGGCGAGGACGGCGACGACTGGCTCTATGCCGGCGCGAGCAACGACCACGTGGTGGGCGAGGCCGGCAACGATGTGGTCCACGGTGAGGACGGCGACGACGCGGTGTACGGCGGCACCGGCACCGACACGCTCTCGGGCGGGACGGGCCAGGACGTGCTCACGGGCGGATGGGACGCGGACGTGTTCGCGTTCGATGCGGCGCTGGGTGCGGCGAACGCCGACCGGATTGCCGACTTCGAGGTCGGCACCGACAAGATCCAGCTCTCGGGCACGATCTTCACGGGACTCGCTCCCGGTGGCCTGGCGGCGTCGGCGTTCACGCTGGGCTCAGTCGCCACGACGGCGCAGCAGCGCCTGGTGTACAACAAGAGCACGGGCGAGCTGTTCTGGGACGCGGACGGCTCGGGCGGGCAGGCGATGGTGAAGTTTGCCGCCGTGACGGCGGGCCTGAGCCTGAGCGCCTCGGACTTCCTGGTGGTGTGACCGGCCGCCCCGGCACGAGCCGGTAAGGCGCAGCCGCACCACCGCGGCCTACGACAAACAGACAAGGCGCGGCAAACGCCGCGCCTTTCTCATGAACCGGAACCTGCCTTCGGTCGCGTGGAGGACCCTGGCCTCCCGCCGAAAAGCAACGTATTCCAAAGGCCTCCGTACGGAGCGTGCCAAGCGCCAGCCAGGGCATCTTTGCCCTGGACTTCCCGGTGCGCTGTCGCCATATTCCGCGCAACTTCACGAACCCCTCCGGCGGCAGCAGCATGAAAGAGTTTTTCACCCAGTTCTTCACCTGGTGGAACGGACAGACCCTCGGCACGCGCTTCTTCACCTGGCGCAAGGGGCAGTTCGTGGGCGAGGACGAGTTCGGCAACCGCTACTACCGCTATACTCAAGCCCAGGCTATCGACTCGAATGTGGGCGCCGAGCGCCGCTGGGTCGTCTATAACGGCTATGCCGACGCCTCGAAGGTGCCGCCCGGCTGGCGCGCCTGGCTGTGCCACAACGGAGACGTGCCTCCGAGCGAGGAGGGCTACACGCCGCATCCCTGGGAGAAGCCCTACGTGCCCAACTTGACCGGCACGGCCCAGGCCTATCGTCCGCAGGGCTCCAGCCTCTCGGTCGGGCAGCGTCCGGCCGCGACCGGCGATTACGTGCCGTGGACGCCGGGAGAGTGAGGCGCCGGGAACCCTTTCGGCAGCAAGCGCTATGCTGAAACGAACTCAAGCTCGCGCCTGCATCGAGTGCGGCCTTGCCTATGGCCACCCCGAGTTCAGCTATCATGCTGGCCGCTCCGAGAACGGCCCATCCTATTGGTCGGATCGCGGGCTCTTGTGCTCCCATGCCTGCTCGGTCGCCCATTTCGAGCGGCGCACGCGGGAGGGCGAACCGATGACGGAGCCGGCGCCCAACCCCCTGGAGCAGGACTGGTCCTGAGCGGGGCTTCAGCCCTTCGGATGAAAGTAAGACTGGCGCCGCAGGACACCCTCGGAGAAGAGCCCGAAGGCCTGGATGACATGACCCTGCGGCACGTCAATGCCACGAGCGATTCCTGAACCCTTCAAGACCCCGCCGCGCTCGTCCGGCTCGGCATCGCGATAGGTCCCGCCATCGCCCAAGAGGCAGTTCTGGCAGCGGATGGGCCCGAGGATCTGAGCGCCCCGGCCGATCCGGTTCGACAGCGCGAGCGATCCTCCGCCGAGCAGGCGGGCGCCATCCCCGATCTCGATGGTCTCGCCGGCACCGGCCTTGAGGGTGAAACCGCCTTCTTCGCCGATCTCTGCTCGGGCGCCGACGACGACCGATCCGCCTTCCGCAACGATCCGGGTTCCCGGAAACAGCTGCGTTCCCCGGCCGATGCTGATGTGGCCTCCGTCGATCGCCTGGACGATGGTGTTGGGCCAGAGGATCACGTCGGGTTCGAACTCCGCCTCGCGTGAGATCATGACGGAGAACGGCGCAGGCAGAATGACGCCGCGACCCGCGAGGGCGATCGTCTCCTCCTGCGACAGGAAGCCGAGCCGCTCGCGCTCGACATCGCCCGGCCGGTGGGGTTCATGCATGGCGTCTTCGGTCCCATCCACGGTGAAGTGGAGAGCTTAGCCGTAGCCAGGCAGCCATGATAGGCTCGGCCGCAGAGGCTCCTGCGGCTAAGGTTGGCCGCCGCCTCCGGCTGCGCCGTAGACCTGTCCGGTCGCGTAGCTGGCATCGGCCGCAGCGAGCTGAACGTAGATCGAGGCCAGTTCGACGGGTTGGCCCGGTCGGCCCAGGGGCGTGTCGCCGCCGAACTGTTGAAGCTTCTCCTGGGTCGCGCCGCCGCTGACCTGGAGGGGCGTCCAGATCGGTCCGGGAGCGACGCCGTTGACCCGAATGCCTTTCGGGCCGAGCTGTTTCGCCAGGGATTTGGTGAAGTTCATCATCGCCGCCTTGGTCATGGCGTAGTCGACGAGGTTCGCCGACGGATCGTAGGCCTGCTCGGAGGTGGTCTGGATGATCGCCGATCCGGGCGTCAGGTGCGGCAGGGCCGCCTTCGTCAGCCAGAACATGGCGTAGATGTTGGTCTTGAGCGTCGCGTCGAAATCCTCGGACGTGATGTCGAGCAGCGATTGGCGCTGCTGCTGACGGGCGGCGTTGTTGACGAGAATGTCGAGCCCGCCGAGCTGGCGTACCGCATTCGCCACGATGCGGCTGCAGAGCGCCTCGTCGCGGATGTCGCCGGGAAGGGCCACGGCGATCCGACCCTCCTTCTTGATCAGGTCGATCACCTCCGTGGCATCGGGCTCCTCGTCCGGGTGGTAGCTGATGGCCACATCGGCGCCCTCCCGGGCGAACGCAATGGCCGCAGCCCGGCCCATGCCGGAATCACCCCCGGTGATCAGCGCCTTTCGACCCTGCAGCCGGCCAGATCCCTTGTAGCTCGTCTCGCCGTGATCAGGCCGCGGGTCCATCTGGCCGGCGAGGCCCGGCCATGGCTGCGATTGCGAGCGGAACGGCGGCTTCGGGTATTTCGTGGTGGGGTCGTCCTTGGCCGCTGCGCCGCCCGAGGGGGAGCCGGCGGTTTGGGCACCTGCCGAGCCTGCTGCCGCCGACGCGAGGCCGGCCGCCGCCCCACCCATGACGCCGCGCCGTGAAATCGAATTGCCGTTGCCCTGGTCCATGTCCAGCCTTCCATCGTTCATCGAACCCGGTTAACCGGCATACGCATCTGGGGTTCAGAATCGTCTCTGACGTTGTCGTGAGGGGACCCCGTTATTCGCGTGGATCTCCTGACGCTTCTTTCCCGGCTTGCCCTTTTTCGATCATGGTTCGCGTGTTATCGCGTTGCCAGGACAAGGGTGCGGCCGGACCGGCCGGACAGGAACCGCCAAATCGGACTTGGCTTGGATCATATGATGACATTCGGATGGACGCGGGCGGCTTTCGTGCTCGCCTCGCTAATCGGCAGCTTCAGTGCGGCTCAGGCGGATCGGATCAAGAATCCGACGGCCGTCTTCTCGGGGCTCGACAAGATCACCGGGCGCATCGTGTCGTTCGAGGTCGGTATCGACGAAACCGTCCAGTTCGGCGCCCTGCAGATGACGCCGCGGGTCTGCTTCACCAAGCCGCCGACGGAAACGCCGAACACCACCTCCTTCATCGAGGTGGACGAACCTGGCACGGACGGCAAGACCAAGCGGGTCTTCTCGGGCTGGCTCTTTGCCGCCAGCCCCGGCCTGCATGGACTGGAGCATCCGGTCTACGACATCTGGCTCGTCGACTGCAAAGGCGGCACCGAGGTTATCGCCGAACCCAAGGAGACGCCCGAGGAGCTGCCGCCGATCCAGGACGCGGCCCGCGCTCCGGGCGAGACGGGGCGGCCGGGCGACATCATTGCGCCCACCGGCACCACGGCACCGCGCCCGCCGGCCGTCCAGACGGCCCCGCTGCGTCAGCCGGAACCTCAGCAGCGGCAGCCCGCCCGACGCCAGCCGGCCGCGCCGATCATCAATACGGATCGCTGACTTCAGCCGGTGACGGCCGCGAGGGCTTCCTCGCCGCTGACCGCCTTGTCCAGGGGCCAAGCCTCCCAATCGGCCGCATGCTCCATGGCGTTGCGCAGCATCTGCTTGTAGGTGCGCCGGGGAACCTCGACGGCGCCGAACTGCGCCAGATGAGAGGTCACGAACTGCGTGTCCAGGAGCGAGAATCCGCCTCGCCGAAGGCGCGCCACCAGATGAACGAGGGCGACCTTCGAGGCGTCCCGTTCCGTGTGGAACATGCTTTCGCCGAAGAAAGCGCCGTTGAGACGCACGCCGTAGAGCCCCCCGACGAGGCGACCGTCCCGGTAGACCTCCACCGTGTGGCAATAGCCGGCATCGAAGAGCTCGCCGTAGAGTTCACGGATGCGCCGGCTGATCCAGGTCTTCTCCCGGTCCACGCCCGGCGCCGCGCAGCCGGCCACCACGCCGTCGAAATCCCGGTCGATCCGGATCTCGAACAGATCCGAGCGCACCGTGCGGGCCAGGCGCTTGGAGACGTGAAAATGGTCGAGGGGAATGATACCCCGCTCGCGCGGCTCGACCCAGAACAGCGACGGATCGTCCGCATCCTCCGCCATGGGAAAGATTCCAGCCGCATAGGCCTTCAGCAGGATGTCGGGGGTTATCTCTATCGCATGGTCGGGAGACCGGGTCATTCACTCACATATCCGACGTTCGGGCCATCCTTCATAAAATAGGATGGCGAAAACGCGAAGTCAGATCGGCTGCAAGTAGATTTTGCCGAGTTCCCGGATCTCCTCGTCCGATCGCTGAGACTTCGTCGCAAGACCCCACAGATCGTATCGTTTCGGGCGGCGAAGCCCGACGAACTGGGCGAAGCCAGCCGCAGTACAGGCAGCCGCGAGAGATTTGAGCGTGAAGCCCGTATGGTGAGCCATATAGAGGTTGCCGTGCTGCATCGAAGGCCTGAAGCCGTACAGCATGTCGATGGGCGAGATCGGGCCACTGTTGCTCGTGTAGAGCGGGGTCTCGATGTCTCCTGCAGACAACCGTTCGCCGAGCGTTTGAAGGTCCGGGCAGGTCAGGATCACGAACCCGTCCGGCTTTAGAACGCGCCTCATTGCTTCCAGCGCCAGCGGAACGTCGTGAGGATACAGATGCTCGATGTTGTGGGCGGAATAGACTGCATCGAAACTGTCGGAGGGAACCTGGGTGAGTTCGGGCAGCTTGTCCACGATGTCCGGGCGAACGCTCTCGTCGATATCGAGCGTCACCTCGTCCCACGCGACTTCGTCGAAGGCCCTGACGGTCTGATGCTTGCGCTTATGGCCGCAGCCGACATGAAGAAAGCGAGGCATGGTCTTCCATGGCCTCGCTTCCTGATACGGGGCCCTCTATTCCGACGAGGTCAGAATAGAGGTTTTGATATTTCATAACAAGCTTATTCGGTTTCGCTCAAGCCACCCGTCTTGAGGAAATTCTCGAGCCAGTGGATATCGTACTGGCCGTTCTGGATTTCCGGGTTGCGCACGAGGGTGCGGAAGAGCGGCAGGGTGGTGTCGATGCCGTCGACCACGAACTCGTCGAGAGCCCGGCGCAGGCGCATGAGGCACTCGTTGCGGGTGCGGCCGTGGACGATGAGCTTGCCCACGAGGGAGTCATAGTGCGGCGGGATGCGGTAGCCCTGGTAGGCTGCCGAGTCGACGCGAACGCCAAGACCGCCCGGCGGATGGAAGTAGCTGATCGTGCCCGGCGAGGGGCGGAAGGTCGAGGGATGCTCGGCATTCACGCGGCACTCGATGGCATGGCCCTCGATCCTGATGTCCTCCTGCTTCACCGAGAGCGGATGGCCGGCCGCCACGCGAATCTGCTCGTTCACCAGGTCGATGCCGGTGATCATCTCGGTAACCGGGTGCTCCACCTGAATGCGGGTGTTCATCTCGATGAAGTAGAACTCGCCGTCCTCGTAGAGGAACTCGATGGTGCCGGCGCCGGCATATTGCAGGTCCTGCATGGCCTTGGCCACGATGCCGCCGATGCGCTCGCGCATCTCGAGGTTCAGCGCTGGCGAGGGACCTTCCTCCCACACCTTCTGGTGGCGACGCTGGAGCGAGCAGTCGCGTTCACCGAGGTGGATGGCATTGCCCTTGCCGTCGCCGAGAACCTGGATCTCGATGTGGCGCGGCTTCTCAAGATATTTCTCGATATAGACCGCGTCGTCGCCGAAGGCAGCCTTGGCCTCCGTCCGGGCGGTCTGGAAAGCGTGAAGGAGGTCGTCCTCGTTGCGCGCCACCTTCATGCCGCGGCCACCGCCGCCGGCGGCGGCCTTGATGATCACCGGATAGCCGATGTCCTTGGCGACCTTCTTGGCCTCGATCTCGTCGTTGATGCCGCCCTCGGAGCCGGGCACGCAGGGAATCCCGAGGCGCTTGGCGGTGCGCTTGGCCTCGATCTTGTCGCCCATGATGCGGATGTGCTCCGCCTTCGGGCCGATGAAGGCGATGCGATGGTGCTCCAGCACCTCCGCGAAGCGTGCGTTCTCGGACAGGAAGCCGTAGCCGGGATGGATGGCGTCCGCGCCGGTGATCTCACAGGCGGCGATCAGGGCCGGGATGTTGAGATAGCTGTCCCGGGCGGCCGGCGGGCCGATGCAGACGCTCTCGTCGGCGAGCCGCACATGCATGGCATCCGCGTCGGCGGTGGAATGCACCGCCACGGTGGCGATGCCGAGCTCCTTCGCGGCGCGCAGGATTCGCAGGGCGATCTCGCCGCGATTGGCAATGAGGATCTTATCGAACATGTCGCGCCTTACTCGATGACGAGGAGGGGTTCACCGTATTCAACAGGAGTTCCGTCTTCGACATAGATGGCGGTCACGGTGCCGGCGCGGGGCGCCACGATCTCGTTGAAGGTCTTCATGGCCTCGACGAGCAGGACTTTGTCGCCGGCCTGGACCTTGGAGCCGACCTCGACGAAGGCCTTCGCCTCGGGCGAAGGCTTGCGGTAGGCGGTGCCAACCATCGGCGAGAGCACGGTGCCCGGGTGGGGAGTGCCGGGCTTTGCGGCACCTTCGGCCGAGGCGCTGGCCGGCGGCGGGGCAACGACCGGGGCAGGGGCCAGGGCGGCCGGGGCTGCCACGGGAACGGTGACGGCGGCCGTGACCATGCGCGCGACGCGGATGCGAAGATCGCCCTTCTCCACTTCGATCTCGCTGAGATCCGTGTCGGCGATCAGGTTCGCCAGCTCACGGACGAGATCGGGATCGAAAGGGTTTTCCTTGGCCATGGGGCTTACCTCTACTTCCTGAGGAATCAATGCTGGGAGGGTTTCGCTTGCCGCGCACGCTCGGCCATCACCTGGTGAACCGCTTCCAGGCCGAGCACATAGCTCAAGGGCCCGAAACCACAGATCACGCCGACGGAGACGGGCGCAATGAGCGAGCGATGGCGAAAGCCCTCGCGAGCATGAACATTCGATATGTGGATCTCGACCGTCGGAGCGCCGCTGCCGGAGATGGCATCGCGCAGTGCGATCGAGGTGTGGGTGTAGGCGCCGGCATTGATGACGATGCCGGCTCCCTGAGCGCCCGCTTCCTGGATCCAGTCGACCAGATGTCCCTCGTGGTTCGACTGGCGGAACGTGACCGCCGTTCCCAGGGCCTCGGCCTTCTCGCGCACGAGCTTTTCGATGTCCTGCAGCGTCGTGCTGCCATAGACTTGGGGCTCTCTGCGGCCGAGCAGATTGAGGTTGGGTCCGTTGAGGACGAAGACGGTGGTCATCGCGAAAGGAGCGTTCCTGGTGCCCCGCGAGGCGGAGCCGAAAGGCCCTATTAGCCAAAAGGCGGGCAGGGGGGAAGGGGAAAACCAAGGCTTTCCCAAGCTAGGCGTTGGTTCCCTAAGGGGAGGGCGGGCGGTTTGGGGCTGAACGATAGGCAGGGACGGGTTTCTTGACGGCGTGGCCGGGCCCGTCCCGGCCATCCCGATCCCGTGAAACGCGATGCTTCTGCCACCGGGATCACCGGAACAAGGCCGATGATCACCTCGAATATGGCCTAGCCGCAGCTCGCCTTGCCGCATTGGCGGACATTGTCCACGAGCTGCTTCAGGGGGTCCAGGCCGACGGCGCCTGGGATCACGGTCTCGCCGACGACGAAGGCGGGGGTCCCGGTGAGGCTGAGCTTGTCGCCCAGCGCCATGTTCTCCTGGAGCGCGCTGCGGATCTCGGGGCTTTCCACGTCCTTCTGCAGGCGAGCCATATCGACCCCCATCTCCTTGGCCACCGCCATGGCGCGCTCGCCGTTCACGCGGCCGCGGGTGTCCATGACCTTCACGTGGTAGTCGAAGAGCTTCGGGCCCTGGAGCTGGTTCTTGACCGCCAGCGCCACGCGGCTCGCCTCGACGGAATCCGGACCGAGAACCGGGAAGTCCTTCAGGACGACGCGCAGCTTCGGATCGCTCTTCATCAGCGTCTGCACATCGGCCAGCGCTTTCTTGCAGTAGCCGCAATTGTAGTCGAAGAACTCCACCAGCGTGATGTCGCCCGCGGGGTTGCCGACCACGTAGGAATGGGAGGCGTTCAGGAGCGACTGCTTCGTCTCTTTCACGGCGCCGGCCTGAGCGACCTGCTGCGCTTCCGCCTGGCGCTTCTCGAGTTCGGCGATCACCTCGGTCAGCACCTCCGGGTTCTTCAGCAGGTAGTCCTTCACGATCGCGCCGATGGCCTGCTTCTGCTGCTCGTTGAAGACCGTGCCCTGCGCCACGGCGGCGGGAGCGATCGCCAGAGCGCCGAGCAGGGCTGCGGTCCGGCCGAGGGTGAGAAGCGAAAAGCGCATATGCGGTCCTTTACGGAAATCCTGAGGCGAGTCCGCCCTTTAACGAGTGTTCGCGGCGGAGTTGAGACTCGCGTGTTCTGGTGCGAGTTAGCGGCTTGAGGAGTGCGGCGTCAAATCACGGGTTTGTTGAGGTGGGTGGGTGACGCTTACGCATCATGGCCGGGACAAGGCCGGTGATGACCGGGAAGGCAGTGGCGTCCGTTCCGGAAGAACCGTCTTGAGACCGTCTTGGCAACGGGTTACGAGCCATTTCATGACCAAATCGTCCGCCGATCTCCATTCGCCCCTCATCGCCCGCCGCATGGACCGGGTCGCCTCCTTCCTGGCCATGGACGTGCTGAGCGCGGCCGCCGCCAAGGAGCGGCGGGGCGACAGCGTCATTCACATGGAGGTCGGCCAGCCCTCCGCGCCCGCACCCCGGGCGGCCCGGGAGGCGGCCAAGGCGGCTCTCGATCTCGGCCGGATCGGCTACACGGAGGCGTTGGGCCTCTCCGCCCTGCGGGAGCGGATCGCCCGGCATTACCGCGATGCCTACCGCGTCAGCATCGCGCCCGAGCGGGTGGTCGTGACCACCGGCTCCTCGGCCGGGTTCGTGCTGGCCTTCCTAAGCTTGTTCGATGCGGGCCAACGGGTGGCGATCACGGCACCGGGCTATCCGGCCTATCGCAACATCCTGGAGGCCCTCGGCATCGAGCCGGTGACGATCCCGCTCGCCAAGGCGGACGGCTGGATCATGACCGCCCAGGCGATCGAAAAAGCCCACGCGGAGAAGCCCCTGCACGGCATTCTTGCCATGAGCCCGGCCAATCCCTCCGGTACCATGATCGGCCGCAAGGCGCTGGCCGATTTGGGCGAGACATGCCGCCGCCTGGGCTTGTGGTTCGTCTCCGACGAGATCTATCACGGGCTTACCTATGGCGAGGCCGCGTCCACGGCGCTGGCCTCCGACGACGATGCGGTCGTGATCAACTCCTTCTCGAAATATTACTGCATGACCGGCTGGCGCATCGGCTGGATCGTGGTGCCGGACCGTCTCGTGCGGCCCATCGAGCGGCTGGCCCAGAACCTCTACATCTCGCCGCCCTATCTCTCGCAGGTGGCGGCGCTCGCGGCCTTCGACGCGGCCGAGGAACTGGAGGCGGTGAAGGCCGGCTATGCCTGCAACCGCGCCTATCTCCTGGAGGAACTGCCCAAGATCGGCATCACCGAGATGCACCCGGTCGACGGGGCCTTCTACATCTATGCCGACATCGCACGCTTCACGAACGATTCCATCGGCTTCTCCCGGCGCATGCTGGAGGAGGCAGGGGTGGCCGCGACCCCAGGCCTCGATTTCGACCCCATCGAAGGCGCGCACTACCTGCGCTTCTCCTTCGCCGGATCGGAGACCGATTGCCGCGAGACGGTGGCGCGGCTGAAGGGGTGGCTGAGGTAACGCCCGCCACGTCATCACCGGCCTCGTCCCGGTGATCGCGATTATGAAAAGCGCTGCGCCTCACCGGATCGGGATGGCCGGGACGCGCCCGGCCATGACGTCGAGGGATGTCTGTGCTGACGCGGTCTGCTCAGCAACTTTTGATCACACCACGAGGAAGTCGGCTGCGCTCAGCTTGGCCTTGTTGGCGATCTTGATGATCTCGACAGGCTTGTACCGGGTGCCGGAGCCGTCGGCGTCATAAGAGACGATCCCGTTCTTGTAGACGATGTAGTCGTTGGCATCCGTTGCCTTGGTCATTTTGAAGAACTTCTTGTTCAGGCCGGCAGGAGCGGCCTCCGAGCCGGCTTTCCCGAGCTTGGTGAAGATCTTGTTGTCGAGCCAGATCTTGTCCTGGCCGGGCGTGAAGTCGGTGATCGTGTCGAAGTTGACCTTCTTGTTCTGGTTCTTCGGCGTGGTGCCTTTACCCAGCGCGGTGTTGAACACGAAGATGTCGGCCCCGTCTCCGCCCATCAGCGTGTCATTACCCGACCCGCCGTTCAGCTTGTCGGCCCCGATGCCGCCTGTCAGGACGTTCTTTCCGCTCGTGCCCTGCTGGCCCTCCAGAAGGTCGCTCACCTTGACGGTGATCGTCTGGCTGGCGGAGAGGCCGGAGCCGTTCTTGTCCGTCACGGTCACCGAGAGGGTGTGGGTGCTCGCGCGCTCATAATCGAGGACGGCGCCGGCCTTGACCCTGATCTGACCCGTGACGGCATCGATCTCGAACGTGTTGTCGGTCAGGGCATAGCGCAGGCCTGCCGCGCCGCCGTTGTCATCGGCCGTGACGGTTGCCACGATAGTCCCACCGGCTTTGTTTTCCTCAATGGACGCGATGGTACCGCCGGTCGTGAGACGGACGTTCGCGGGTGGTGTGTTGTTCGAAGAGGAGGCTCCGAACACCTCTGTCATGAGCGTGCCGTTCGCCCCATTCATCCAACTCACCACGAAGGAGCCGCCTGCGAGGGCGACGATTTCCGGATCGGTCTGATTGCCGCCCGCACTCGTCCCGAGGAGGGACGGCGGGATCAGGACGGTTCCGGTGGCCGAGCAGGTGGCGACGTAGACGTCCTTGTCGGTTCCGTTGTCCATCGTGAGGAGAAGGGCGAAGCCTCCATCCGACAACCGCGTGATGTTCATCGATTCAAGGGTTCCGGACGGCGGCGTGAAGCTCACGGCCGCGCCGACCGAATCGCGGTTTCCATCGAAGATCTGGGCCTTGATGACGGCATCGCCGCCGACGGTCACACGATCCTGCCAGGTCAGAACGAACTTCCCGTCCGCCAGGGCCGATGCGGCATGGCCGGAAGATGCTGGCGGGTCTACCAGGACGACATCCTTGGCAATGGATGGGGAATGCGTCCAGTCCTCAAGCTGGATGCTGCCACCATTGTTATAGAAAATGAGGAACGTGCCATCCGTCAGGATTGCGAAGGCATGATGCTCGTCGTCTCCGCCAGCCAGAGGATTAACAGAGACAGTTTCGTTGCTAACTGTTGCTATTGCGACGATTTCATCAGGATCGTTCGGATCTGCGTTGCGGTCCAAACCGTGGTAGAGAACTTTGTAGTTCCCGCCACCAATGTCATAGATTTGAGGTTCGCGCTGGTTCAGGACGTCGATGGACCCGAGATCCTTGATTGTCCCGATGGGCTGAAGATCGCCCCCCAGGCGCTGCGCCTTGACCGACCCGCTTTCGACCCAGGTGACGATGATGTCGCCATTCGACAGGAGCGTGGTGCTGATGTCGGCGAAGGGATCGACCGTGTTCGGCAGGGTCCTGACGGTGAACTGGCCGCCTTTATGAAATCCGTCCGCATTGAAGGCCTGACCGAAGATCGTCGCCCCCGACGCCCAGACGGCGAGATACGAGCCGTCCGCCTGCTTCGTCAGATTGCCGGTGTTGGCCGCGATGGTAAAGTTCACGTCGCCTGATGCAAAGGCCATAGCTTATCCCCCCATTTTTGAAACATTGTTTCTAACAATATCTTGGGAAGTGGGTCAAGCAAGGCGCCTCGCCAAGCAAAATGGCCGGGACGGGCCCGGCCATTTCGATCTTAAACCGACGTTCGGTTACGATCCGCTGAGGACCGACTTGGCTTTCGACCACCAGCCGGCGCGCTTCGGGCGCTCGGGATCGGGTGGGGTCAGGACGACGGCGACCGGCTCCGGCTCGGGAACCACGGGCGCGGGCGGAGGCACGGGGGCCTCGGCCATGGGGTGGGGCAGGGTGACGATCGGCTCGCTCTCGGTGGCCGCAGGCTGAGGCTCCGGCGTCTCGGCACTGGCCTCTGCGCCGACCTCAGCCGGGGCGGCGTCCTCGGCAGACGGTACGGGCTGGATTTCATCGGATGCCACGAAGCCCTCTTCCATGGCGAACTCCACCGTCTCGTCCCGGCCTCGACCGCGGCCGCCGCGGCGGCCGCGACGGCGGCGGCGCCCGCCACGAGAATCGTCGTCCGACTCGCCTGCTTCGACCGGAGCCGCTTCACCTGCGGAGGCTTCGACCTCGGCGTCTTCCTCGTCGGATTCGCCTTCGGCCTCACCGGCCTCGGCACCTTCCTCGGCCTGAGCTTCGCCCGCGAAGGCCTCCCGGTCGCGACCGCGCCGGCGCCGACGACGCCGGCGACGGCGTCCGCCGCCTTCACCTTCCTCGCTGCGCTCCTCGGCGCCCTGAGTCTCCTCGACGGTCTCCTCTTCCGCCTCGACCTCGACGTCCTCCTCGGGCTCGTCGATGGCGATGGCATCGATTTGGATGCCGGTCGCGGCCGACTTGTGCTCCAGCTTGAGGGCAGGCTCGCCGCGCTCGATGGCATAGGTGGTCGTGCCGTGGAGGCTGTCGTCGGCCACGATGGACACCGCGACGCCGAAGCGGGTCTCCAGGTCGCGCAGGTGAATGCGCTTCTGGTTCAGGATGTAGAACGCCGCCTCCATCCGGGTGCGGACGACCAGGTTGTAGCTGGCGTTCTTGATGAGGGTTTCCTCGATCGAGCGCAGCACCTGCAGGGCGACCGACGGGGTCGAGCGCACGAAGCCGGTGCCGGCGCAGTGCGGGCAGGGGATCGAGGAGGATTCCAGAACGCCGGTGCGGATGCGCTGGCGCGACATCTCCAAGAGGCCGAAGGGCGAGATGCGGCCCACCTGGATGCGGGCGCGGTCGTTCTTCAGGCACTCGTTGAGCTTCTTCTCGACGGCGCGGTTGTTCCGCTTCTCCTCCATGTCGATGAAGTCGATGACCACGAGGCCGGCGAGATCGCGCAGGCGGAGCTGCCGCGCGATCTCCTCGGCCGCTTCGAGGTTGGTGCGCAGCGCCGTGTCCTCGATGTTGTGCTCGCGGGTCGAACGGCCGGAGTTCACGTCGATGGAGACGAGGGCTTCCGTCGGGTTGATGACGAGATAGCCGCCCGATTTCAGGGTCACCACGTTCGAGAACATGGCGTCGAGCTGGGCCTCGACGCCGAATTTGGCGAAGAGAGGCTGCGGCTCCCGGTAGGGCTGGACCAGCTTCGAATGGCTCGGCATGAGCATCCGCATGAAGTCCTTGGCCTCGCGATAGCCTTCCTCGCCGGCGACGAGAACGTCGTCGATGTCCTTGTTGTAGAGGTCGCGGATGGCGCGCTTGATGAGGGAGCCTTCCTCGTAGACCAGGGCAGGGGCCGCCGACTTGAGGGTCAGTTCGCGCACGCTCTCCCACAGGCGCATCAAGTATTCGTAGTCGCGCTTGATCTCGGGCTTGGTGCGCGAGGCGCCGGCCGTGCGCAGGATGATGCCCATTCCCTCGGGCACCTCCAGCTCCTGGGCGATTTCCTTCAGGCGCTTGCGGTCGGCCGCATTGGTGATCTTGCGCGAGATGCCGCCGCCCCGGCCCGTGTTGGGCATGAGCACCGAATAGCGGCCGGCGAGCGACAGGTAGGTGGTCAGCGCCGCGCCCTTGTTGCCGCGCTCTTCCTTGACGACCTGGACCAGAAGAATCTGGCGGCGCTTGATGACTTCCTGGATCTTGTACTGCTTGCGCGGCGCGCGCCGGCGCTGAGGAAGATCCTCGATGGCGTCGTCGCCGCCGAGCTGCTCGACGATCTCGTGCTCTTCCAGATCCTGATCGTCGTCCTCGTCCTCGTCTTCGGACTCGTCCTCAGATTCCGTGTCGTCCTCCGTCGAGCGGGCCTCGTCCTCCGACACGGTCTCTTCGCCCTGTGGAGCCTCGATATGGGCCGATCCCTCGATGGCCTCGAGAGCCTCCTCCCCGGCGCCCTCGGTGGCACTTGCGCTCGCGGTCTCGACCGAGGCTTCCGGGCTATCCGGTGCTTCCGAGGCAGCAGCCTCGCCGGCGGTCTCGGCACCTTCGGCTGCATCGTACGGTGCTTCGCTCTCGGTGGCGGCCTCTAGGCTGTCCTCGATGCCGGCCTCCACTTCGGTCGAGACCACGGTCTCGTCGTTCTGGGCCCGCCGTTGCGAGGGGCGGCGGCGGCGACCGCGGCTGCGGCGCTCCTCCTCGCGCTCCTCTTCGGCCTGAGCTTCCGCTTCGGCCTCGAGCAGAGCCTGACGGTCGGCCACGGGAATCTGATAATAATCAGGATGGATTTCGCTGAACGCGAGGAACCCGTGGCGGTTTCCGCCGTATTCCACGAAGGCCGCCTGGAGCGACGGTTCGACCCGGGTGACCTTGGCGAGATAGATATTCCCGCGCAATTGCTTCCGGTTAGCGGATTCGAAGTCGAATTCTTCGACCTTCTGACCACGTACCACCACGACCCGTGTTTCTTCCGGGTGTGAGGCATCGATGAGCATCTTGTTTGCCATGTTGAACTCTCGACATGGCGATCGAGGGCAGGACCTGAGGCAGGGGCCGCATTGTGGGCGGGTGGGCACGCCGCAGGTAAAGGCGGCGGGCTGATATTGCGTTCGGAGTGCTGTCGATCGCCATCGTGCGCCGCGTGCGGGCGCATTCTGGGTTGAATTGGGCCGGCTCTTGGCCGGAAAGGGTGGATTCTGGGCGTGCGCGGGATGAAACGCGCGATTCGAACGGTGCAGAAACGAAGGTCAGTACTGACTTCGCGTGCGCAACCATTCAACACGGCCCTTTCGTAGATATCGATGGGCCGGATGCCGGCCATCGGCGAGCGGCGACGAGCGTCACCATTGGTCCTGTCCGTAAGCCTGTCGAGGGTGACGGGTCTCCTGGAGGATCGGTCAACACAACCGTCTCCTCTGGATCCGCCGTCAGATTCGGCCATGCCGGACGGGATCAAGATCATTACAGAGCGACAGGGGCATTTGGCAAGATCCCGCGTGACTGTGCCATGAATGCAACAGTATCTCAGTAAACGGCCGTGCGACGTGAGGTTCCGTTAACCAAACGCCGTCTATCAGTATAGGAAGGACGCTAGAGCCCCCAGCGATTGCCGATGCCCCATTTTCCATTCATCCGCCTCATCAGTGCGTGCCTCATGGCGGTCTTCGCGGCTGCGTGGGCCGGTCACGCCCAGGCGGCCGGAGAGGGCGCGAAGACCGGTTCGCCCGTCATCGCGGCTGCCGTTGCGGTCGAATCGGACGGAGCGAAGACCCGGTTCAAGGTGACCCTGTCGAAGGCGGTGACCGCCCAGGTCTCCCTGATGGAGCGCCCGGACCGGGTCATCATCGACCTGCCGGAGGTCGCTTTCCACCTCCCCCAGGAGGCCGGACGCAGCAAGGAAGGCCTGATCGCTTCCTACCGCTACGGTCTCTTTGCTCCGGGACGCTCCCGAGTGGTGATGGAACTGACGCAGCCGGCAGTGGTCTCTGGAATGACCACCGCGCCCGACGCCACGGGCGCTGCGACGATCCTAACCATCGAGCTCTCCAGGACTGAGCGCGAGGAGTTCCGCAAGGTGGCTCTCGACAGCTCGGCCGCCGCGAAGGAAGCCTCGGGGCAGCCGGTCGTGCAGGAAACCAAGGATGCCCGGCCGGTCATCGTCATCGATCCCGGCCACGGCGGCATCGACCCAGGGGCGAATGCATCCTCGGGCAACATGGTGGAAAAAGATCTCGTTCTCTCCTTCGCTCAACGGCTGAAGAAGAAACTTGAGGAAGGCGGCCGCTACAAAATCGTGATGACCCGCGACCAGGACGTGTTCGTCTCCCTCGGCGACCGGGTGCGCGCCGCGCGGATGGCACAGGCCGATCTCTTCATTTCCGTCCATGCGGACTCGATCTCGGGCGGCCAGGAGGTGAGGGGGCTGACGGTCTATACCGGATCGGAGCGGGCCTCGGACGCGGATTCCGCCCGCCTCGCCGACCGCGAAAACAAGGCTGATGCAGTGGCCGGCGTCGAATCGGGCGACATGCCGGACGACGTCTCGGACATCCTGATGGAGCTCACCCTGAGGGAGACGCGGGGCTTCTCCCACAATTTCGCCAGCCGTCTCGTGGGCGAGTTCGACTCGGTGGCCCGCCTCAACAAGAACCCTCACCGGCAGGCCCGTTTCCAGGTGCTGCGGGCGCACGACGTGCCTTCCGTCCTGGTCGAGCTTGGGTATCTTTCGAGCCAGAAGGATCTCGACCTGTTGATGTCCGAGGAATGGCGCGCCAAGATGGTCTCAGCCATGGCCGTTGCGGTCGACCGCTTTTTCGCCGCGCGGTTCGCCCGCAGGGGCGCTGCCGCAGTTTTACCATAGATAGAGTGTGGATACCCGTAGCGGGGGCGCGATTCATCGGGTAACGAGGGTGCGCGTTTCAAGATCTGCATAAACAGGCGCCATGGGCGCCGTCATGGATACCTTCGGATGCGCTTCGTCCTACGATTTTTCGGCTTTCTCTTCAGCGTTGGAGCGATCTTCTTCCTGATCGGCGCTGTGGGGCTGGCCTATGGATTCTGGTTCTATTCGAAGGATCTGCCGGATCACGCCCAGCTCGCCAATTACGAGCCGCCGGTCATGACCCGCATCCACGCGTCCGACGGCAGCCTGATCGCCGAATATGCCCGCGAGCGCCGGCTCTACGTGCCGATCCAGGCCGTGCCCAAGCTGGTAATCGGGGCTTTCCTCTCCGCCGAGGACAAGAACTTCTACAGGCATGTGGGCATCGACCCCGAGGGACTCGTGCGCGCCGTGGTGGTCAATCTCCGCTCCGGCGGGGCGAGGGAGCAGGGTGCTTCCACCATCACCCAGCAGGTGGCCAAGAACTTCCTGGTCGGCAACGAGCGCAGCTACGAGCGCAAGATCCGCGAGGGACTGATCGCGCTTCGCATGGAATCGACCTTTTCCAAGGACAAGATCCTCGAGCTCTACCTCAACGAGATCTTCCTCGGCACCCTGACGCCTGGCCGCAACCTGCACGGCATCGCGGCCGCCGCGCTCGACTATTTCGGCAAGTCCATCCATGAGCTGACCATTGCCGAGGCCGCCTATATCGCCGCGCTCCCCAAGGGGCCGAACAACTACCATCCGTTCCGCCAGCGCAAGGCCGCTATCGAGCGCCGGAACTGGGTGATCGAGCGAATGGCCACCAACGGCTACATCTCGAAGGAGGCCGCTGCGGAGGCCCAGAAGGAGCCGCTCAACGTCAAGCCGCGTGTGGTCTCCCCCAACAGCATCGCCTCCGGCTATTTCGCCGAGGGCGTGCGCCGGGACATCGCCGAACGCTACGGGGAGGAGACCCTCTACGAGGGTGGCCTGCTCATCCGTTCGACCCTCGATCCCAAGATGCAGGCTATGGCCCGCAAGTCTCTGGTCGACGGGCTCGTGCGCTTCGACGAGGCGCGCGGATGGCGCGGGGCCTATCAGAAGATCGACCTGGCCGGCCGGGAATGGGGGCTGGCCCTGGCGGAGGTTCCGGCGATGGGCGACGTGCAGCCCTGGCGCCTCGGGGTTGTGCTGGAGGTCGCCCGCGGGCAGGCCAAGGTAGGCCTGCAGCCCAAGAGGGAGGCTTCAGGTCAGATCGTCAAGGACCGCGAGACAGGCATTGTGACGGCGGATGGCGTGAAATGGACCCGCCGGCCCGTCGAGCGTGCCCTTTCGGTGGGTGATGTGGTCTATGTGGAGCCGCTGGCCGACAAGCCCGGCCAGTTCCGCCTGCGCCAGATTCCCGAGATCTCCGGCGCCATCGTGGCCATGGATCCCAATACGGGCCGCGTCCTGGCCATGGTGGGCGGCTTCTCCTACGACCAGAGCGAGTTCAACCGGGCGATCCAGGCCATGCGTCAGCCGGGCTCCTCGTTCAAGCCCATCGTCTATGCGACGGCTCTCGACAATGGCTACACGCCCTCGAACCAGATCATGGATTCTCCCTTCGTGCTCGACATGGGGCCCGGCCAGGCGGCCTGGGCGCCGTCGAACTACGACGGCAAGTCCGGTGGCCTGCGGACCCTGCGCTACGGCGTCGAGCATTCCAAGAACCTGATGACGGTGCGTCTCGCCAACGAGGTCGGCATGCCGGCCATCTCGGAATATGCCCGCCGCTTCGGCGTCTACGACGACATGCTGCCGCTGCTCTCCATGTCGCTCGGCGCCGGCGAGACCACGGTCATGCGCATGACCGCGGCCTATTCGATGTTCGTCAATGGCGGCCGCCGCATCAAGCCGACCCTGATCGACCAGATCCAGGACCGTAACGGCCGCACGATCTATCGCCACGACGACCGCAAGTGCACGACCTGCGATGCGGAGAAGTGGGACGGCGGCGCCGCGCCCAAGCTGACCGAGACCCGCGAGCAGGTGCTCGACCCGTTGACCGCCTATCAGATGACCTCGATCCTCGAAGGCGTGGTCCAGCGCGGCACGGCCCAGACGGTCAAGGCCGTCGGCAAGCCCCTTGCCGGCAAGACGGGCACCACCAACGACGCCAAGGACGTGTGGTTCGTCGGCTTCTCGCCGGATCTCGCGGTCGGCGTGTTCCTCGGCTACGACCAGCCGAAGTCCCTCGGCAATGCGGCGACGGCGGGCCAGTACGCGGCGCCTGTCTTCCGTGACTTCATGCAGCTGGCCCTCAAGGACAAGCCGGCGACGCCATTCCGCGTGCCGGCCGGCATCAAGCTGATCCGCGTCAACGCCGCGACTGGAACCCGCGTGGGCGGCGAGGGCGGGGGCACGATCCTTGAGGCCTTCAAGCCCGGCCAGGCGCCGCCGGAATACGTGCCGCCGGAGCCTGAGGAGGTTCCGCAGGCCGAGTACGCGCCGGCTCCTCCTCCTGGAACCCCTCAGCGGGCCGTCGGCGTGGGTCCGAGCGGATTGTACTGATCGCTCCCATCCACCATATGGAAGTCGCCCTCCACGCACGGAAAACGGATTGTTCTTCGGCTGTTTCCTCGGCCGTCGACAATCCGTTGCCTTGAGGGGCGGCTCCTTTGACACCCGGCGGCGCTCCCCTTAAGACGCCGCTACCAAAAGATACGGACAGCAAAGAAACGATGCGCGCCGAAATTCAACATCTCGTAGAAGAGACCAAGCAGTCAGTCGGGCTGCTGAGGAGGCATCTTTGACTGGGATACTGCCCAGCGACGCCTCGCGGAACTGAACGCTCAGGCCGAGGATCCCAACCTCTGGAACGATGCCGAGGCCGCGCAGAAGATCATGCGCGAGCGCACCTCGCTCGAGGATCAGATCTCGGCCGTGAAGCGCCTCGAGCAGGAACTCGATGACGCCATCACGTTGATCGAGCTCGGCGAGGCCGAGGGCGACGAGGCGACGATCCGGGAAGGCGAGGAGACCATCCGCAACCTTCAGGCGGAGGCGGCCCGCCGCCAGGTCGAGACCCTGCTGTCGGGCGAGGCCGATGCCAACGACACCTATGTGGAAGTGCATTCGGGTGCCGGCGGCACGGAAAGCCAGGACTGGGCCAACATGCTCCAGCGCATGTATGCCCGCTGGGCCGAGCGCCGGAAGTACAAGGTCGAGCTTCTGGAAATCACCGACGGCGAAGAGGCCGGCATCAAGAGCGCCACACTCCTGATCAAGGGCCTCAACGCCTATGGCTGGCTCAAGACCGAGTCCGGCGTGCACCGGCTGGTGCGCATTTCGCCCTACGACTCGAATGCCCGCCGCCATACGAGCTTCGCGTCGGTGTGGGTCTATCCGGTGGTGGATGACCGCATCAACATCGAGATCAAGGAATCGGATTGCCGCATTGATACGTTCCGATCCTCGGGCGCGGGCGGCCAGCACGTGAACACCACGGACTCGGCGGTGCGCATCACGCACATCCCGAGCGGCATCGTGGTGGCCTGCCAGCAGGAACGCTCCCAGCACAAGAACCGAGCGACCGCCTGGAACATGCTGCGTGCGCGCCTCTACGAGGCCGAGCTGAAGAAGCGCGAGGAGAAGGCCAACGCCGAAGCAGCTGCCAAGACGGATATCGGCTGGGGTCACCAGATCCGCTCCTACGTGCTCCAGCCCTACCAGATGGTGAAGGACCTGCGCACCGGCGCCCAGTCGACGAGCCCGCAGGACGTGCTCGACGGCGATCTCGACCCCTTCATGGAAGCTTCGCTCGCCCAGCGCGTCTATGGCGGCGAAGCGGAGGTCGAGGATATCGATTAAGACAGCCTCTCCGGCGAGCGGTTGTTTCTGCTAGGTTTTAGCGGAAAGGGCGCTCGCTGGATCTTCTGGCTCGATAGCAAAAAAGTGGACCGCCTTTCGCCCCGTGAGTTCGTCGATGCTGAGAGCATCGCAACCAACGTGAATTCCACGTTGAGGCTGACCCTCAAGGAGGCGCCGTTGCTGAATTGGAAAATTCAGCGTTCGATCAGATGACGTAGAAGTCTGATGCGGTCAGGAGTTCCTGCTTATCGAACCAACCTCTCGTGATCTTCGCAAAAAGGATCTTCGCTGCAGCGCCCGACCCATCGGGATCGTAATAGAGCAGGCTGCTGTCATCGTCGTAGACGATGTAGTCGTCCTCATCATAGGTGGCGTCAAAGAGAGCATTATATTCAGTAAAATGGTTCCAACTGAGCTGGCCTACGGGCAACTTCGTGAAAATGGCCGAGGACAGATAGATTGAATCATCCTCCTCAAGTTCAACGATCTTGTCGACATTCGTCAGGGGATCGAGGGGCGCATCGAAGATGAAGATGTCCTCGCCGTAACTGCCGTACAGGGTGTCATTCCCCACGCCGCCGCTGAGGGTATCGTTGCCGTCGAAGCCGAAGAGACGGTCGTTTCCGCCACGGCCCTGAATGACGTCCTGTACCCCTGTTCCGTGGATCCTGTCCGCGCCTTCCTTGCCGATCTGGGTCAGAGTTTCGGTCCGCTTATTCCACGACCATGCCGCGACATGTTTCCCGTCAGACTTGGACGACCCGTAAAGCTCCTTGATGGCGAGCTTGTCCAACGGCCCCAATTTAGTCGGATAGACTTTGCTGTCGCCATTGTCGTAGCTCATGACGGTGTTTTTGGAGTGATCGTCCGCCTTGCTCAGCTTCTTCTTGTTGTAGGGCGACGTATGGAACGGGTGCTTGAGCCCGAGAGCGTGGCCGATCTCGTGCAGCATGACGTATTTTTTATATGAAGCGTTCTTGAAGTCGTCCTTGTACTGAGTGTTGAAATGCACTCTGCCGGCCCCGTAATCGCGGTCCACGGCCTCGCCCAGCTCAAGATCATCGACCGTGTAGAGTTCCGGAAATTCTGCATAGGCAACGGTGGTGCTGTTGTAATATCCGGTGAACCAACCGAACTTGATTTCTGCATCGTCGCTCTTCGTCTCGATGAATCGGATCCCACAAGCGTCGCCCCACTGCTTGAGTGCATAACGAGCCACCTTCTGGTCTGCCGTGTTGAACCGCTTTTCACCGAAGGCTGGCGAAAATGAGTATGTGAGGAAGATCGGCGTCCTCTGAGGCGTCAAAGTTGGCTCGGAGTTCCAATTGTAGCCCGTCAGAATGGCTTTGTGGGATGGCATAAGAGGCTCACGATAGGACGATACACTTATTTCCAATAAATGTAATGTTGAAGCTTTGCAACCTGCAGCACTCACAAGCTTCTCGCGGCCTCCAGCACCTCCTCCGCATGCCCCTTCACCTTCACCTTCGGCCAGATCCGAGCGATATTTCCCTCGCGGTCGATCAGCACCGTGGTGCGCTCCACGCCCATGTATTTGCGCCCGTACATGCTTTTCTGGGCCCACACGCCATAGGCCTCCAGCATGGTCTTGGCCTCGTCCGAGGCGAGGGGGAAGTCGAGCCCGTATTTGGCGCGGAACCTGTCATGGCTCTTCAGGGAATCCGGCGACACGCCGACAATCTCCGTGTCGGCTGCGGCGAAATCCTTCTTGAAAGCCTGAAAGTCCTTTGCCTCGAGCGTGCAGCCGCTGGTGTTGTCCTTGGGATAGAAAAACAGCACGACCTTGCGTCCTTTCAGGTCGTCGAGGCTGATCTTCCGACCATCTGTCGCAGGCAGGGAGAAGGCCGGAGCCTTGGTTCCGATGATAAGAGACATGAATCGCCTTCCTTTTGGCGGAATGTACTGTTTGGAAACCTCTGGTGTGCACGACTGGCGGGGACGGTCGCGGGAGGCACCTGGGACGGTTAAGGTCTCTTCTTCTGATTCCCTGATGCGCGCTCAAGCGCAAGAACCGGATTGCCTGACGTCACAAGAATGAAATTGCCATTTCGTACCATGTTGTCCCGGCGAGACCCGGTCAAACGGAGCCTTTTCAAGCGCGTTCTTCGTGGCACTCTCTATGTGAAGCTTGGGCTTGTCGTCTTCGTGGCCGCTGCACTCGGCCTGCTTTACTTGCGTCTCTCCGCGGCTCCCATGAGCTTCGGTCGTCTGCCCGAGCGGGTCGCGGAAGCCCTGGCAGCGCGTATCGGGCCCGGCTGGAATGTGACGCTGCGGAATACGGCCATCGAGCTCCATGAGGGATCGCCGGCCCTGCGGGCGAACGGCCTCGACATTCGGGCTCCGGGGGGCGATCTCGTCTTGCGGGCACCTTATGCGGTCTTCAGCGTCGATCTTACCTCGCTCCTGACCGCCAACCTCCAGCCGAAGGCCATCGAGGTGCGCGACCTGCAACTGCGGGTTCTCATCAACCGGGACGGTTCGCTCGCCTTTTCGCCCGTGCAGGCGGAGACCGAGGCGGGCGCGTCGCCACCGCCCGTCGTGCCCGAGCCGTCCAGGGAGGCCGCCGCGTCCCTGGCTCTCGACGCCGATGGGCCGTCTCCCGTTTCAGGCGTCGTTGGTTCGCTGCTCGAGCTCATCGTCGGTCCTGGAAGCGTCCTCAGCACGCTCGGACAGGCCGAGCTGATCAATGCGCGACTCGTCTTCGTCGATGCGGACGGTCGCGAACGGGCGAAGTTCCAGCGCGTGAACGCCGCCTTCGACTGGACGGAGAGCGGAGGACGGCGGTTCGCCGCGACGGTCGAGGGCGATCAGGGACCGTGGCAGCTCGACGGCGATGCGGTGGTGGAGGGCAACGGCGCCTATCGGGCCGGCGTCGTTGCCAAAGAAGTTCCGATCAAGGACATCCTCCTGCTCGCAGGAGCCTCTGAGCTGCCGGCGAACACGGATCTCGAATTCTCAGGACGTTTCGATATCGGCTATGCCGAGGGCCGCATCACGGAGCTGAAGACCCGGCTCGAGAGCAATGCCGGAACATTCCAGATCGAAGACAAGGATACGTCGTCCTTTCCGGTGGAGCGGGCGACGATCCAGGCGCAATGGAGCGAGGCCGAGAAGACGCTTGACCTTCAGGAACTCGACCTGAAGGGGGGAGACACGAAGCTGCGACTGCAAGGGCATCTCGCTACCCCCGTCGCAGACAAGCCATGGCGTCTGTCGCTCAGCGGTCGCGATATCCAATGGTCCGGTGCGACAACGGGCGACCGTCCGCTCCAGGTCGGCGAGTTCTCAGCCGACCTGTCCGGCCCGGACGGTGTCCGGATCAACAGCGTCACCCTGAAAGGGCCCGAGCTGTCGGCTCGCATCAGCGGTCTTCTCGGCGCCACCGCGGATCCGAAGGGCCTGAACCTGGATGTGCGCGCGGAGAAGACGAATATCCGTTCCGCCCTTCGCATCTGGCCCGAGGCCGTTGCTCCTCCGGTTCGCCGGTTTCTCGTGTCCAACCTGAAAGCGGGCATGCTGGACTCCATCGATCTCAAGGTGGCGATGACCGGTGCCGATATCGAGAAGGCGGTGACGGGCGGTCCGACGCCGGATGAATCCTTGAAGATCAACTTCGCCATTTCCGATGGCGTTCTCCAGGTGGCGGACGGCCTCCCGCCGATCTCCGGCCTGAACGTGACCGGTCTCGTGACAGGCCGGAAGGTTGCCGTCCGCGCGCCGACGGGGCTGGTCCAGATGGCCGGCAATCATTCCCTGGACGCCTCCGACGGGGCTTTCATCCTGGACAATTTCTGGGACGACAAAGCGTCGGCGCGCATCGACTTCCGCCTGACCGGCGGAGCCGACGGATTGGGCGCCCTGCTGTTGGAGCCGAGCATCAAGGAAATCGCCGGTTTCAACATTGATCCTGCCACCATGAAAGGAAAGGCGGATCTGCGCGTCGGGATCGGCCTTGCGGTCCACAACATCCCGGCCTTCACCGACCTGCCCCTGAAGGTAAGCGGAACGGTCAATGACTTCGGCGTCGACAAATTCTTCGGCAAGGACCGGCTCGAAGGCGCAAATTTGACGATCGCCTACGATCGGGGTGACCTCGCGGTCAAAGGCGATGGCAAGCTGGCCGGGAGCCCGGCCGCCATCGATCTGCAGAAGAACAGGCATGGCGGGCAGGCGAGCGTGGCTTTCTCCCTCGACGAGGCCGCGCGCAGCAGGCGCGGGCTCTCCTTCGGCTCCCAGCTCACCGGAACGATCGGGCTCAAGGCCAGCCTTCCTCTCGGCGCATCGGCTCCGTCGAACATCGTCGTCGAGGCGGATCTCGCCAAGGCTGGCGTGGATCAGCTGATCCCCGGCTGGGTGAAGCCGGCGGGTCGGCCTGGGAAGCTGAGCTTTACCCTGGTGGAAGGACCGACCAGCGAGATCCGGGACCTGCAGCTCGACAGCGGCTCGGTGCAGCTGAAAGGCAATGCGACGCTCTCGAGCGAGGGCAGCCTGGATAAGGCCGAGCTCTCGACCTTCAAACTCTCGCCCGGCGACGACATGCGCGCCCAGGTCGAGCGCGCCAGCAACGTCTACAAGGTCATGATCCGCGGCAATGTCGGCGATGCCCGGCCCTTCGTGAAAGGCGGTGCGACGGGCTCCGCCGCTTCCGGCTCTCCCAGCCGGAACGCAGCTGCGCAGAAGGACGGCAAAGATTTCGACCTCGACCTGAACCTCAACATCCTGACGGGCTACAACGAGGAGGCGATCACCAACGCGGTGATCAAAGCCTCCGTGCGCAAGGACAACCTGCGCCAGCTCGACCTGAAGGGGCGCCTCGGAGCGACCGACATCATCGGGCGCACTTTGCCGGATGCCGGCGGACCGGTGGTGATCCTGCAGGCGGAGGATGCGGGCGCGCTTCTGCGCTTCACCGACGTCTACCGGCGGATGTCGGGCGGCGACCTCATCCTGCAAATCGCCACGGGAGACGGCCCGCAGGCCGGGCACGTCATCCTTCGCTCGTTCGCCCTGGTCAACGAGCCGGCTCTGCGCCGCATCATCCCGACCCAGACCCAGATCATCGCCGGGCAGGACCGGGCCGGCAATCCGCAGGCCGTCCGCGTGGACGTGAATGAGGTGCAGTTCACCAAGGCACGCCTTGAATTCACCCGCAATGCCGGCCGTCTCGATTTCAAGGATGCCGCCATTTGGGGCAATCAGATCGGGTTCACGCTGGGCGGCTTCATCGATTATGCCCGCGACCGGCTCGACATCGCCGGCACCTTCGTGCCGGCCTATGGGCTCAACAACGTGTTTGCCCAGGTGCCGCTCTTCGGGCCGCTTCTGGGCGGCGGCCAGTACGAGGGGCTGTTCGCCGTCAATTTCCGGCTCAACGGTCAGGCGAGTTCCCCGTCCCTGACGGTCAATCCGCTCTCGGCCGTGGCCCCGGGGTTCCTGCGCAAGCTCTTCGGTGTGGGAGCGAACGCGGAACCGCAGACAGGATCGCTGCCGGCGGCTCCGGAGCGCTAAATCAGACAGCGCGCAGGAGCACGTGCTTCTTCTTGCCGAAGGACAGCTTGATCACGCCCTCGGCTGTCAGATCCGACATACTCAGGGTGCCACGCTCGTCCGAGACGGTCTGATCGTTCACCTTCAGGCCGCCGCTCTTCACCTGCCGGCGCGCCTCGCTGGTGGAGGGGACGAGGGAGGCATAGTCGGGCCCGAAGGCCGCGAGCACGCCGAGGCCTGCCTCGAGCACCTGGGTTGCGATCTCGATCGTGGGCAGGCTTTCCGCGAGCGCTCCCTGTTCGAAAGTCTTGCGCGCGGTGTCCGCCGCCAATTCCGCCGCCTCGCGGCCGTGGAGGAGGGCCGTGGCTTCCGTCGCGAGAACCTTCTTCGCCTCGTTGATATCGGCGCCCTGGAGGGCTTCCAGCCGGGCGATCTCGTCCATCGGCATAATGGTGAAGAGCTTCAGGAAGCGGCTGACATCCGCATCCTCGGTGTTGCGCCAGAACTGCCAGTAATCGTAGGGGCTCAGCATGTCGGCGTTGAGCCAGACCGCCCCGGAGGCGGTCTTGCCCATCTTGGCCCCGGAGGCGGTGGTCAGCAGCGGGCAGGTGACTGCATAGAGCTGCGGCGTGCCCAGGCGGCGGCCGAGATCGATGCCGTTGACGATGTTGCCCCACTGGTCCGACCCGCCCATCTGCAGGATGCAGCCGTAGCGCTTGTTGAGCTCCACGAAGTCGTAGGCCTGAAGGATCATGTAGTTGAATTCCAGGAACGACAGCTCGTGCTCCCGGTCGAGGCGCAGCTTCACGCTGTCGAAGGACAGCATGCGGTTGACCGAGAAGTGGCGGCCCACGTCGCGCAGGAACTCGATGTAGTTGAGCCTGGTCAGCCACTCGGCGTTGTCCGCCATCATGGCGTCGGCCTTGCCCTCGCCGAAATTGATGAAGCGCGAGAAGACCGTCTTGATGCTCTCCTTGTTGGCCTCGATCTGCTCGACGGTCAGGAGCTTGCGGCTCTCGTCCTTGCCGGACGGATCGCCCACCCGGGTCGTGCCGCCGCCCATGAGCGTGATCGGCTTGCCCGCCCCGGTCTTCTGCAGCCAGTGCAGCATCATGATCGAGAGCAGGTGGCCGACATGCAAGGACGGGCCGGTGCAGTCGTAGCCCACATAGGTGGTCAGCCGGTTCTCGAGGGCCGCCGCGTCGATCCCCTCGAAATCGGAGGTCTGGTGGATGAACCCCCGATTGGTGAGCACCTTCAGGAATTCGGAACGTGGCGCGTTCATGCGAGCCTCTTGTTTTATGCGATGGCGGAATACGCGGCGGCGGGGCCGGGTGATCGCATCCGGACGTTTGGGTTACCTATGGGAAGCGGCTCGGCTCTGGCGATGGACGCCAAGTCAAGCCCGGGACGTCATAGCACGAAGGAACTGACCGACAATAGAAATCCAAACTTGCAGGTCACCGAGTGAGCGCCGTTCGATTCCCGCTCCATCGCTGGTGCATCTTCAAAGGCAATCAGCCTCGCAGGTTTGCCATCGTTCGATCAAGAGTTGTATTGGCCATGCTTCGGGCGAGTACGTTGATCTCTCGATCCATTGTTTCGCAGAGATTTCGTACTCTGGAAAACGAGGCATTTGCAATCAGAACATGTAAAATCATGCAAATGACGGAATGTGTCGAAGCGCACATTATCGATCTTCTGTTATGATGCAACATTACTTGGCTGTGCACAGGATGCGCGGCTTTGGCGGCACTGCGGAATAGCGTCTCGCTAGAGGCGCATCCGCACATAACTGGGGGCAGAATGACATTCTCGATCAACCAGGCATTAGAAGCGTTCTTCAGTGGTAGCGTAGGGTATGGCGGTACCTATCTCGTAAGCGGTCCGATCACGAACGGCGTCGAAGAACCAACCGACTCAGCAACTGACGGTGGCTATGTCGACCCAGAATGGGAGACCGCCACGGACGAAGAAGGGTGGACATACTGGATCGACCCAAATGGAAATACTTGGCTAGAGATCAACGGGATAGCCACAGCCAACGGAACGGCTGATATGGGCCCCTTCTTGCAGTATGATCCCAACAACTCCAATCCCTATTATCCTCGTTGGGACGACGACAATAACTTTCAGCCGCCAAAGCCATTCGAACTCTTCTACAATGATGGTACCGCCTGGAGACCGTACTTCATCGATGCGTGGGGATATCACTACAGCATCGTTCACGGACATCCCTGGGAAGGCCCGGATGCTGTCTACGGTTGGCCATCCCTTTATCCGTCAATTGTTAATGATGATGGCTCTGTCGATCCTCCGATCGAGTGCAATCCGGATTTCATCAATCAGGATGACGGTGACGATGAAGGCGATGTTTGCACCCCCGACGGTGTCGAGAAGGGTGTGCTCATCATTCGAGTCAACGAGACTCAAAGCCTCGTGGTGACGGCGACCTTAGGCAGTTCCGGAAATGACTCGATCGCTGGCGCGGGCATCGTTTTCGGCGGCAACGGCCACGACTTGCTCGCGGGCGCTAGCGGTGCCGACGTTCTCGACGGCGGTTCGGGCAGCGACAGTCTCAACGGCGGCGCAGGGGCCGATGTGCTGAGTGGCGGCGCCGACACCGACATGCTCAACGGCGGCGGCGGGGCGGACGTCCTCGACGGCGGCGACGGCTATGACGGGGTGACGTTCGCCGGCGCCACCAGCGGCGTCACGGTCGATCTCGTCACCAACCAGCATGGCGGGTACGCGGCCGGCGTGACCATCGTCAACGTCGAGTCGGTGCAGGCCACCAACTTCGCCGACCGGCTCGTCGCCCGCGAGCGCGGCAACGGGCTCGGCACCGATCTGCACGCCGACGGCGGCAACGACACCCTGATCGGCTCGGCCGGCCAGGAGGGGCTGTTCGGCGGCGAGGGCGACGACTGGTTCGACGGCCGCGACGGGGCCGACACGATCCACGGCTGGACCGGCCACGATGCCGTGCACGGCGGCGACGGCAACGACAGCATCTATGGCGGGGCCGGCAACGACTGGCTCAGCGGCGGCGACGGTGCCGACCTGCTCGACGGCGGGGCGGATTGGGACACGGTGTCGTATCTGGGCGCCACCAGCGGCGTGACGGTGGATCTGACCGGCAATGCCAATGGCGGCGCGGCGGCGGGTGACGTGATCAGCGGCGTCGAGGTGCTGCAGGGCTCGAACTTCGACGACCGGCTCACCGGGATCGATCTGGGCAACAATGTCGGGGTGCAGCTCTACGGCGAGGGTGGCATCGACTGGCTCTACGGCCGGGGCGGGGGCGATTACCTGTCGGGCGGCACGGGCGGCGACTGGCTCGACGGCGGCGGCGGCAACGACATCCTGAACGGCGGCGCCGGGTTGGACTACTTTGCCTTCTCGACGGCGCTCGGCGGCAATGTGGACACGATCCAGGACTTTGACCCCTATGCCGACACGATCGCGCTCGACTATGCGGTGTTCAAGATCCCCGGCTCCTCCGTGACCGGCACGGCGTTCAAGCTCGGGGCGGCGGCGACCACGGCGGCGCACCGGATCGTGTACAACCAGGCAACGGGTGAGCTGTTCTACGACGCTGACGGAGTGGGCGGGGCGGCGCAGGTCAAGTTCGCCGTCATCGCCAACCACGCCCAGCTGAACAACACGGACTTCCTGATCTGGTAAGCACAGCATCCGCCGGCGATCCCGGCTTGGAGACCAAGACCAGAAGGCGCGGCAACCGCCGCGCCTTTTGCATTCCAGCGTCGCTCCCAGGTCTGAACAGGTTCGACGGCATGGGTGGGGCCCTGTCAGGCTGCGGCGTCGAGGCCCTCAAAATCGGAGATCTGGTGGATAAAGCCCCTGCTTGGTGAGCGCCTTCAGGAATTCGATTTCGAGGCGTTCATCGTTTGTCTCAATCTTGCTGTGTCGGTGTCAGGGGAAGCCTCTTTCAGGTTTACGCGATCACTTCACCCTCGAAAAAGCGCAACCAGAAGTGAAGTAAATCGCAGAATATGCAACGTAAGAGGAAAGCTTGACAGCAATGGTTCGGAGGTAAACAATGTAATTACATTTCATTAAGAAATGAGGGCGACCATGTGCTACGCTTGCCTTACTCGAGGAACATCCACGTCCTGGTCGAATTTCGATCATAGATCCGATGAAGTCAGGGCCCTGCAATGGATACGGCAGGCAACTGCCGTGGAGGGCCCGAATGCTTCCGCGGCAGGGCTCTACGACGATTATGCTGCCATGGCGGCTGGATCGCCCTGGAGCGATGCATGGGACTGGGCTACGGGCAAGGTCGGGGATCTCTACAACACGGTCTACAACTGGGTGTCGGACAATGTTTCCAGAGCCCCGATCGGACTTTTCTCGACCCTCGCGAGCGTGGCCCCATATGCGATGTCGGGTGTCCGATTCAACGTTCCCAAAGGGATCGACGGCGACGTTCTCGCACTTCTGTCCGGGTCCCAGTGGAACGGCACTTCGATTACCTACAGCTTGCCGGATTCTCGTCTCGACTATCAATGGAGCAATCCGAGTGCGAACGGTTATCGGCCCCTGGCCTTCGACACCGAGCAGGCGGTTCGTTATGCCCTCGAAGGGTACAGCCCCTATCATGGCGGACCGAAGATGGGCCTCTCGTCCGTTGAGGGTGTGACCAATCTCTCGCTGTCTTATGCCGGTCGCAACGGCGGAACCCTTCAAATCGCGGGGTTCAATCCGAACAGCGTTATCAATCGCAGCCACGGTTATTATCCGGGCGTTCCGATCTATGGCGGGGACGTCTGGCTGGAAAGCAAAGCGGGTTTACCGGGGACCTACAGCTACATGGTCGTGCTGCATGAGCTTGGCCACTCTCTCGGTCTCAAGCACCCTCACGATTCGGGCGGTTCGCTGCCCACGATGAGCAGCGTACACGATTCGCCGGAGTACACGGTCATGTCCTACGGCTATCTGTGGGACAAACCCCAGACATTCATGCAATACGATATCGCTGCCCTGCAGGTACTTTACGGCGCCGATTTTGTGACCAATAGCGGAAACAGCGTCTATACATGGTCACCGGAAACCGGCGAGGCATTCGTCAACGGCATTAGGCAGGGTGCGCCCGTCACCAACAAGATTTTCATGACGATCTGGGACGGTGGCGGAAACGACACCTACGATCTCTCGAATTACTCCGGTGACCAAACGATCGACCTCGCGCCCGGCGGCTACAGCAAGTTCTCTCAGACCCAGCTCGGGATGAAGACCTCCAAGACCTTCGTGAACGGCAACGTCTACAACGCCTTCCAATACCGCGGCGATCCGCGCTCGTTGATTGAGAATGCCAACGGCGGATCGGGCAATGACAGCATCAAGGGCAATGTCGCGGACAATGTACTCAACGGCAACGGCGGCGCCGATGCTCTGACTGGCGGCGAGGGCAACGACCGCCTTAATGGCGGCTCTGGCAGCGACAGTCTCAACGGCGGCGCAGGGGCCGATGTGCTGAGTGGCGGCGCCGACACCGACATGCTCAACGGCGGCGGCGGGGCGGACGTCCTCGACGGCGGCGACGGCTATGACGGGGTGACGTTCGCCGGCGCCACCAGCGGCGTCACGGTCGATCTCGTCACCAACCAGCATGGCGGGTACGCGGCCGGCGTGACCATCGTCAACGTCGAGTCGGTGCAGGCCACCAACTTCGCCGACCGGCTCGTCGCCCGCGAGCGCGGCAACGGGCTCGGCACCGATCTGCACGCCGACGGCGGCAACGACACCCTGATCGGCTCGGCCGGCCAGGAGGGGCTGTTCGGCGGCGAGGGCGACGACTGGTTCGACGGCCGCGACGGGGCCGACACGATCCACGGCTGGACCGGCCACGATGCCGTGCACGGCGGCGACGGCAACGACAGCATCTATGGCGGGGCCGGCAACGACTGGCTCAGCGGCGGCGACGGTGCCGACCTGCTCGACGGCGGGGCGGATTGGGACACGGTGTCGTATCTGGGCGCCACCAGCGGCGTGACGGTGGATCTGACCGGCAATGCCAATGGCGGCGCGGCGGCGGGTGACGTGATCAGCGGCGTCGAGGTGCTGCAGGGCTCGAACTTCGACGACCGGCTCACCGGGATCGATCGCGGCAACGGCCAGGGCGTGCAGCTGTACGGCGAGGGCGGCAGCGACTGGCTTTACGGCAAGAACGGAGGCGATTGCCTGTTCGGGGGCGCCGGCAACGACTGGCTCGACGGCGGCTTCGGTGGCGACATCCTGAACGGCGGCGCGGGGGCGGATCAGTTCAAGTTCTCGAGCGCGCTCGGGGGCGGCAATGTGGATACGATCCAGGACTTCTCCGTCGTCGATGGTGATCGCATTGTGCTCAGCCGCACCGTCTTCATGGATATAGGTTCGGGGACGCTCTCAAGCGTCTATTTCAGCGCAGGCCCGGTCACGAGTTTCGATCACCACATCCTGTACGATCAATCCACCGGAGGGTTGTTCTACGACGTCGATGGCTCGGGCGGCGTAGCGGCGATCAAGTTCGCGGCCGTCACGGCCGGAACTGCACTCAACGCCTCGCACTTCCTCGTCGTGTGAGCCTCGAAGTAACGCAGTCGCTCTCGGCTGCAGGCAGCGGAGAGCCGCATTGCCAAAAACAATGGGCGGGCCCAAAGCCCGCCCATTGACCGCATCGTGTTGTGATCGGCTCTAAGCCGCTTCTTCGGTCGTTCCCAAGCGCTTGTTCAGGTACTCGTCCACCGCGACCATAAGCTCCTCGACCCGGCCGTCGAAGAAGTGGTTGGCGCCGTCGATCACGGCGTGTTCGAGCTTCACGCCCTTCTGGGTCTTCACCTTCTCGATGACGCTGACCACGTCCTTCACCGGGGCGACCCGGTCTTCCGAACCGTGCACGAACAGGCCGGAGGACGGGCAGGGGGCGAGGAAGGAGAAGTCGTAGCGGTTCGCCATGGCGGCGATCGAGATGAAGCCCTCGATCTCCGGGCGGCGCATCAGGAGCTGCATGCCGATCCAGGCGCCGAAGGAGACGCCGGCGATCCAGCAGGCGCGGGCGTCCGGGTTCATGGACTGCGCCCAGTCCAGGGCCGCGGCGGCGTCTGAGAGTTCGCCCTGGCCATGATCGAAGGCACCCTGGCTGCGGCCGACGCCGCGGAAGTTGAAGCGCAGGACGGAGAAGCCGCGCTTCACAAAGTCGTAGTACAGGTTGTAGACGATCTGGTTGTTCATCGTCCCGCCGAACTGCGGGTGCGGGTGCAGGATGATGGCGATGGGGGCGCCCTTCTCCTTGGCAGGCTGGTAGCGTCCCTCGATGCGACCGGCAGGACCCGTGAAGATGACTTCAGGCATATACGCGAACCTCTTGAGCGCCCCTCCATCGGGAGGGGGAAAACATCGAGCGACCTTGACTCCAGGCCGCGGTTCCTCATAAAAGAACCCTTAGAACTATTCTAAAATGTTCCAATGTTTCATAAATCCGTGCGGCGACGGCCATGGGGAGAAACATGGGACAGATGTGGTTGGGGTGCTTTAGCACGGCAACCAGGGTCGATTGCAAGAATTTCGTGAGGCTCCAAGCAGCTATGGCTCCCGGCCAGCGCACATATCTGGACCATAACGCGACCTCGCTCCTGCGGCCGGAGGTGGCCCAGGTGGTCCTGCATGCGCTCCAGCTTCCCGGAAATGCTTCGTCCGTCCATGCGGAGGGCCGCACTGCGCGAGCTGAGATCGAGAAGGCCCGCGAGAAGGTGGCCCGTCTCGTCGACGCCAGGGCGAAGAACGTCATTTTTACGAGCGGCGGGACCGAAGCGGCCAACCTCGTCCTCAGCCCGGGCTTCCGCCGGCTGGGGCAGACAGGGGCGACGAAGCTTCTGGTCGGCGCGGTCGAGCACCCGTGCGTCCTCAACGGCCATCGCTTCCCCGGCGAAGCCGTCGAAATCATTCCTGTTGATGATCGCGGTATCCTTGATCTCGCCTGGCTCAACGCCCACCTGGAGAAGGCAGGCAATGAGCGGGTTCTGGTCTCCGTCCAGCTCGCCAACAACGAGACCGGCGTGCTGCAGCCTGTGGCCGAGGCGGCCCGGTTGGTTCACGCGCATGGCGGACTGATCCACACCGATGCGGTCCAGGCGGCGGGTAAGGTCCCGGTCGACATTGCCGGACTCGGCGTCGATGTGCTGACGCTGTCCGCCCACAAGATCGGCGGACCCAAAGGAATCGGAGCCGTGATTCTCGCCTCCGACCAGTTCGAGGTCGCCGAGAGGCTGATCCGGGGCGGGGGCCAGGAGAAGGGTTTCAGGGCCGGTACCGAGAATGTGGCGGCCATTGCCGGATTCGGTGCTGCGGCCGAGCTGGCGTTGTCGAGCCTGGAGCAGGAAGCCGGGCGGCTTCGGGGCTTGCGGGACGAGGCCGAGGCGCAGGTGCGCCGGATCGCCCCCGAAGCGCTTGTTGTGGCTTCCGACGCTGAGCGGTTGCCTAATACCTTCGCCTTTGCCATACCCGGCCTCAAGGCCGAAACGGCATTGATCGCTTTCGATCTCGAAGGGGTGGCCCTGTCCTCCGGTGCGGCCTGCTCGTCCGGAAAGGTCAAGCGATCGCATGTGCTCGACGCCATGGGCGTCGAGCCCGCCCTGGCTGAGGGCGTTTTGCGTGTGAGTTTGGGGTGGTCGACCACACATGAGGACGTGATCCGCTTCGCGGTGGCGTGCGAAAGGGTGGTCGGCACCTTATATAAGCGGAAGGCGAGCGCGGCCTGACAAGGCCGGTTCGCATTCCAGGTCATCAACCCGCGGCTCTTGAAGCCGTGAGCGGTGGGAGAGACAGATGCCTGCAGTGCAGGAAACGATCGATCAGGTCCGTTTGATCGACGTCGATCAGTACAAATACGGCTTCGAGACCGAAGTCGAGATGGAAAAGGCGCCGAAGGGCCTCAACGAGGACGTGATCCGCTTCATCTCGGGCAAGAAGGGCGAGCCGGAGTGGATGCTCCAGTGGCGTCTCGATGCCTATAAGCGCTGGCTCACCATGAAGGAGCCGAACTGGGCGCGCGTGTCGTACGATAAAATCGACTACAACGACATCTACTACTATGCTGCGCCGAAGAAGAACCCGGCGCCGAAGTCCCTCGACGAAGTGGACCCTGAGATTCTCAAGACCTATGAGAAGCTCGGCATCCCGCTGCGCGAGCAGGAGATCCTGGCCGGCATCGAGCCGGAGCGCCGGGTTGCCGTGGACGCGGTGTTCGATTCCGTCTCTGTCGCCACGACCTTCAAGGAAGAGCTTGCCAAGGCGGGCGTGATCTTCATGCCGATCTCCGAGGCAATCCGGGAATATCCCGATCTCGTGCGCCAGTATCTCGGCTCGGTCGTGCCGGTAACGGACAACTTCTTCGCAACCTTGAACTCGGCCGTTTTCACGGACGGTTCGTTCGTCTACATCCCGCCGGGCGTGCGCTGCCCGATGGAGCTGTCGACCTATTTCCGCATCAACGAGAAGAACACCGGCCAGTTCGAGCGGACGCTGATCATCGCCGACAAGGGCTCCTACGTGTCGTATCTCGAGGGCTGCACGGCGCCCAAGCGCGACGAGAACCAGCTTCATGCGGCGGTCGTTGAGCTGATCGCCCTCGACGATGCCGAGATCAAGTATTCCACGGTCCAGAACTGGTATCCGGGCGATGCCGAGGGCCGGGGCGGCATCTACAACTTCGTGACCAAGCGCGGCGATTGCCGCGGCAAGAACGCGGTCATCACCTGGACCCAGGTCGAGACGGGCTCCGCCATCACCTGGAAGTACCCGTCCTGCATCCTGCGCGGCGACAACTCCCGGGGCGAGTTCTACTCGATCGCGGTGTCCAACGGCATGCAGCAGGTCGATTCCGGCACCAAGATGATCCATCTGGGCAAGAACACCACGAGCCGGATCATCTCGAAGGGCATCGCGGCGGGCAAGTCCGAGAACACCTATCGCGGTCTCGTGTCCGCCCATCGCAAGGCGACCGGCGCGCGCAACTTCACGAACTGCGACTCGCTCCTCATCGGCAACCAGTGCGGAGCGCACACGGTGCCCTACATCGAGTCGAAGAACGCGACCGCCGTGTTCGAGCACGAGGCGACCACATCGAAGATCTCCGAGGATCAGATGTTCTACTGCCAGCAGCGCGGCCTCTCGGAAGAAGAGGCGACGGCGCTCATCGTGAACGGCTTCGTGAAGGACGTCCTGCAGCAGCTCCCCATGGAGTTCGCGGTCGAGGCGCAGAAGCTGATCTCGATCTCGCTCGAAGGCTCGGTGGGTTAATCGAAACATAGCCCCTCATCCTGAGGAGCCGCCGAAGGCGGCGTCTCGAAGGACGAGGGGCGTCACGCTGAAATCATCCTTCGAGACGCGCGCAGAGAGCGCTCCTCAGGATGAGGGTTTTAGGAAAACTACAATGCTCGAAATCAAGAACCTCGTTGTCCAGATCGATGACAAGCGCATTCTCAATGGCCTCAATCTCACCGTGAACAAGGGCGAGGTGGCCGCCATCATGGGGCCGAACGGCTCGGGCAAGTCGACCCTGTCCTATGTGATCGCCGGAAAGGAGGACTACGAGGTCCTCGACGGCGAAATCCTGCTCGACGGCCAGAACCTGCTCGAGATGGAGCCGGATCAGCGCGCCTCCGCCGGCGTGTTCCTGGCCTTCCAGTATCCGCTGGAAATCCCCGGCGTCGCCTCGATGACGTTCCTGAAAGCCACCCTCAACGCCCAGCGCAAGGCGCGCGGCGAGGATGAGCTGACCACGCCCGATTTCATCAAGCGCGTGAACGCCGCCGCCCAGCAGCTCGAGATTCCGAAGGACATGCTCAAGCGCGCGCTGAACGTCGGCTTCTCCGGCGGCGAGAAGAAGCGCATGGAAATCCTGCAGATGGCGCTGCTCCAGCCGTCCTTCTGCATCCTGGACGAGACGGATTCCGGCCTCGACATCGACGCGCTGCGCGTCGTTTCCGAGGGTGTGAATGCGCTCCGCTCGCCCGACCGCGCCTTCCTCGTCATCACGCACTACCAGCGCCTCCTAAACCACATCGTGCCGGACAGCGTGCACGTGATGCATGGCGGCCGCATCGTGAAGTCGGGCGGCAAGGAGCTGGCGCTCGAACTTGAGGCGAACGGCTACGCCGACTACCGCGAAAGCGAGGCCGCGTAACATGGCTGACGTTACCCTGATGAAGACGCCGGCGGAAACCGCGCTGGTGCAGGCCTTCGAGAGCGCGAAGACAGCGTTGCCCGGAAACGGGGAGTCGCGTGCTCAGGCCTTCGAGCTTTTCACCCAGAGGGGCCTCCCGCACCGCCGGGTCGAGGAGTTCAAGTACACTGACCTGCGCGCTCTCCTGCGCGAGGTTGCTCCTTTCGCCGCCACCCCTTCGGCCGATGAGGCCCGGGCCGCTCTGGCTGGCGCCAGGGTGCTCGCCGGAATCGAGGCGCTCCAGGTGCCGTTCGTGAACGGCCATTTCGTGCGCGAGGCGGTCGATTTCCATGCTCTTCCGGAGAATGTCGAAATCGTGCCGCTGGCGGAAGCTCTGGCGAACGGCCACGAATGGCTCGCGAAGCTGAGCCCCGTTCCGTGGGCGAACGACAATCCGGTCTACCAGCTCAACACGTCGTTCATGGCTGACGGCGTTCTGATCCGTGTGGCTGGCCCGGTCGAGACCCCGGTCCATCTGCGCTTCGTCACGTCTTCGGCATCCGCCGTTGCCAGTGCGACCCGCGTTCTCGTGGTCGTGGAGGAGGGTGCATCCGTGACCCTGCTCGAAACGCACGAGAGCACCGACGGCGCAAACCACCAGCCGAACGACGTGGTGGAAATGATCGCCGGGGACCGCACCAACGTGCAGCACGTGCGCGTCAATGCCGAGGGCGAAAAGGCGCTGGCTCTGTCCACCCTGGCCGCCAGAATCGGCGGCGAGGCGGTGTTCAACAGCATCAACGTGGTGGCAGGCGCTGCGACCTCACGGCACCAGGTTTTTGCCGTTCTCGACGGCGAGAACACGAATCTTCGCGTCAACGGTGCGACGATGCTCAAGGGCACCCAGCACGGCGACTCGACTCTCGTGGTCGAGCACGGCGCTCCTCATTGCGAGAGCCGTGAGCTGTTCAAGACCGTCATCGACAACGAGGCGACCGGCGTCTTCCAGGGCAAGATCATCGTTCCGCATCACGCCCAGAAGACCGACGGACGCATGATGTCGGCGGCGCTCCTCCTCGAGGAGGGTGGTTCCATGAACAACAAGCCGGAACTCGAAATCTTCGCCGACGACGTGCAGTGCGCCCACGGCGCCACCTGCGGTCAGCTCGACGAGGATCTCCTGTTCTACCTCATGGCCCGCGGTCTGCCGAAGAAGCAGGCCGAAAGCCTCCTGGTTCAGGCCTTCCTGGGCGAGTCCCTGGAATTCGTCGAGAACGAGACCGTCCGCGAGGCGCTCGTCGAGACGGTCGAGGGCTGGCTGAAGGCGCGAGCATAACCCTCCTCGTCATGCCCGGCCTCGTGCCGGGCATCCACGTCTTTGCTTCGCGCCGACGTGGGAAGACGTGGATGGCCGGGCCGAGCCCGGCCATGACGGTGAAAGAACGGTCAGGCCGATGAACATGCAGATGAAGCCATACGACGTCGAAGCGATCCGGGCGGAGTTTCCGATCCTGGCGCAACAGGTCTATGGCAAGCCGCTGGTCTACCTCGACAATGCCGCCTCGGCCCAGAAGCCGCGCGCCGTGATCGACGCCATGGTCAATACCATGCAGACCGGCTACGCCAACGTGCATCGCGGCCTGCACCACATGGCGAATGTGGCGACCGAGGGCTTCGAGCGCGCGCGGGAAACCGTGCGGGAGTTCCTCAACGCCGGATCCATCGACGAGATCGTCTTCACTAAGTCGGCCACGGAAGCCTACAACCTCGTGGCGGATTCCTTCGGTCGCATGGGGATCGGGGAGGGGGACGAGATCATCCTCTCCATCATGGAGCACCATTCCAACATCGTGCCCTGGCACTTCCTGCGCGAGCGGAAGGGGGCGGTGATCAAGTGGGCGCCGGTGGACGACGAGGGCAATTTCCTCGTCGAGGAGTTCGAGAAGCTCTTTACGCCGCGCACCAAGATCGTGGCGATAACCCATATGTCGAACGTGCTCGGCACGGTGACGCCCGCGAAGGAGATCATCCGCATCGCCCATTCGCACGGGGTTCCCGTTCTGATCGACGGGGCCCAGGGCGCCGTACATCTGCAGGTCGACGTGCGCGATCTCGATGCGGATTTCTATGTCTTCACCGGACACAAGGTCTACGGTCCGACGGGCATCGGCGTTCTCTACGGCAAGCGCGAGTGGCTCGCGAAGATGCCGCCTTACTCGGGCGGCGGCGAGATGATCCGCGAGGTGCGCCAGGACGCGATCACCTACAACGACCCGCCGCACCGGTTCGAGGCGGGAACGCCCCCGATCATCGAGGCCATCGGGCTCGATGCGGCCCTGCGCTTCATGATGCAGCTCGGGCGGGAGAACATCCAGGCGCACGAGGCGGCGCTCTCGGCCTATGCCCACGAGCGCCTCGGCGCCATGAACTCGGTCCGGATCATCGGCCGCGCCAAGGGCAAGGGCGCGATCCTGGCCTTCGAGATGAAGAACGCGCACGCCCACGACGTTGCGACGGTCATCGACAGGCAGGGCGTTGCCGTCCGGGCCGGCACCCACTGCGCCATGCCGCTCCTGGAGCGTTTCGGCGCGACCTCGACCTGCCGCGCCTCGTTTGGCCTCTACAACACCATGCAAGAAGTCGATAAGCTGGCGGACGCCTTGCAGAAGGCGGAAGCCCTGTTTGCTTGAGGATTGACCTGTGAACGATCTATCTCCAACCAACACGCCGCAGGTGTCCCCGGGCTCAGGGATCCCGCCGGAAGAGCTCGATCGTATGACGGACGACATCGTCGCGGCGCTCAAGACCGTCTATGATCCCGAGATCCCGGCCGACATCTACGAGCTCGGTCTGATCTACCGGGTCGACATCGACGACGACCGCAACGTCGCCATCGACATGACCCTGACGGCCCCCGGCTGCCCGGTCGCCGGCGAGATGCCCGGCTGGGTGGAAAACGCCGTCGCTACGGTCCAGGGCGTCCAGAGCGTCAAGGTCAGCATGGTCTTCGACCCGCCGTGGGACCAGAGCCGCATGTCCGACGAGGCCCGCGTCGCGCTCGACATGTGGTAGCATTCGAGGCCTGACGTTCCGCGTCGCATCATGGCCGGGCTTGTCCCGGCCATTTTTCGTTTGAAGACTGCCGTCATTCCGGGCTCCGCGACGCGGCCCGGAATAACGTAGAGCCCTCACGTTCGGTTGACGGAAACGCCTCCGTCGACGAGGAGAGCCGTGCCCGTGGTGAAGCTCGAGGCATCCGAGGCCAGATAGAGGGCCGACCGGGCGATCTCCTCCGGACGGGCCCTTCGCTTCAGAGCATGCAGGCCTTCGACGAAGGCCAATGCCTCGGGCGTGCTGACCCAGGCCTCCGCCAGTGGTGTATCCGTGCCTCCCGGCAGCAGGGCGTTGACGCGGATGCCCTTCGGCCCGAACTCGGTTGCCAGCGCTTGCGTGAGCCCGATCAACCCGGACTTGCTGGCCGCATAGGCGGCCACGCCCGGCATGCCAGCCGTGTAGCCCACGAAGGTGGACGTGAAGATCAGGGAGCCTCCGCCCCGGTCGAGCATGGCCGGGATCTGGTATTTCGCCCCCAGGAAGGCCGCCGTCAGATTGGTCGCCAGCGTGTCGTTCCAGCCTTTGAGCGACAGACCTGGCGTCGGACCCATCTCGCCGTTCGTGCCCGCATTGTTGAACGCAATGTCAAGCCCGCCGAAACGGCCGATCGCGGTGTCGACGAGGGTTTGAGCCAAACCCTCGTCCCTGATGTCGCCGGCAACCGCAACGGCACGGCCGCCGGCCCTTTCGATTTCGGCGACGAACGCATTCAGCGCATCGGAGCGGCGTGCCGTGACGACGACGTTGGCGCCTTCCTGCGCGAACAACCTGGCTGTGGCGAGGCCGATCCCAGAGCTTGCGCCGGTCACGATCGCGGTCTTGTTCATGAGCGTGGTCACAGAAAATCCCTTTCCTTCTTGAGCCTGATGCCCGGGATTGGGATCTCAAATCGCGGTGCGGCTTCCGACCCGTTTCCTGCGCCCGATTCCTGTGGCGCTTAACGTTCCGGATGATCCGCAGGCTGGTGCAGGGACTTTCCCTGCGGTGCGGTCTCGTCAGAATCGCCGTGTCGATCCACCGGCCCGCCCTCGTCCTGACCATCCTCAGCGAGCTCGTCCGCCTCTTCCACGGAAGACAGCACGGGTTCGCGAGGGGCGTCAGGCACGGCGGCGAACATCGCCCGTGCGATCTCCTGCTCTCCCATCACGACCTTCGTTGCTCCGTACTTTTCCACATGCTCTTCCTGTGCTGGGGAATGCACGCGCACGATGATGGGCAGGTCCGGATTGATCGTCCGGGCTTGTTCGACGACCTGGCCGCTCTCGAAGGCATCCGGGATCGCCACCAGAAGACAGCGGGCTTCCTTGACGTTGGCGGCCGCGGCCACCTCTGGATCGGCGGCATTGCCGATGACGACCGCCCGGCCATCCTTGAGTAGGTCGGCGACCTGCTCCTTGTTGGTCTCGATCACGAGGAGGGGCGCTCCGACCGACGCCATCTTGCGGCTGATGTACTTGCCGACCCGGCCATGGCCGACGAGAACCACGTGATCAGTGAGAGATGTGACCGGAAGCGGCTCCCGCGCGGCTGCAGCGGCCGCTTTCTCGGCGGCCAGCGCTTCTTCTTCGGCTGCCACGGCTTCTGCCTTTGCCTTGGCCCCTGCGGTCTCCCGCTTCGCGAACCAGCGGTCCAGCAGGGTGAACAGGAAGGGATTGACCAAGATCGAAAGGATCGCGCCCGCCAGGATCAGATCCCGGCCCTTCTCCGGCAGCAGCTGCAGATCGACTCCGAGCCCGGCGAGGATGAAGGAGAACTCGCCGATCTGGGCGAGGCTTGCCGCAATGGTCAGGGCGGTCGCGTTCGGATGGCGGAAGAGCCTGACGATGGCAAAGGCAGCGAGCGACTTGCCGACCACGATGATCAGGAAGGTCGCAAGAACCGGGCCGAAGTCGTTGACGAGGATCATCGGGTCGAACAGCATGCCGACAGAGACGAAGAACAGCACCGCGAAGGCGTCACGCAGGGGCAGGGTTTCCGAGGCCGCTTGATGGCTGAGTTCGGATTCGCTCAGGACCATGCCGGCGAAGAAGGCTCCGAGGGCGAAGGACACGCCGAACAGCTCCGCTGCCCCGAAGGCAGCGCCGAGCGCGATGGCGAGGACGGCGAGGCGAAATAGCTCGCGGGAGCCCGTATGGGCCACGTAGTGGAGGATCCACGGGATCACCCGGCGCCCGACGATGAGCATGATTGCCACGAAGGCGATGACCTTGCCGAGCGTGACGCCGAGCGAAATCACGATGGATTCGAGATCAGCCGAGGCGCTGGACGCGGCTTGCGCGAAAGCAGGCAACAGCACGAGCGTCAGGACCATGGCCAGGTCCTCGACGATCAGCCACCCGACCGCAATATGGCCGCGCTCGGTCTCGACGAGCCGGCGCTCCTGCAGGGCGCGCAGCAGCACGACGGTACTGGCGACGGAGAGCGCCAGGCCGAAGACCAGACCGCCGCCGATGCTCCAGCCCATGAGCCAGGCAAGCCCCATGCCGAGAACCGTGGCGCTCGCGATCTGGACCACGGCGCCAGGGATCGCGATGGCCTTCACGGACAGGAGGTCCTTCAGGGAGAAGTGGAGGCCGACGCCGAACATCAGCAGGATCACGCCGATCTCGGCGAGCTGGTTGGCGAGCCCCTGGTCCGCCACATAGCCGGGCGTGAAGGGACCGGCAAGAACGCCGGCGAGCAGATAGCCGATGAGCGGGGAGAGGCGGAAGCGGTGCGCGACAGCGCCGAGAGCAAATGCCAACACAAGGCCGACGACGATGGTTGAAATCAGCGGCGTGTGATGCGGCATCTGCTCTCCTTGGGCCGTGGCGATGTTTCGGGGTGGGATCCCCCCGATATGGTCGACCTGGGCCGTTGGGGCAACCCTGAACGGTCTCGACGTTTGTCCTTTCAGCCCTTATCTATGAGGCATCGGACTCGTTCTGCCCGGGCCTTGAACCCGGCCGTCAGGAGAGAAGGCTTATGGCACTACCCGGATTCAAGGTCGTCACCTTGACCGACGCGGCGGCGAACCGCGTCAAGGACATCATCAGCAAGGCGGATCGCTCCATCGTGGGCGTTCGCGTGGGCGTCAAGAACGGCGGCTGCGCCGGCATGTCCTACACGATGGAATACGCGGAGAGCGTCAATCCGCTCGACGAGGTGGTCGAGGACAAGGGTGTGACGGTCCTCATCGACCCTAAGGCCGTGCTGTTCCTGCTCGGCACGGAGATGGACTTCCAGACATCCAAGATGTCGTCCCAGTTCGTCTTCAACAATCCCAACCAGACCTCGGCCTGCGGCTGCGGTGAGTCGGTGGCGATCACGCCCGCGACGCCGCCTGCTCTTCAATCGGCCGCTGAGTAAGCCATGGACGCCGAGGATCTTCGCGACATCTTCCGCAGCCTCGGCCCCATTCACATCCGCCGGATGTTCGGCGGGCAGGGGGTCTATCAGGGCGAGATCATGTTCGCTCTTGTCGCCTCCGATGAACTCTACCTCAAGGTGGACGACGAGAGCGTCGGCTTGTTCCGCGATCAGGGCTCCCGGCCCTTCAGCTTCCAGACGCGCGACGGCCGGACGACGCTGACAAGCTACTGGCTCATGCCGGAATCGGCCCTCGACGATCCCGACGAGGCGGCAGGTCTCGGGAAAATGGCACTGGCAGCCGCCCAAAGGGCGAAAGCCGCCCAGGTCCGCAAAGGTCGCTCGACCGATCCCGGACGAAGGCCCCGGAAGAGACCGTCCGAGCCCGCCACTTAGCCTCGTTACTTGGCTTTCTTGGTCGCCACAGGCCGCATGAGGAAGGCCGGAACGTGATCACCAAGCCCGATCACGCGTTCGTCCATGTCATCATCACGGCGCGACCGTCCCTGTGGGCTCCGGTCCGGGGATCGCTCACTGCGCTCCTGCCGGGGCCTGCGGCTCTGTTGCTCCTCGCGGGGAGGCTGGACCGCCCGTGCGACGGGAGCCTCCTCCCGGGTCTCCTCGGAATGCGCCCGATTCCGGTCCGATGCACGCACCTTGACCTTGCGCCCACGCGAGCGCTCCTCGCCCCGGCCGCCCCGGCGGCGTGAGGAGCCCTCCGTTTGCGGACGCTCGGCTAGGGTCGGACCCTGCCACTCGACCGGCTGGCCGATCAGCTTTTCAATGGCGGCCAGTGACTTCTCCTCGCCCGGGCTCACCAGTGTAAAGGACTGACCCGAACGCCCCGCTCGGCCCGTGCGACCGATCCGGTGCACGTAATCCTCGGCGTGGTGCGGAATATCGTAATTGAACACGTGGCTGACGGCCGGAATGTCCAGGCCGCGGGCCGCCACGTCACTGGCCACCAGGATGGGCATCTCTCCGGTACGGAAGCTGTCGAGCGCCGCCATGCGGGCGTGCTGGTCCATGTCACCGTGAAGTGCGGCCGCTGCAAAGCCGTGCTTCTGCAGGGAGCGGTGGAGGACGGCCACGTCGCGCTTGCGGTTGCAGAAGACGATGGCGTTCTGGAGATCCGTGGCGCTCCGGATCAGCTCCCGCAGGGTCTCGCGCTTCTCGAAATCCTCGCGGCCGGTTGCCACGAGGCGTTGGGTAATTGTCGAGGCGGTCGAGGCGGCGCGGGCGACCTCCACCTTCACGGGATTGTGAAGGAAGGCGTCGGCCAGGCGCTGAATCTCCGGAGGCATGGTGGCGGAGAAGAACAGGGTCTGGCGGGTGAAGGGAACAAGCTTCACGATGCGCTCGATATCGGGGATGAACCCCATGTCGAGCATCCGGTCGGCCTCGTCGATCACCAGCAGCTCCACTCCGGTGAGCAGAAGCTTTCCGCGCTCGAAATGGTCGAGCAGACGGCCTGGGGTCGCGATCAGCACGTCGACGCCGCGGGTGATCTTGGCATCCTGGTCCCCGAAGGACACACCGCCGATCAGCAGGGCGACGGAGAGGCGGTGATTGACGCCGTATTTGTCGAAATTCTCCTCGACCTGGGCCGCAAGCTCACGGGTCGGCTCGAGAATCAGTGTACGCGGCATGCGCGCCCGGGCTCGACCAGATTCGAGCAGGGTCAGCATCGGAAGCGTGAAGGCCGCCGTTTTGCCCGTGCCGGTCTGGGCGATGCCGAGCACGTCACGGCGTGCGAGGATGTGAGGAATGGCCTGGGCCTGGATCGGGGTCGGCTCCGTATATCCGGCGGAAGCGACGGCCTGTTGAACTTTATCGCTAAGTCCGAGTTCGGCGAACGACATGAATGCTAATTACCGTTGAGGGCTAGGCGCGCTCTTATGTGCCGGCCGCGCTCTACGGCAACAAACAGGCGCGAGTCTGGTTTCACCTGAGGCTCTTGCTCAAGTTGAGGAGTGGCCGGACCATAGGACAAGCTATGCGCTTGTCAATCCAGGGAAACTTGCCAAGTGGCGACAAAGGAAAGTTTGAATGGCCGAAACTCTCGTTCTGATTCCCGGATTGGCTTGTACCGCCCGGCTTTTCGAGCCTCAGATCACGGCTCTTGGAGCGGACCGCACGATCATTGTCGCGGACCATGCCCGAGACGATTCGATTCCCGCTATGGCCGCTCGACTTCTCCGGGAGGCGCCGGACAAGTTTGCCCTCGCGGGGCTTTCCATGGGCGGCTACGTCGCCATGGAGGTGATGCGCCAGGCGCCGCAACGGGTGGAGCGGCTTGCCCTGCTCGACACGAGCGCGCGCCCGGACACCCCGGAGGCGGGCCAGGACCGCAGGCGGCTGATCGCGCTCGCGGAGGCGGGCAGACTGGACGAGATCCATGCGGCGCTCTGGCCGCGCCTCGTCCATCCGGAGCATCGGGGCGACGCGGCTCTTCAGGATATCATGCTCGAAATGCTGCGGGAAACCGGGCCTGACGCTTATATCCGACAGCAGCGGGCGATCATGGCGCGTGCCGACTCGCGCCTGTCCCTGTCGGGAATCGAGATCCCAACTCTGGTCTTGGTCGGGGAGGGCGATGCCATCACCCCGCCGGAGATCGCGCGCGAGATGGCCGAAATGATCGAGTGGGCTTCCCTGGCCGTGATTCCCGGGGCTGGACACATGTCGACCCTGGAGCAGCCTGATCGGGTCACGGGGGCCCTGCAATTATGGCTGAATCGGGATTAACCTTAGATCAAGCGGCCGCTTGCGGACCTGCTCAGGAATATGGTCAATGATTGGTTACCGGGCTCAGCGGTAGGCGACCACTATGCTGGCTTCAAATATAAGTTATTGAGTCAGCAGCAGTATTTCTGCTCGACCTCGATGGATGAGAGGGCTGTGTCTCGAGTGGCGCAGAGGCAAAATCCACCCACCTACGGGTGTGGATGCAAAAAGCTTTGCTTCTGGCCTTAACTGTGGCAGGAAAGTGACAGACGCACGGGCAAGTCTGGGCTACAAGCTGCGTCACATCCTTCTAACAGACGGACCAAGACCAATGAAAAAGATCCTCCTCTCCTCGGTTGCTCTGCTCGGCCTGGCCACTGGCGCCATGGCTGCTGACCTTCCGTCCCGCCGCGCTCCGGCTCCGATCGTTGCTGCGGTTCCGGTCTTCACCTGGACCGGCTTCTACGTCGGTGTGAACGCCGGCTACGGCTGGAACACCAATGACGACATCGTCATCGGCGGCGTGCGTTACGACATCGACGACGAAGGCGGCTTCGTCGGCGGCGCCCAGGCTGGCTACAACTACCAGATCGGCTCGTTCGTGGTCGGTCTCGAAGGCGACATCCAGTACGCCGACTTCGGCGGTGACGACGACTTCGACGGCATCCTCGGTGAAGACTTCGACCGTAGCGACTGGTTCGGCACCGTCCGCGCCCGCGCCGGTGTGGCCTTCGACCGCGCTCTCATCTACGCCACCGGTGGTTTCGCCTTCGCGGACGACGCCAACGGCTGGACCGTCGGTGGTGGTCTCGAGTACGCCTTCACCAACAACCTGTCGGCCAAGATCGAAGGCCTGTACGTCAACCTCGAGCAGGACAACGACTTCTTCGACGACGAGACCGAGTTCGGTGTGGTTCGCGCCGGTCTGAACTTCCGCTTCGGCACCTACTAAGATCCATCGCCTCCGGCGATCGATGAAAGGCCCGGGTCAAACCCGGGCCTTTTTGTTTGCCTGTTGGTCTGGAATCAGGACGGTATCGGCGTGCCGCCTGCGACCCTTTCGAAACGTTTCAGCGCAGAGCCGTCACAATCGCGGTTGCGATGAACAATGCCCCGGCGGCGCGGCCAATCAGCCTCGTCGCGCCCGGACGAGATGTCAGGAACTCCCGGCTGCGTCCCGCTGCGACGGCAAGCCCTCCATAGATCATGAGCTGCATCAGGACCGTCATGACGCCCATGACCAGCGCCTGCAGCCAGATTGGCCCATAATCCGGCAGCAGGAATTGCGGGTAGACGGCAAGCACGAACAGGTAAGCCTTGGGATTGAGGAGGCAGGTCACGGCGCCTTGCCGAAACGCCAGCCAACGGGAGCGGCTGCCCACCTGTCCGACGCCGTCGATGGTGATGGAGTTGTGGAGCAGCGTGATCCCGATCCAGGCCATGTAAGCTGCGCCGGCATAAAGAAGCGCAGTGAGAACAATCGGGGAAACGTGTGAGATCAAACCAACGCCTACGGCTCCGAAGATCGTGTGGGCCGCGCCACCGGTCATGATACCTGCTGTCGCCGCCAGCCCTGTCCTTCGTCCGCCCGTCAGGGCGTTGGCGAGAACAAACATCATGTCCATGCCGGGAACGATGATGATGCCGAACAGAAGGGTGAGGAAGAGCCAAAGATTTGCGGTATAAGTCATGTCAGTAATCCATGGCGCTCAAGGCGTCGATCCAGCATTCTCTGTTTGATTCCAATGGAATGGCTAGTTGTACGCAGGCGTTCTCCTGACAGCGTTGTGTCAGTTGGAGGGGAGTTGGATGCGGAAAGCAGCGCGTCTCTTCGAGATCATCCAGATCCTTCGGCGTTCGGAAACGCCCGTGACGGCTGCCGATATCGCGCGAAGCCTTAACGTGACGCCTCGGTCCATCTATCGGGACATTGCCGCGCTTCAGGCCATGCGGGTGCCCATTCAAGGCGGACGTGGCATAGGTTACATCCTGCGCTCCGGCTTCGACCTGCCGCCGCTCATGTTCTCCATCGAGGAAACCGAGGCCATCGTGCTCGCGCTCGCGCTGCTGGAGCGCACCGGAGACGTCGCGCTCAAGACGTCCGCCAAGCGGGTCAGCCAGAAAATTGCAGCCGCCGTGCCCTCGCCGCTGCGCCAGGTGCTTGCGGCCAATACTCTGCATGCCTGGGGTACCGTGGCGCAGGCGCCTTCGGGCATCGACCTTGCGGTGGTCAGGGCCGCAATTCGCGCGGAGCGGAAGATTCAAATCCACTATCGCGACGAGCAGGGCCGACGCACCTCAAGGACGATCCGCCCGATTGCCCTCATCTACTATTCGGAGGCGGCCAACATCGTCGCCTGGTGCGAGCTGCGCCAGGATTTGCGCCACTTTCGAGCGGAGCGCGTAGAGGGCGCCGTCCAAACGGGAGAGTTCTTCAAGGGCGAGGGAGACGAGCTAAGGCGCCGATGGGTATCCGGATGGAGCCTCGAGAGCAGCGCCTGAGGGGCGAGCGTCTGGTGCAAACGAAAAAGCCGGAGCCTGAAGGCTCCGGCGAAGGAAGGCTGCAGTCAAAGCAGCCGGGAGGATAGGCTTTCCGTTAGACGGAGTAGTACATCTGGAACTCGACCGGATGCGGGGTCATCTCGAAGCGAGCGACCTCCGTCATCTTCAGCTCGATATAGCTGTCGATGAAGTCGTCGTTGAAGACGCCGCCGGCCTTGAGGAAGGCGCGATCCTTGTCGAGGCTGGCAAGAGCTTCGCGCAGCGAGCCGCAGACGGTCGGGATCTTCTTCAGCTCGCGCGGCGGCAGATCATAGAGATCCTTGTCCATCGCCTGGCCGGGATCGATCTTGTTGATGATGCCGTCGAGACCGGCCATCAGCATCGCCGCGAAGGCGAGGTATGGATTGGCGGTCGGATCGGGGAAGCGGACCTCGACGCGCTTGGCCTTCGGCGAGGTCGTCCACGGAATACGGCAGGAGGCCGAGCGGTTACGGGCCGAGTAGGCCAGCAGCACCGGAGCCTCGTAGCCCGGGACGAGACGCTTGTAGGAGTTCGTCGACGGGTTGGTGAAGGCGTTGAGCGCCTTGGCGTGCTTGATGATGCCGCCGATGTACCACAGGCATTCCTGGGAGAGGTCGGCATACTTGTTGCCGGCGAAGAGGGGCTTGCCGCCCTTCCACAGCGACTGGTGCACGTGCATGCCCGAGCCGTTGTCGCCATAGACCGGCTTCGGCATGAAGGTGGCCGTCTTGCCGTAGGACTGGGCGACGTTGTGGATGCAGTACTTGTAGATCTGCATCTCGTCAGCGGTGCGGACGAGCGTGTTGAACTTCGTGCCGAGCTCGTGCTGGGCGGAGGCTACCTCGTGGTGGTGCTTCTCGACCGTCACGCCCATGGCCTTCATGGCGGCCAGCATCTCGCCGCGCATGTCCTGGGCGGAATCCAGCGGCGGAACCGGGAAGTATCCGCCCTTGGTCTGAATGCGGTGACCGAGGTTGCCGCCCTCGTAAGGCGTGTCGCCGTTGATCGGCAGCTCGGAGGAATCGAGCTTGAAGCCGGTGTTGTAGGGATCGGCCATGAACTTCACGTCGTCGAACACGAAGAACTCGGCCTCGGGGCCCACGTAAACCGTATCGGCGATTCCGGTGGACTGCAGGTAGGCCTCGGCCTTCTTGGCGATGCCGCGCGGATCGCGGTTATAGGGCTCGCCCGTAGCCGGCTCGAGAATGTCGCAGTTGATCGTCATGGTGGACGCCGAGAAGAACGGGTCCATCTGGGCGGTCGTCGGGTCGGGCATGAGGGTCATGTCGGACTCATTGATCGCCTTCCAGCCGGCGATGGACGAGCCGTCGAACATGATGCCGTCGGCGAACATGTCTTCGTCGACCATCGAGACGTCGAAGGTCACATGCTGCCACTTGCCGCGCGGGTCCGTGAAACGGAAGTCGACGTATTGAACGTCATTATCTTTGATCGCCTTGAGCACATCCTTGGCGGTCTGCATGATCGTCTGGTCCTCTTCTGCCCTTGAGAGTAGTCCTCGGCCGACAGGCCTCGGCTTGAGAAAAGCGAGTTTAGATCGCGTCGGATCCGGTCTCGCCCGTGCGGATACGAACGGCCTCTTCGACCGTCGAAACGAAAATCTTGCCGTCGCCGATGCGCCCGGTTTGGGCGGCCTTGCGAATGGCCTCGATGGCGCTCTCGGCCATCTCGTCGTTCAGGACGATTTCGAGCTTCACCTTCGGCAGGAAGTCCACGACGTATTCCGCGCCGCGATAGAGCTCGGTATGGCCTTTCTGGCGTCCGAAACCTTTTGCCTCGATGACGGTAATGCCCTGGAGGCCTACTTCCTGGAGAGCTTCTTTGACTTCATCGAGCTTGAAGGGCTTGATGATGGCTTCGATCTTCTTCATCCCGGTCAACCGTTCTCGTTCGAGGTTTTGCCGCTTTTAGCACCAGCACGGGGCGCCTTCCATGCGATCATCAATTCAAAGTGGGCCATTTTGCCGAGTTAATGGGCATATTATGATCAAAGTTTGTGCAGTTGCGGAAAACCTCACCAAATCCTGAAAATCGAGCCCATTTTGCCTCCATGACAGCCCCTGAACTCATTCTGACCCCCTCCGAAATGAAACAGGCCGACCTAGAGGCCATTGCAGCTGGCATTCCGGGCATCGAACTCATGAGGCGGGCAGGAAGGGCCGTGGCCGATTCTGCCGAAAAATTAATCTCTCCGGGGGCGCGGATTGTCGTCGCGGCTGGGCCTGGCTATAACGGAGGCGATGGCTTCGTTGCCGCCGCGATCCTAGCCGAGCGGGGTTATCGGGTCAGTCTTGGTCTCCTAGGGGCGGTGAGCCGGCTGACGGGCGATGCGGCCCAAGCGGCACAGGACTGGCAGGGCGAAGTCAGCGCGGTCGAGAATGTGCCTTTTCAGGAAGCGGACCTCATCATCGATGCTCTCTTCGGCACTGGCCTGTCCCGCGATCTGGATGGATCCGCCCGGCATGTGGTCGACCGGATGAACGCTTCCGGCCGGCCTGTTCTAGCCGTGGACCTTCCCTCCGGGATCGATGGCGAGACCGGCGAGGTACGGGGAATCGCAGTCAAAGCCGCTCGGACAGTGACCTTCGCAGCCCGCAAGCCGTGCCATCTCCTGATGCCGGGACGAGCCTACAGCGGAGCTGTCGAAGTTGCCGATATCGGAATCGGGCGTGAGATCCTCGCGGCAAAGGGCGGAAGCCTCTTCAGCAATGATCCGGCCCTGTGGTGGAAGGCACTCCCGAAACCCGGGCTCTCGTCCCACAAATATGAGCGCGGTCACACGCTGGTCGCCTCGGGCGGGGCAACCCGCACGGGCGCGGCGCGGCTGGCGGCTCGGGCGGCCCTCAGGATCGGGTCCGGCCTCGTCACGGTGGCTTCGCCGCCCGAGGCGCTCGGCGTGAACGCCGCCCATCTCACGGCCGTCATGCTCAAAGGGTGCGACGGTCCGGAGGGGCTGCACACCATTCTCCAGGATCCGCGCCTCAACGCTGTCGTCCTGGGGCCTGCCTTGGGCGTCCATGCGGGCACCCGCGCGATGGTGGCCGTCGCCGTCCATGCCAGGCGGAGCCTCGTCCTGGATGCCGATGCGCTCACCTCTTTCGAGGGTCTGGCGTCGGAACTCCACGGGGCGTTCCGCCATGCTCCGACGGTGCTCACGCCCCATGGCGGCGAGTTCAGCCGCTTGTTCAAGGATCACCCGGATATCCTTGATCCGGAATCGAAAATCGAGCGCGCCCGGCGGGCTGCAGCCTACACGGGAGCCGTGGTGCTGCTGAAGGGGGCCGATACCGTGATTGCGGCTCCCGATGGCCGGACGGCGATCAACGAGAACGGCACGCCTTATCTTGCAACCGCCGGATCGGGGGACACCCTCTGCGGTCTGATCGCCGGGTTGATGGCACAGGCGGTGCCCGCTTTTGACGCGGCCTGCGCCGGGGCCTGGATCCATGCGGAGGCTGGAGCGAGCTTCGGACCCGGATTGATCGCAGAAGATCTGGCGGATCTGGTTCCTGGCGTCCTGCGCGATCTCCTCAGGTCACCTCGATCCATGTCCAGAGACCCGCATCGAACCGCTCCATGACCGTGGAAGCGAGGAGCCATTTGCCCGGATTGTCGGCCAGGAAGGCGACCCGGACCGTCCTGTTCTCCGGCACCTGCACCGTATCCAGCCAATAGGGCTCCCATCCGTCATCAAGCGGGTGCAGGAGCCGAAAGGAATGACCGTGCAAGTGCATCGGCTGGACGAGGGCCGTCTGGTTGGTGAGCGCCAGCACCACCGGGGTGCCCCGTTTCACCCTGACCAGAGCCTGCCCTGTCGGGCTTCCTGCGGCGCCGTTGATCGACCAGGGAACCCGAGGAGCTTTCGGGTCACCCTTGATCACCACGTCCTTGCGGGCGGCGCTCTGGAGCCTGATGGTCTTGGGAAGCTTCGAGTTCGCCGGCAGCGGGGCGACGGCAGGCAGCTCGGGCCGCCTTTCACCGGCGGTGACCATCTCGACGAGGGGTATCCCGTCTCCGATCATGGCCATCACGGCGCCAGCCGCTCCCGCGTCTGGAGCGAAGTCCACAAGCAAATCGTAGCGGCTGCCGGGTGCGAAGGGCAGGGAGGCTCTGAGCGGCTCGAAGGTGCTGGTCGGCTGCCCGTCGATGGCGATCACATAAGCTTTCAGGCCGTCGAAGCGTAGACGCATGGTCCGGGCGTTGCAGGCGTTGGCGAGCCGCAGGCGCAGGCGCCCGCCGGGAGGAGCTTCGATCCGCTGCGGCGTCGCCTTGCCGTTGACGCCGAGCCAGCTGCCGAGCCGTCCGGCCGGGGCGGTTTCCGTGGGCTTGTCGAAGGGAGCGAGGGAGCCGTCGTCGCTCAGGCGCCAGTCGTCCACCAGGAGGGCGATGTCCCGGTCCACCTGCGGAGGGTTGGCTTCCTCCACGATCAGGAGGCCCGAGAGGCCGCGCTCCATGGGCTCGGCGCTGCCGCCCAGGACTGAGGGACGGATCAGGAATGTGCCGGCATCGGGCGGGGTGAAGCGATAGTCATGGCTTTTCCCGGCGGGGACGGGCTCCTGAGTCAGACCGCCGACTCCGTCCATGGCATTCGGCCCGCGCACCCCGTGGAAATGGAGCGACAGGGGCAAAGAGGTGTCGTTCTGCAGCTTCAGGCGGAGTTCCGCCCCGTGCTTGATGCGCACCATAGGGCTCAAAGTCCCGTTGAAGGCCCAGACGTCTGCTTCTGCAGCGGCATCGGGGCGGAGCCTCATGGGGGTGGGCTTTGCCGCCAGAACCTGTTCGGGGCCATCCGGGGCCTGGGCTCGTGCCTCCCGGGGGAAGGCGATCAGGGTTGTGGCGAGACCGGCGGTGACGGCGCGGCGGGTGATCATGAAGCGGTCTCGTCTCAACGGCCAGGAACGGGATACATCGGTACAGCTTTGAACGTGAACGGCCAAGATTGGTTGCCATTTGGCCGCACACGAACTTTTTTGATGCACACTTCCTCAACCATGCTATAGAGCCGCGTCCCGGAAGAGGGGTGCGCCTCGCGCGCCGCTCCCGCGCGGGCGTGGCGGAATTGGTAGACGCACTGGATTTAGGTTCCAGCGACGAAAGTTGTGGGGGTTCGAGTCCCTCCGCCCGCACCAGTCCCGTCAGGATTGGTTTCCGGAGGCTCCGTGTGGCCTGGTTGACGGCATGACGCCGCATCGGCCGGAGCCTGGATTTCAGATTTTCGAGTGGATGAAGGCGAATAATACCATGCAGGTGACGGAAACACTGTCCCAAGGCTTGAAGCGAGAGTTCAAGGTCGTGCTCCCGGCCACCGAGTTGGAAGAGCGCCTGAACAGCGAATTGACGACCCTCAAGGATCGCGTGCAGATCAAGGGATTCCGTCCCGGTAAGGTCCCGGTGGGGCACCTGCGTAGGGTCTATGGCCGCTCCGTGATGGCGGACGTGCTGCAGAGCGCCGTCAACGAGGCGAACCGCAAGATCGTCGAGGACAACAATCTGAAGCTCGCCAACGAGCCTCAGATCCAGTTCCCCGAGAGCCAGGAAGAGGTCGAGAAGGCCATGGAGGCTAAGGGCGACCTGGCTTTCACCGTCGCTCTCGAAGTCCTGCCGGTCTTCGAGCTGGCCGATCTCTCCGATGTGAAGGTTAAGAAGCCGGTGGCCGAGGTCACCGATGCCGAGATCACCGAATCGCTCGAGCGCATGGCCAAGCAGAACCGCTCCTTCGAGCCGAAGGAAGGGGCTGCGGGCGAGGGCGACCGGGTCGTCGTCGACTTCGTGGGCCGCATCGACGGTACCGAGTTCGAGGGCGGCAAGGGTGAGGACATCCGGGTCGAGCTCGGCTCGAACACCTTCATCCCCGGCTTCGAGGATCAGCTCCTCGGCCTGAAGGCCGGTGACACCAAGCTCGTGAAGGTCACCTTCCCGGTGAACTACATGGCGGCCCATCTGGCCGGCAAGGACGCCGAGTTCGACGTGACCGTCAAGGAAGTCGAGGCTCCGGGCGAACTGAAGATCGACGACGAGATGGCCAAGGGCTTCGGCATGGAATCCCTGGACAAGCTCAAGGACGCGATCCGCGACGCCATCAAGCGCGACTTCGACGCTCAGTCCCGCCGCAAGGTGAAGAAGGACCTGCTCGATTCCCTGGATGCCAAGTACAGCTTCGAACTGCCTCCGACCCTGGTCGAGCAGGAGTTCACGGCCGTATGGTCGCAGGTCGTCGGCGACATGAAGTCGAACAACCGTACCTTCGAGGATGAAGATACCACGGAAGACGAGGCCAAGGCGGAGTACCGCAAGATCGCCGAGCGTCGTGTTCGCCTCGGCTTGGTCCTTGCGCAGATCGGTGAGAAGTCCGATATCAAGATCTCCGACGACGAGGTGACTCAGGCCCTCATCGAGCGGGTCCGCCAGTACCCCGGCCAGGAGCGGCAGGTTTGGGAGTTCTACCAGAAGAACCCGCAGGCCCTCGCTGAAATCCGGGCTCCTCTGTTCGAGGAGAAGGTCGTCGACCAGATCCTGTCGCAGGTGAAGGTGGACGAGGAGACCGTCTCCAAGGACGCGCTCTTCAGCGATGAGGAAGAGGGTGGAGAGAAAGCCGGCAAGGGCGAGTAACGCTCCCTTAAGCGTCTCGTTGCTTGCATGAATTGCACGGCCGCGAATCTGCGCGGCCGAATTGGAGCAGTGAGACAATGAGAGATCCGGTAGCGCTCTTTAACAATACGCTCGTCCCGATGGTGGTTGAGCAGTCGAACCGCGGCGAACGCGCGTTCGACATCTATTCGCGCCTCCTGCGCGAACGGATTATCTTCCTCACGGGTCCAGTCGAAGACTATTCGGCCTCGCTGATCGTGGCGCAGCTTCTGTTCCTCGAGGCCGAGAACCCCAAGAAGGAAATTTCCTTCTACATCAACTCGCCCGGCGGCGTCGTGACCTCGGGCCTGTCGATCTACGACACGATGCAGTTCATCCGCTGCCCGGTCTCGACCCTCTGCGTCGGCCAGGCGGCCTCCATGGGCTCCCTCCTGCTGACCGCCGGCGAGAAGGGCATGCGCTTCGCCCTCCCGAACGCCCGCATCATGGTCCACCAGCCGTCCGGCGGGTATCAGGGCCAAGTCACGGACATCATGATCCATGCCCGCGAGAGCGAGGCCCTCAAGCGCCGTCTGAACGAGATCTATGTCGGCCATACCGGCCGGAACTACGAAGAGATCGAACGGGCTCTGGAGCGGGACAACTTCATGACTGCCGAGGCGGCCCGGGAATTTGGCCTCATCGACCAGGTGATCGAGAAGCGTCCCGAACCGGTCGCCACCCCGGCTTAACCCTTAAAACCTGGGGACAAAATTCCCCTGGGTGCGTCTTTTTGCCGAGTAACCCCGTTTCTATTGATCACGGGCCCTGCCCGTGATTGCATGTGCATTTGGGAGACTGGGCGATTTGGACGTTCAATTCTTAGCGACGGAACATTTTGTTAGTCCCGTCGCTCATAAATTAATGGTGCTGGGCCGGCAGGGGCTGTCCCGGTACGGATTGGAGATGTGATAATGACCAAGGCTGGCGGCAACGACTCCAAGAGTACGCTGTACTGCTCCTTCTGCGGCAAGAGCCAGCATGAGGTTCGCAAGCTGATCGCTGGCCCGACGGTTTTCATCTGCGATGAATGCGTCGAGCTGTGCATGGACATCATCCGCGAGGAGTCGAAATCGTCTCTCGTGAAGTCCCGCGACGGGGTGCCTACCCCGAAGGAAATCAGCCGCGTTCTGGATGACTACGTGATCGGCCAGGAGCACGCCAAGAAGGTGCTCTCGGTGGCGGTCCACAACCATTACAAGCGCCTGGCCCACGCGACGAAGCACAACGACGTGGAACTGGCCAAGTCGAACATCCTGCTGATCGGGCCCACCGGCTCGGGCAAGACCCTTCTGGCCCAGACCCTGGCCCGGATCCTGGACGTTCCGTTCACCATGGCGGATGCCACGACCCTGACCGAGGCCGGCTACGTCGGCGAGGACGTGGAGAACATCATCCTCAAGCTGCTCCAGGCCTCCGATTATAATGTGGAGCGGGCGCAGCGGGGCATCGTCTATATCGACGAAATCGACAAGATTTCCCGCAAATCCGACAATCCGTCCATCACCCGCGACGTCTCCGGCGAGGGTGTGCAGCAGGCTCTCCTGAAGATCATGGAGGGCACCGTCGCCTCCGTGCCTCCCCAGGGCGGCCGCAAGCACCCGCAGCAGGAATTCCTGCAGGTGGACACCACGAACATCCTGTTCATCTGCGGCGGCGCCTTCGCCGGGCTCGAGCGGATCATCGCGGGTCGCGGCAAGGGAACCTCCATCGGCTTCGCTGCTTCGGTCAGCTCGCCTGATGATCGCCGCACGGGCGAGATCTTCCGCGAAGTGGAGCCGGAGGATCTGCTGAAGTTCGGCCTTATCCCCGAATTCGTCGGCCGTCTGCCGGTCCTGGCAACGCTGGAAGACCTCGATGTGGACGCCTTGAAGACCATTCTGCAGGAGCCGAAGAATGCTCTGGTGAAGCAGTATCAGCGCCTCTTCGAGATGGAGAACGTGCAGCTCACGTTCCAGGACGAGGCCCTGACCATCATCGCCAAGAAGGCGATCGAGCGGAAGACGGGTGCCCGCGGCCTGCGCTCCATCATGGAGGGCATCCTGTTGGAGACCATGTACGACCTGCCGGGTCTGGATTCCGTCGAGCAGGTGGTGATCGGTCCCGAGGTTGTGGAAGGCAAGGCCAAGCCGCTCTTCATCCATGGCGAGCGCAACGATCAGGCCGCAAGCGCCAGCGCTTGAGGGGCTGCCCGGGGGGCGTTCCATGAACAGAAGCGTTGCGGGCAATCTTCTTGAAACAGGGGCTCCGCAACGCCACATCATCTCTTGCGCCGGCGCTGTCCGCTCATTGTCCGAGGGAGAGCCCGGGGTACCGGATGCAGCCCATAAAAAAAGCCTGAGCATTCCGGTTATTCGTCCGAGATCCAGCTCATCCGAGGGGACTTCCGGACGCAGTCAAAAGGATACCGTCTCATGACACAATCGAAGCCACGTCAGCCTGTCGTCCCAGGCTCGACCGGAACCTATGCGGTTCTGCCTCTGCGCGACATTGTTGTCTTTCCACACATGATCGTGCCGCTCTTCGTCGGCCGTGAAAAGTCGATCCGCGCGCTTGAGGAAGTGGTCAAGGGGGACCGTCACATTCTTCTGGCCACCCAGATCGATGCGACGGATGACGATCCGTCAACGGATGCGATCTACAAGGTCGGCACCCTGGCCAACGTCCTGCAACTGCTGAAGCTGCCCGACGGCACCGTGAAGGTGCTGGTCGAAGGCGCGAGCCGTGCCCAGGTGAAGGCTTATACCCGAACGGATGAATTCTACGAGGCCGAAGCGGAGGCGCTTCCGGACTCGCTCGGCGACCAGGTCGAGGCCGAGGCGCTCGCCCGCTCCGTGGTGTCCGAGTTCGAGAACTACGTGAAGCTCAACAAGAAGGTGTCGCCGGAGGTCGTGACCGCCGTGACCCAGATCGACGAGCCCGCAAAGCTCGCCGACACGATCGCTTCGCACTTGGCCATCAAGATCGCCGACAAGCAGGCGATCCTCGAGACTGCGACCGTTGCCCAGCGCCTGGAGAAGGTGCTCGGCATGATGGAGAGCGAAATCTCGGTTCTCCAGGTCGAGAAGCGGATCCGGACCCGCGTGAAGCGTCAGATGGAGAAGACGCAGCGCGAGTACTACCTCAACGAGCAGATGAAGGCGATTCAGAAGGAGCTCGGCGACGACGAAGGTCGCGACGAGCTGGCCGAGCTCGAGGAGAAGATCGAGAAGACCAAGTTCACGAAGGAAGCCCGCGAGAAAGCGATGGGCGAGCTCAAGAAGCTCCGCCAGATGTCGCCCATGTCGGCGGAAGCGACCGTCGTGCGCAACTATCTCGACTGGCTGCTCGGCATCCCGTGGAACCGCCGCTCGAAGATGAAGAAGGACCTGAAGGCCGCCCAGGATCTGCTCGATGCGGATCATTACGGTCTCGACAAGGTCAAGGAACGCATCGTCGAGTACCTGGCCGTGCAGCAGCGCGCCAACAAGCTCACGGGCCCGATCCTCTGCCTCGTCGGCCCTCCCGGCGTGGGTAAGACCTCGCTCGGCAAGTCGATCGCCAAGGCCACGGGGCGCGAGTTCGTGCGCATGTCGCTCGGCGGCGTCCGTGACGAGTCGGAGATTCGCGGCCACCGCCGGACCTATATCGGCTCGATGCCCGGCAAGATCATCCAGTCGATGCGCAAGGCCAAGACGTCCAACCCGCTCATCCTGCTCGACGAGATCGACAAGATGGGCATGGACTTCCGCGGCGACCCGTCGGCGGCCCTGCTCGAGGTTCTCGACCCTGAGCAGAACTCGACCTTCAACGACCATTACCTGGAAGTCGATTACGACCTCTCCAACGTGATGTTCGTGACGACGGCCAACACGCTCAACATCCCGGCTCCGCTTCTCGATCGTATGGAAGTGATCCGCATCGCGGGTTACACCGAGGAGGAGAAGGCCGAGATCGCCCGCACCCACCTGATCCCCTCGGCCATGCAGAAGCACGGCTTGGCCCAGAAGGAGTGGAAGATCGGCGATGAGGCCCTGCTCATGCTGATCCGCCGCTACACCCGCGAGGCGGGCGTGCGAAACCTGGAGCGCGAGATCGCCAACCTGGTCCGCAAGGCCGTGAAGGAGATCCTGATCTCCAAGGTCAAGACGGTCGAGGTCACGACCGACAACCTGCCCGAGTTCCTCGGACCGCCGCGCTACCGCTACGGCGAGGCCGAGACGGAGGACATGGTCGGTGCGGTCACGGGTCTGGCTTGGACCGAGGTCGGCGGCGAGTTGCTCACCATCGAAGGCATCATGATGCCGGGCAAGGGCAAGATGACTGTCACGGGTAACCTCCGCGACGTCATGAAGGAGTCGATCTCGGCTGCGGCGTCCTATGTCCGCTCCCGCGCTCTCGATTTCGGCGTCGAGCCGCCCCTGTTCGATCGCCGGGACATCCACGTGCACGTGCCGGAAGGCGCGACGCCCAAGGACGGCCCGTCGGCCGGCATCGCCATGGCGACCGCCATCGTGTCTGTCATCACCGGGATCCCGGTGCGCCGCGACATCGCCATGACGGGCGAGGTGACGCTGCGGGGCAGGGTGCTGCCCATCGGGGGCCTGAAGGAGAAGCTCCTGGCGGCCCTGCGAGGCGGCATGAAGAAGGTTCTCATCCCCGAGGAGAACGCCAAGGATCTGGCCGACATCCCGGCCAGCGTGAAGAACGGCCTGGAAATCGTGCCGGTCTCCATGATGGATCAGGTTCTCCAGCACGCCCTCGTGCGGGTGCCGGAGCGGATCGAATGGGATGAGGCTGCCGAGCTCAAAGGTCACAAGCCAAGCGTCGAGGACGATTCGGCCGGAGTGATCGCTCACTAAACTGAGTGCTTGACGTAACGACAGAAGCCCCTGGACTCCGGTCCAGGGGCTTCTTTTTTGATGAAAAGGGCCAAAAAACGGCTTATTTCAGCCACTTCGGGGCTTGCTTACGGACAAGCTTTGCGCCAAACGAGTGGTCCCTGAAACGGTGGACCATTTCCTTTGCGACCGCCGTGATCACTGGAGGATATGACTATGAATAAAGGCGAGCTCGTTGCGGCCGTCGCCGACAAGGTGGGCCTTTCGCGTGGCCAGGCTGGTGACGCGATCGACGCCGCCATCGAGGCGATCACCGGCGCACTGAAGAAGGGCGACGAGGTCAAGATCGTCGGTTTTGGCACGTTCGTTGTGACCAACCGCGCTGCCGGAGAGGCGCGCAATCCACGCACCGGCGAGAAGGTCAAGGTTCCCGCTTCCAAGACCCCGAAGTTCCGCGCCGGCGCGGGCCTGAAGGATGCCGTCAACGCGAAGTAATCGCTTTTTCAGCGGTGCTTGCTTGCGAAAGAAGGCCGACAGCGCTTGCGTTGTCGGCCTTCTCTTTTTATGTCAAGCCGGTCGGGCGGTTAGCTCAGTTGGTAGAGCTTCGGTTTTACACACCGCAGGTCGGGGGTTCGAGTCCCTCACCGCCCACCATCCCCTCCGACAATCAGCCTCCATCGCGTCCAGCCTCTTAGGCTGATGGGCTTTCTTCGTCTTCGGTCAACCTGTCGAGCACTTTCTCTGGCGCGACGTGCCGCTCCAATTCTTGGAGGGTCGGGTCCTGAGCCTCCTGGATACCGAGGTGCTGGGCAATCGCGCGTGTCAGGGTCAGGAGACGGGTGATCTCGTGCTCTGAGAGCAGGTTGGTTTGAAGGTCGAGCTCCGAGCGGCGATCCGCCTCCTCGGCGGCGCGGTTCTGGCTGATCAGCACGAAGGTGGAGAGGAAGATCGCCTCAACTGAGGCGAAGGTCGCGAGGATGACGAAGGTGGGATCGAAGGCCGGAACACCAGGAATGAGCCCGATGTTGGCCGCGACCCAGCCCGCCACCAGCACCAAGTGGACATAGACAAAGGCCATGCTGCCGGTAAAGCGGGTGATGACCTCCGCAATACGCTCCTGCAGTCCGGCCTTTCGTTCCTCCTCTTGTCGCTTCTCGCGTAGGGCGTCGATGTTGCGCTCAAGGACCGAGGCCAGAACATTGGGCTCAATGGGAGGAGTGCTCGGACTGTCCCGCCGTTGCTCCGCCCTGTACTCCGACCTGCTTTCCGTCACGGTGCCGTCCTTCGCTCAATCCTCTGAGGCTCGATAAGAACGGCCCGTGCGTCGAAGAAGTTCAGGCTCTTGTCGGGCGCATTCCCAACGAAACTCCAACATGGGTTCGAACGTCGCACCCCAACCGGTGAAACATTCGGAGCCGGTTTGGGTTTGGAAGCATCCCTCCAAGGATTGCTCCTGAGACTTCACCCGCTCCAACCGATGCTGGAGCGGGTTTTTTCTTTCGAAAGCCTTCGGTCCGAATGGCTCCTACCGCATGGTTTTCTGCATCTCTTCGAGCATGGCGATATGCTCGCGGATGTGTCCACGGGCCATCTTGGCGACGTTCATGTGCTCGCGGTTCTGCGGGTTCGACTGAAGATAGCGCTCCTGAACCTGGAGCAGGTCGCGATGGCCCTGAAGCTGGGCCTGCAGGTACATCTTGTCGAATTCAGCGCCGGCCTGCTGGTTCTGCATCTTCTGCATCATGTCGCGTGTCGACGAGTCCATCTGCATGGGCGGCATGCTTGTGCTGGATTGATTGGATTGGCCGCCGGTCGAACCGGTTGTGGCGGTCGCGGCTGGTTCCATCATCGAGCGGAGCACTTCGGAGAGGGTGGTCTGCTCCTGAACCTCGAAATTCGCGAAGCGCTTCAGATCCTCGTTGCGCACCTTGTTCATGGCGATGCGGCTCGATTCCAGGGCCACCATCCCAAGCTGCATGGTCTGCTGCATGTGCTGCATATCGGCTTGGCTCATCTGCCCGCCCGATTGGTTCATCGGCATGGTCCCTGGGGAGCCCGAAGGCATGGCCGGGGAGGAGCCGCCGGTCTGGGCCAGGGCTGGGGCGACAACGAGCGCGGCGGCAAGGCCGCCGAGTAGGGCACGACGATCCATCTTCATCTCCTGCAGAAATCCCGGCTCGGCCGCGACACGCTGGAGAAGCGCTCGACTCTGGGCCGCCGTTAGGGGCCGAACGCGATCACTGCTGCTTTGTTTCAGCTGGACCGTAACTGAGCGGTGTGAACGAGAGGGGAATTTGCCAGAATCCAAGCTGCAGGAAACCGGCGCTGGGGCCGGTTCGAACAGGCTTCGAGATTCAAGGAAAAGAATGGTCGGAGCGGCGGGATTTGAACCCACGACCCCTAGTCCCCCAGACTAGTGCGCTAACCGGGCTGCGCTACGCTCCGACTGCCGAAAGGCTTGGTTCCTCTAACTTTTAACGGGCACTCGCGCAACCCCTGAAATGGGGCGCGGGGTAGAAAGGCCACCTTGAGGTCATCGGGGAGGGAAGAACCCAAGAGTTGAAAGGCGGAATCGGGCAAGCTGCATCGACCTTTACGACTGAGGGCCGGTCCAGGCTTCGATGGCCTGCTTCAGGCCATCGGGCAGATCGGTCGCGGCCTTGCTGTCCGGCGTTGCTGTGGACGCGAGTTCCGAAAGGAGCACCCGGTACGTCTCGGTCTTTTCCTGGGCCGTATCAAAGCCTTCACCTGATGTGTCGTCCGGCAGGCCTGAGAAGAGGCAAAGCAGTGCGAGAATGGCGCGCATGTTTCGACTCCATGTGGTTATCGTAAGGGAAGCACGGCCAAGGTGGCATTTTCACGGTGAACGGGGTGTGCGCGAAAACACGTCAGCTGCGGATCCGAATCCGACCGGAATGAATGCTTAACCATTCGCGGGAAGAAGAGTAGGTGCCTGTGCCAAGCCGGGATACAAATTCCCGTGAGAGCGTCCCACGGCGCCCCCAAGTGCCACAGCGCTCTCGGCAGCCGGCTTCATGGCGGCTGCTTCACTTCGTGTCTTTGCACAGCCCCGCCCTTGCGCGGGGTTTTTTATGGACGGTTCTCAGAAGGGCCCGCGCTTCGCAAGGGCCTCGAAACCGTCCCGCAGCTGCTTCAGGCGATCCTCATAGGCGTTGTTCAGGCAGGTCCGGTCCTCCCCACAGGCTTCGCGCCGCTTGAGCCAGGCCACCTGCGTGTCTTCCATGTCGCCGCGGGCGCCCATGCCGAGAAGAGGCTTGAGCTGCGTGTAGAGCACGGCCATTTCGACATCCAGATCGTTCAGCGCCCGGTCCGCGCAGATTGCTTTCTCGTCCTTGGTCTGAGCCTTGGCGCAATCGAAGCTGGCGGCTTGGACGGGCTGCCACGGCATCGTCAGGAGGCCGCCGAGAGCGACGGTGCAGAGGGCTTTTCCTGTCATGGAATCGATCCTTGAATGAACTCAAGCTTCGGGGAGAACGATTCGCGCCCGAGGAGGCTCCAAGTACGGCCGAGGCTTTTCGGATTGAGCTTAACGAAGGATGAAGCGGGCACCGGTCACCGGCGGATGGCCGAAGCGTCGCCCGACAAGGCGAGACGCAGGCCGAGGCCCACCATGATGAGACCGGCACAGCGCTCCTGCCAGGCGATCAGGCCCGGCCGACGGGACAGCCATTCGCCGATCGTCCCGGTCCCGACCGCCACGGCTCCGAGGATGAAGAACCCTGAAACCTTCTGCACGCCCCCGAAAAACAGAAGCTGTGCCGTGATCGGCCAATCCTTGCTGGGATCGACGAACTGGGGGAGGAAGGCCAGCATGAAGACCATGGCCTTCGGGTTGGTGAGATTGTTGATCATCCCCTGGCGCAGGGCTGCGAGGTCCGATACGGGCTTCGGGGCCGTGCGCACGAGGCTATGTGGACCGAACGAACCGATCAGAAGCTTGGTCCCGAGCCAAACGAGATAGGCCGCGCCCACCCAGCGAAGCAGTTCGAAGGCCAGCGGCGACGCCTGGATCAGGGATGTCACGCCAAGAGCCAGGAGCGGAAGCTGGACGAGACCGGCCAGCAGGGTCATGCCGACGGCCGTCAGGACGGCGATGCGCCGGCCCTGTCCCACGCCGCGGCTCAGAAGAAGAACCATGTCGGGGCCAGGGGCGAGCTGCAAGGCCAGTACCGCGGCATAGAACGTGAGAAAGGTCGGCAGATCCGGCATGTCCTAGCCTCTTGGGCACCCTGGAGGCTTCATTTTAGACGGACTGCCGGCGCCACGCATCGAGATCGTCCAGGGACAGGTTGGAGCCGCACAGCACGAGGCCGATGACGCTGTCATCCGACAGGGACGGAGCAACGGTCTCGGCCACGGTCAGAACGCAGGCCGCCGCAGGCTCGCAGAGCAGCTTCTCCGTCTGGAGCAGCCAGCTCACATCGGCGATGACGGGCTGATCTTCCACAAGCAGAATCTCCTTCAGGAAGAGCTTGGCGGCCGCCATGGTCCGGCGAGTGGCGAAGGGCGCCGCCAGGGTCCGGGAGATGGAGGTCGGGCGAATCGTCACCGGCTCACTGGCCTTGAGGGCCTCTGTCATGGTCGGCGCACCGGTCGGTTCGACGCCGTAGATAATGAGCGATGGCCGCTTCGCTTTCAGGGCCGCCGCAACGCCGGACATGAAGCCGCCGCCGCCGATCGAGACGAACACGTGGGTCAGGTCGGGGATGTCGTCCAGGAATTCGAGGCCCAGCGTGCCGTGGCCTGCGATGATCGCAGGATCGTCATAGGGATGGACGAACAATCGGCCCCGGCGCTGGTAGTCCTCGGCCTTGGCGAAGGCTTCTGCGGCATCGTCGCAAAGCTCCACGCGGGCGCCGAACTTCGTGGTCAGGTCGATGTTGAACTGGGCCGCCGTCTTCGGCATCAGGACGAGGGCGTCGAGACCGAGCGTTCCCGCAACCCTGGCGACGGCGATTGCGTGGTTACCGCCCGATACCGTGACGAGGCCGCGCCGGCGCTCCTCGTCGCTCAACGTGAGCACCTTGTTGAAGACGCCTCTGACCTTGAAGGAGCCGGCAAGCTGCAGCGCTTCCATCTTCAAGGCGGTGCGCCGGCCAAGGCGGGCCGAAACGTCGGCGCTCTCATAGGCGGGCGTGCGTCTGACACGTCCGGCGATCCGGTCACGGGCCGCTTCGATGTCGGATAGGGCTACGTCAAAAGCGGTCATGTGCAGATCCGTGGGGCAGGGCGGTGTCGGAGGCGTGAACCGCGTGTCGAGTCACGGCGGGCGACGGGATGATGGGAGGGACGTCATTGCTTCGTCAACGGGCGTTGACGGCATAGCCGGCAACAAATGCAGCTTGACCACGGGTTCGAAGGGAGCGGAAGCTTACGGCTCACTCACGGAGCTGTGCACGATGTCCATGTCCCCCCGCGAAATGCTCGCGCGTCTGATTGCCTTCCCGAGCGTTTCGACCAGCAGCAATCTCGACATCATCGGGTTCTGTCGGGACTGGCTGAACAGCCATGGTGTCGAAAGCCATCTCGTCATGAGTCCGGAAGGCGACAAGGCCAATCTCTACGCCACCATAGGGCCCAGGGTGGAGGGCGGGATCGTCCTGTCCGGCCATACGGACGTGGTGCCGGTCGAAGGGCAGAACTGGTCAACCGATCCCTGGACGCTCACGGAGAAAAATGGCCGCCTGTACGGCCGTGGCGCGACCGACATGAAGGGCTTCGATGCTCTCGTTCTGGCGCTGGTGCCCGAGATGGTGCGCGCGCCCCTCAAGCGGCCTGTTCACATCGCTTTGTCCTACGACGAGGAGATCGCCTGCCGCGGGGCGCCGTCCATGGTGCAGGCGATGGCCGGCTCCATCCCGGCGCCGTCCGCCGTCATCGTCGGCGAGCCGACACGCCATGCAGTGGTGACGGGGCACAAGGCATCCGTGCAGCTGCGCACCGAGGTCACGGGATACGCCGTGCATTCCAGCCGGATCGACCAAGGCGTGAGCGCCGTGATGACCGCCGCGCGCCTGATCGCCTGGCATGAGGACGTGATGGAGGAGAACCGTCGCCAGACGGACCCAGGGGATCCGTTCGAGCCTCCCTATACCACGCTGCATTGCGGCATGATGGCCGGCGGCAATGCCGCCAACGTTGTCTCGTCCTCGGCCTGGTTCTACAGCGACATCCGGGCGATCCCGACGGAAAGTCCCATGGACTATCTGGCCCGCTACGAAGCCTATATCCGCGACGTGGTCGAGCCCCGGATGAAGGCCATAGCCCCGGAGACTGGTGTTGCCGTCGAACTCGTTGCCGAAGTGCCGGGCCTCAAGCCCGAAGAGGACGGGGCGGCCGAACGTCTGATGCGTCGCCTGACCGGAGACAACGGCACCCATGTGGTGTCCTACGGCACCGAGGCGGGTCTGTTCCAGCGGGTCGGCTGGTCGACGGTGGTCTGCGGCCCCGGCGACATCGCGCAGGCCCACCAGCCGGACGAGTACATCGAGGTCAGCGAGTTCCAGGCCGGTGAGGCCGTGCTGTGCCGTCTGATCGAGGATCTCTGTGCCTAAATGCTGAGCAAGATGGCCCAAGTCAGGGCTAGACCATCAGCCACTTTCCTGCCTAACTTCATTCCCTTGCGAAAGGAGCGACGACAAAAGTCGAGCTTCCGACAAGAAGAACACCGCGCAAAGACGCGGGGCTCCAGAGGAGAAGGACAGAAAATGACGATCCGTTCGAAGTTTCTCGTCGCAGCCGTTGCGACTCTCATGGTCGGCGTCGCCGTCCCGGCAATGGCCGTAACCCTGCGCTATGCCAACCAGGGCGACCTGAAGTCGCTCGATCCCTATACAGTGAACGAGACGACGACCAACGCTCATCTTGGCCATGTCTATGAAGGATTGACGCGGCGCGGCAGGGATCTGGCCATCCAGCCCAGCCTCGCGGAGCGATGGGAAATCAGCGAAGATGGCCTGACCTGGCGTTTCTTCCTGCGCAAGAACGTAAAGTTCCACAACGGCAATCCCTTCACCGCCGATGACGTGATCTTCTCAGCAAACCGGGTGCGGGCGCAGGGCTCCAACTTCCAGACCCGCGTGCCGACCAACTCCGAGTGGGTGAAGGTCGACGATCATACCATCGACGTGAAGCTGAAGTCGCCGAACCCGATCCTGAACTCCCAGTGGGACACCTGGTATATTCTGGACAAGGAATGGGCCGAGGCGAACAATGCAGCCTCGCCGACACCGGCGGCCGCGACTACCCCGAGCTATGCCTCGCTCAACGCCAACGGCACGGGTCCGTTCAAGATCGAAAGTCACCAGCCGGGTGTGAAGACAGTCTTCAAGGCCAACAAGGAATGGTGGGACAAGGCCGAGCACAATCTCGACGAGATCGTGTTCACACCGATCGGCTCCGACGCCACCCGCGTTGCGGCTTTGCTTTCCGGCGAAGTGGACGTGATCGAGCCGGTTCCGCTGCAGGATATCCAGCGCGTCAACAGCAGCGCGAACGCGAAGGTCCAGTCGGGTCCCGAGCTGCGCACGATCTTCCTCGGCATGGATCAGACCCGCGACGAGCTGTTGTTCTCGAATGTGAAGGGCAAGAACCCATTCAAGGACAAGCGCGTCCGCGAGGCGTTCTACAAGGCCATCGACATCGAGACGATCAAGTCCCGCGTCATGCGCGGCATGTCGGCTCCATCGGCTCTCATGATCGCGCCGGAACTCTTCGTGCACTCGAAGGATTTCGTGCGCCCGAAATATGATCTCGAGGGTGCCAAGAAGCTGCTCGCGGATGCGGGTTATCCGAACGGATTCGAAGTCGGCATGGACTGCCCGAACGATCGCTATGTCAACGACGAAGCGATCTGTCAGGCCGTCGTCAGCATGCTGGCTCGCGCCGGCGTCAAGGTGAACCTGATGGCCCAGCCGAAGGCTCAGTATTTCGGAAAGGTGCTGAAGTCCGGCAACTACAACACCTCGTTCTATCTGCTCGGATGGACGCCGGGTACCTTCGACAGCCACAACGTGCTGCACGACATCGAAGGCTGCCGCGACAATCCGCAATCGTCCCGCGGCGAGTCGAACCTCGGCAATTTCTGCAACAAGCAGCATGACGAGTTGACCGACAAGATCTTGGTCGAAAGCAACAAGGAAAAGCGCGACCAGATGATCAAGCAGGCCTTCCAGATCACCTTCGACGAGTACGGCTATATCCCGCTGCACCAGCAGGCGCTGGCTTGGGGCGTCTCCAACAAGGTGAAGCTCAGCCAGCGCGCCGACAACTCGGTGCTGCTGTACTGGGCGACGAAAGAGTAAGGCACGTCTGATCGCTCGTCCCGGGCGGCATCCCGCCCGGGACAATTCATTGAGAAGTCTCAGGTGACGTATTCGCCGGAGCCGACGCGATCAAGAGATTGTAAATGTTCGCTTTCATCATCCGACGTGCCCTTCAGGCAATCGGTGTACTTTTCGCCGTCGGGATCATTTCGTTCGCTATGTTCCGCTTTGCAGGCGATCCGGTAAACCAGATCGTATCGCTGGATACACCAGCCGCGGAGCGGGAGCAGGTTCGTCGCTCCCTCGGTCTCGACGACCCTGTGCCATTGCAGTTCGTGCGCTATCTCGCCAAGGCTGCCCAGGGAGATTTCGGAGTTTCCTATCAGTTCCGGCAGCCTGTGGCGGACCTGCTGACCGAGCGCATGCCGGCAACCCTCGAGCTGGCCTTGTGCGCCACGCTCTTCGCCACAGGTTTCGGCGTGCTCATGGGTGTCTATTCGGGCCTCAAACGCGACAGCTTCCTGGCCAAGGTTTTTCAGACCATCTCGCTCATCGGCATCTCGCTCCCGACATTCCTGATCGGCATCCTGCTGATCTATCTCTTTTCCGTCACCCTCGGTTGGCTGCCGTCCTACGGGCGGGGCGACACCGTCCGCCTCGGCTGGTGGACGACCGGGTTTCTCACCCTGTCGGGCCTGAAGGCGCTGATCATGCCGTCCATCACCCTCGGGCTGTTCCAGATGACGCTGATCATGCGCATCGTCCGGGCCGAGATGTTGGAGGTGCTGCGCACCGATTACATCAAGTTCGCGCGGGCGAGGGGGCTCACCACCCGGGCCGTCCATTTCGGCCATGCCCTGAAGAACACCCTCGTGCCGGTCATCACCATCGTGGGCTTGCAGTTCGGCTCGGTGATCGCCTTTGCGATCATCACGGAGACCGTGTTCCAATGGCCCGGCATGGGTCTCCTGTTCGTCCAGGCCGTGCAGAACGTCGACATCCCGATCATGGCGGCCTACTTGATGCTGGTGGCGCTGATCTTCGTGGCGATCAACCTCGCCGTCGACATCCTCTACACCATCGTCGACCCTCGCCTGCGGACGACGATCCGGCAGCCGGCCTGAGGAGGCAGAGATGGCAGACGCAATACAAGCCGTGCCCACGCCTCAGGCGCAGCCGACCACCTGGGCCGGCCGCTTTCTCGACAGCGATGTCTGGTCGAGCTTCAAGCGTTCCAAGCTGACGATGGCGGCGGCCTTCCTGACGCTCCTGTTCATGGCGGCTGCGGTCCTCGCGGGCTTCGTGGCGCCGCAGGATCCCTTCGACCCGGCCCAGCTCGATCTCCTGAACAGCCGGCTGCCGCCGCTCTGGGAGGCGGACGGTCAGGCGCCCTTCCTGCTCGGAACGGACGAACAGGGCCGCGACATCTTCTCGGCCATTCTCTATGGCCTGCGGATCTCCCTTGCCGTCGGCTTCCTCGGCGTCGCCTTCTCAGCGACGCTCGGCATCGCGCTCGGCCTCATCGCCGGCTATGTGGGCGGCACGACGGATGCCGTCATCATGCGCATCGCCGACGTGCAGCTCACATTCCCGGCGATCCTGATCGCGCTGCTCGTGGACGGGGTGGTCAAGTCGGTGCTCGGCGGCCAACTCGACGGGGTGACGACATTATCCGTGCTAGTCTTCTCCATCGGCCTGAGCTTCTGGGTGCAGTACGCCCGCACGGTGCGCGGCTCGGTGATGGTCGAGAAGAACAAGGATTACATCGCCGCCGCGCGGCTCATCGGCCTGCCGGCGCCGGTGATCATGGTCCGGCACGTCCTGCCGAACGTGCTCGGCCCGGTGCTCGTCATTGCCACCATCAACCTCGCCCTTGCGATCATCACGGAAGCGACCCTGTCCTTCCTCGGCACCGGCATGCCGGAAACCATGCCGTCGCTCGGCACCCTGATCCGCATCGGCAACAATTACCTGTTCTCGGGCGAGTGGTGGATCGTGGCGTTCCCCGGCTTCTCCCTGGCGCTCCTCGTCCTCGCCATCAATCTTTTGGGCGACTGGTTGCGCGATGCGCTCAATCCGAAGCTGCGATGAGAGGATCGCTCATGTCTCAACCCGTCCTCTCCGTCCGTGATCTGCACGTCGAATTCGTCACCCGCCGAGGCATCCTGAAAGCGATCGACGGCATCTCTTTCGATATCGGCAAGGGTGAGGTGCTCGGCGTCGTCGGTGAATCCGGCGCCGGCAAGTCGGTGACGGGCTCCGCCGTCATTGGCTTGATCGACCCGCCGGGGCGGATCGCCGGGGGCGAGATCCTGCTGTCGGGCATGCGCATCGATAACCTGCCGCCCGAGGAGATGCGGAAGGTGCGCGGCAAGCGTATCGGTATGATCTTCCAGGATCCGCTCACCAGCCTCAACCCGCTCTATCGTGTGAGTGAGCAGCTGGTCGAGACCATCCGCACCCACACCAACCTGTCCGCCTCGGCGGCGAGGAAGCGTGCCATCGATCTGTTGGCCGAGGTCGGCATTCCGGCGCCGGACAGGCGGATCGACAGCTACCCGCACGAGTTCTCCGGCGGCATGCGCCAGCGCGTGGTGATTGCGCTCGCTCTGTGCGCCGAGCCGGAACTCATCATCGCGGACGAGCCGACCACCGCTCTCGACGTGTCGGTGCAGGCGCAGATCATCGCGTTGCTGAAGCGCCTCGGACGCGAGCACGGCACCGCCATCATGCTGGTCACGCACGATATGGGCGTGATCGCCGAAACGGCGGATCGGGTCGCCGTCATGTATGCCGGCCGCATCGCCGAGATCGGGCCCGTGCGCGAGGTGGTGCAGAACCCGCTTCATCCCTATGCCAAGGGCTTGATGGGCGCGATCCCGTCACTCGAGAGCGATACGGAGCGCCTCGTCCAGATCCCGGGCTCCATGCCGCGCCTCTCGGCGATTCCGCCCGGCTGCGCGTTCAATCCGCGCTGTCCCTACGTGTTCGACCGCTGCCGGGTCGAGCGGCCGGAGCCCATCCAGCACAGCGAGCATCGCGTCGCCTGCCATCTCTACGATCAATCTTCCGTCCGGTCGGAGGCCGTCGCGTGACCGAGCACTCTTACGTCGAAGTCAAAGACCTGCGCCGCGTGTTCGACGTTTCCAAGCCCTGGCTGAACCGGGTCCTGGAGGGGGACGAGAAGCAGTACCTGAAAGCAGTCGACGGCGTCTCCTTCGCCATTGCCAAGGGCGAGACGTTCGCGCTCGTCGGCGAGTCGGGCTCGGGCAAGTCGACGGTGGCACGGATGGTTGTGGGCCTTCTGCAGCCTACGAGCGGCGAGGTGGCGATCGCCGGCGTCTCGATGACGACCAGGGCTGCTGCTGCCGAGCGCCAACGCCTGCGGCGGCGGATCCAGATGATCTTCCAGGATCCGTATGCCAGCCTCAATCCGCGCTGGCAGGTCGACCGCATCGTCGCCGAGCCGATCAGGGCCTTCCGGCTGATCGAGAAGGAGAAGGATATCACCGCGAGGGTCGGCGAACTCCTGTCGCTGGTCGGCCTTCATCCGGCAGACGGCCGGAAGTACCCGCACGAATTCTCCGGCGGCCAGCGCCAGCGCGTCGCCATCGCCCGCGCGCTCGCCTCGAACGCGGAATTCATCGTCTGCGACGAGCCGACCTCGGCGCTGGACGTCTCCGTCCAGGCGCAGATCCTGAACCTCATGCGCGACCTGCAGGATCGGCTCGGGCTCACCTACCTGTTCATCAGCCACAACCTCGCCGTGGTGCGGCACATGGCGAACCGCATCGGCGTGATGTATCTCGGCCGAATCGTCGAGATCTCCAACGGGCGCGAGCTCTTCGCTCACCCGAAGCATCCCTATACCCGCATGCTCCTCGATGCGGTGCCGGACGTGGGCATGACGGGCCGTCAGCGCATTCCCGTGAGCGGCGAGATCCCGAACCCGATCAACCCGCCTTCCGGCTGTACCTTCAACCCACGCTGCCCCTTTGCCAATGACCGATGCCGGGCTGAGATCCCGCCGCTTCTGGGAGGCGTGGCCTGCCATGCCATCCATGAGGGACGTCTGACTATCGATGTGGCGGCCTGAGGCGGCAAAGCTGCCTCCCTGGAAATAGTTGACTCAGTCAACGATATGCGGGACGCTGTCCGGCAGGGAGGCGGCCATGTCCCACATGCCAAAACTGCCGACGGATGAGCAGATCGAGAAGGTCCGCAGCTTCAACCGCTTCTATACCCGCCATATCGGCCTCCTGAACGAAGGGCTGCTGGAGAGCGCGTTTTCACTCACCGAGGCGCGGGTGCTCTACGAACTGGCCCATCGCGGCCCCTTGACGGCAGCCGATCTAGGACGGGAACTCGGACTCGATGCCGGTTATCTCAGCCGACTTCTGAAAAGATTCGACTCTCAGGGTCTGATCCAGCGCATTCCATCCAAGGGCGATAGGCGTCAGCTTCTCCTTTCGCTGACTGACCGGGGCCTCGAGGCATTCAAGCCGCTGAACCAAGCTTCGGCCGCGCAGGTGGCCACGATGCTCTCGGACCTCTCCGCCAGCGAGCGGGAGCACCTCGTCCAGGCCATGGCCACGGTCGAGCGTCTCGTAGGAGGTGCTCCGAACTCCAACCCTTACATTTTGCGCTCTCACCAGACGGGAGACATCGGCTGGATCGCCCATCGGCAGGGGCTTCTTTATGCGCAGGAATACGGCTGGGACCAAACTTTCGAAGCACTGGTGGCAGAGATCGCCGCGGTCTTCGTCAGGAACTTCGACCCAAAATGGGAGCGCTGCTGGATCGCCGAGCGGGATGGCGAGATTCTCGGGAGCGTCTTCCTCGTGCGGCATTCGGACGAGGTCGCGAAGCTCCGGCTGCTTTATGTGGAGCCTTCCGCCAGAGGGCTCGGCCTCGGGCGCAGGTTGGTCGATGAATGCATCGGCTTCGCCAGAGCCAAGGGGTACAAAACCCTGACCCTCTGGACCAACGACGTGCTCGCGGCAGCGCGCCGCATCTACGAAGCGGAGGGATTCCGATTGGTGAAAGAGGAGGCGCACCATTCCTTCGGGAAGGATCTCATTGGCCAGACCTGGAATCTCGATCTGTGAAGCGCCTCGAAGCGCTTGCCCTGACGGCCGCCGCGGCGACGGGTGTGCAGGTCGGCGCCGCCATGGTGGCCACGCGCCTCGTGGTTCATGAAATCGGCCCCGCGTCGCTGGCTTTCCTGCGCTATGCCATCGCGGTTCTCTGCCTTGTGCCGCCGGTATTCATGAGCGCCCGCGTAAGGTTTGCCGCGCGTGACCTTCTCGTCGTGATGGTTCTCGGCATCGTGCAGTTCGGCGTTCTCATCGCGCTCCTCAATCTCGGGCTTCAGTTCATCTCGTCTACCCGCGCGGCGCTCCTGTTCGCCACCTTTCCGATGATGACCATGATCATTGCGGCCAGCCTCGGGCGTGAGCTCTTGACCCGAACGAAAGCCGCCGGAGTCGTTTTGACAATCGTTGGTGTCGGAGTGGCCTTGGGTGAGCGGCTGATCACTCGGAATGCGGACGGCGAATGGCTGGGCGCGCTTCTGGTGCTCGCCGCTGCGCTATGCGGTGCTGTATGTTCAGTTTTGTATCGGCCCTATCTCTCCCGCTACCCGACCTTGCCGATCGGCGCCTGGGCCATGCTGGCATCGGTGCTCTTCCTTGGCGCGCCGGCGGGCGCGGAGGGGCTTTTCACAGGAGGTCTGCACCTTGATACCGCGGGATGGCTGGCCGTTCTGTTCATCGGCCTATCGAGCGGGATCGGTTATGTTCTTTGGCTCTGGGCGCTGAAGCATGCGTCTCCGACCAAGGTGACGGTGTTCCTCTCATTGAGCCCCATTACGGCAGCTCTTCTCGGTGTCTGGATTTTCAGAGAACCCTTCACATCCGGCGTCCTGCTCGGTCTCGTTGGTGTGGTCGCCGGACTATGGCTTGTTACCAGGACAACGCCGGCCCTCGAGTGATTGACCCGCTCGAGCTCCGGCCTCGCGATCGGGTTAAGCGAGATCGCAGCACAGGACGGTGTTGGCGTCGCAAGAAATTAGAATTATTACAGTCTATCTGGCTTGGCGGCTCACGGCCCCAGAGTAGATGCGTCGAAAAGCCAGGAAACGGTTCGCTTTCAGACTTGGCAGTTATCAAGCTTGGCTTTTAAAGACTGTGGCCATCACAACTCTGTGCGCTTGAATTACGCTTGGAAACCATTGGCACCGAATGCGTTTAGCCTCTGTCACACGTGGCGGTCGGCCATGTTCAAGGAAAGCATAGGAGAAATCTATGAGAAAGCTCGCGATCTTCGCTGGCGCTGGGTTCATGGTTCTTGGCGGCATGGGTGCCGCGTTGGCGCAATCTTCTCCGGCGATATCCGGAACGCCCGGCTCTCTCTTCCCGGACGCGGCTCCGCATGAAATTCGCTGGATCAATGGCGTGCCGTGCCGGACGGTTCTGGATCCAAACACCCGTGACACGCGCATCCCGGTCGCGTGCGCCGGTCAGGTCAGCGGTGTCGTACCGCCGATGGCCAGTGACGTCGTGACGACTGGCAGCATCGCGCCGGCTCCTGTTCCGCCGATGATGGGTGCTCCCGTTCCGGTCGGCTCGGTCGATCCCTATGCGGCTCCGCATGAAATTCGCTGGATTAATGGCGTGCCGTGCCGGACGGTGTTGGATCCGAATACCCGGGACACGCGCATTCCGGTCGATTGCGGTCAGTAAGTTCTCTTCCCTCGAGAGCAAAGCGCGGGTCGTCTGACCCGCGCTTCTGTTTGTACGACGTCGAATCAAAAACCCCATGGCATCTTGCGATGCCATGGGGCTTCACTCGTCGTGATCAGAAAAGTTATTCCGCGGCCTGCCTTATGGGCAGGAAGCCAATGGGCTGGCGCTGCGGACCTTGCTGCTTCAGGGTACCTACGATGGCCTCGTATTCCCGCTCCATCTCTGGCGTGACGGAGGGGCGGGTTTCCCGCAGGGCCTGCTCGAAATGCGCCATGGTCACATGCTCGGCCTGCAGGGACTCCCTCAGGGCCAGGAGGCCGGCCCGGCGGGTCAGGTCCTCCAGATCCGCGCCGGTGAAGCGGCTTGTCCGTTCGGCGATTATGTCCAGATCCACATCACGGCCGAGCGGCATGTCCTTAGTGTGGATGCTGAGGATGTGGCGGCGTCCCTGAGCGTCGGGAACCGGCACGTAGATCAGCTCGTCGAAACGGCCGGGCCGGAGCAGGGCTGGGTCGATCAGATTCGGTCGATTGGTCGCCGCCATGACCACGACGCCCTGCAATTCCTCGAGACCGTCCATTTCCGCCAGGATCGTGTTGACGACGCGCTCGGTGACCGCAGGCTCGCCCAGGCCTCCGCCACGGACGGGCGCGAGGGAGTCGATCTCGTCGATGAAGATCACCGTCGGAGCGACTTGGCGGGCGCGGGCGAAGAGCCGCGACACCTGCTGCTCGGATTCCCCATACCATTTCGAGAGGAGGTCGGACGACTTCGTCGCCACGAAGTTGGCCTGGGCTTCGCGGGCGACCGCCTTCGCCAAGAGGGTCTTTCCGGTACCGGGAGGGCCGAACAGCAGGAAGCCTTTGGCCGGGCGTATGCCGAGGCGTCGGAAGGATTCCGGGCTCTTGAGCGGCAGTTCCACCCCGTCGCGCAGCCGCGTGCGCGCCTCTTCGACGCCGCCGATGTCATCCCAGGTCACGTTGGGCACCTGGATCATGATCTCGCGCAGGGCCGAGGGCTGAACGCGCTTCATGGCATTGATGAAATCCTGCCTTGTGACCTGCAGGCTTTCGAGCACGTTAGAGGGAATCCCGTCCCTGAGATTGATGCCCGGCAGGATGCGCCGCAGGGAATCCATCGCCGCCTCGCGGGAGAGGGCCGCGAGATCGGCGCCGACGAAGCCGTAGGTGGTTCGGGCGACCTCGTCGAGATTCACGTCCTCGGCCAGGGGCATGCCGCGCGTATGGATCCCGAGGATCTCCCGGCGCCCCGGCTCGTCCGGGACGCCGATGACGATCTCCCGGTCGAAGCGGCCGGGACGGCGCAGGGCTTCGTCGATCGCTTCGCGCCGGTTCGTCGCGCCGATCACCACGATGTTCTGACGCGGCTCCAGGCCGTCCATGAGGGTAAGCAGCTGCGCTACGATCCGCCGCTCCACCTCACCCGTGACCTCCTCGCGCTTGGGCGCGATGCTGTCGATCTCGTCGATGAAGATGATGGCAGGCGCGTTCTGCTGCGCCTCCTGGAAGACCTGGCGCAGGCGCTGTTCGGATTCGCCGTAGTGGCGGCCCATGATCTCGGGTCCGGCGATGTGGAAGAACTGCGCCTCCGTCTCGTTGGCGACGGCGCGCGCAAGCCGGGTCTTGCCGGTGCCAGGAGGGCCGTAGAGCAGAACGCCCTTCGGCGGATCGATGCCGAGGCGCTGGAAGAGCTCGGGATGGCGCAGGGGCAGCTCCACCATCTCGCGGACCTGATCGACCGTGCTGCCGAGGCCGCCGATATCGTCGTAGGTCACGTCGGCCCGGCGGGCTTCGCGCGGTTCCTCGAATTGCGGGCGCAGCTCGATCTCTGTCTCGGCCGTCACGTGCACGATGCCGCGCGGCTGGGTCGCGACCACCACAAGGCGAATTTCCTGCAGGCCATAGGCCGGAATGTTGAGGAGGCCGCGCATCTCTTCCGGCAGCCGTGGATCCGCCGTCCGCTGCGAATAGACCGAGGTGGAGATCACGTCGCCGGCCGTCAGAGGACGCTGATAGAACGTCCGCTTCAGGGCGTCTCCGGAGCCCTGCAGGCGCAGTCCCTTCTGCGCCGGAGCCAGCACGACGCGCGTTGCCGGGCGGACCTCCGCGCGCTTCACCTCCACATGATCGCCGCTGCCCACGCCGGCATTGACGCGCTGCAGACCGTCGAGGCGAACGATGTTCAGGCCCTCGTCTTCAGGGTAGGGCGTGACGGCGATGGCGGTGGTATGGCGCTTGCCGACGATCTCGATGGCCTGGCCTTCCTGAACGCCGATCTCGGCCAGAGCCTGCCGGCTCATGCGTGCGATCCCACGGCCTGAATCGTCGGGCCGCGCGTTTGCGACCTGGAGGCGTACACTCTGCCCATCCTCTGCCATTGCTGTCTTCCTGTCGTTCGAGCGCTTGTGATGCGGTGGCAGGTGAGAGAGGGACTTGAAGGTTCAGGCTTCCCGAGTGCCACGCGTTCGAGGCTTCGCAGGCTGCGGCAAACGGCAGGCAGGGAAACCGCAGGGCCAACGCCACATGCCCGGAAATGTTGCAGGTGACGAACTGGACGGTGAGGCCTAGGACGAGATCCGGTTCGTCGGCGCCCAGAGCTGCCTGAGCGACGCCTCCATCTCGTCCTCGCCGGAAGGCGCCTCGATCAGGGCTCGGCTCGCCGGCATGAAAGGCGCGATGGTGGGAAGTTTTGCGAGTCCACTGGCGCCCGCATTCGAGGCCTCCGAGGGTGGATCGATCAGCTCCCAGCTGTCGAACAGATCCATGGAAGAGTGGCCGGGAAGATTGGGGCCGAGATAAGGAACGATCTCGATCCAGGGTCTGCCGTTCCCACGCGGCGTAACCTTGGTGACGCGTCCGAAGAAGCGCGTCAGGGGGCAACGGACGAAATCGCCAGGAACCGGGATGCGGGTCTTCTCGAACTCCAATGCCGCTTCGGCCTCCTGAAGCTCGGCTCGAAGCTTTGCCACACGTTCCACCAGCTCTGCGACACGCTTGGTGCAGGAGCTCTCGTGCTCGGCCATTGCCGAGACCAGCGACAAGCTTCTGTCGGAACCCAAACCCGCCACCGGAAAAGTACTCATGCCGGCTCTCCTCTGATCCATCGATTTTGGAGCGTCCGGGCATGAGTGCAAGGCGCCCAGAAGACTGAGATGGAACTGAACCTTGGCGCATGAGGATTATAGATAGTAACGAACTCGGAAACGGGAGGCAGCATGGGTCCTCGACGCCGCTTGATGGCACAGCTGGGGGGCATCACCGGGACGATGATGCTTGCGTCGGCCGCCTGGGCTCAGGATCCAGCACCGCCGCTGCCTCCGCCCAGGCCGCACGATTTGGCGCCGCAGCACTCGACTGAGCCGCTGCCCCCGCCGAGGCCGGATCGTTCGACGGCGTCAGAGCCGGAACAGCGGGCGGAAGAGGTGCCGCCCATCGAGACACCTCTCGATCAGAAGGCCGATCTCGACCGCGACGCCAAGGATGCTTGTCTCCAACGCATCACGCAGCTTGGGCTCCGCTTCGAGAGCCGCCCACCGGTGAGGGAGAACCTTTGCGCTGTCGACAACCCGGTTCTCGTCTCGGCACTTCCGAACGGCGTCACGATCGTGCCGTCCTCGCTGATGAACTGCCCGGTGGCCGAGAGCATCTCGCGCTGGATGAGCGAGGTGGTCGCGCCCGAGGCTGAGCGCCAGTTCCAGAGCGCTCCGACGAAACTTCTCATCGGCACCTCCTACCAGTGCCGTGACCAGCGCAACGGTCAGAAATTGAGCGAGCACGCCTTCGGAAACGGTCTCGACATCATGGGATTTGAATTCGCCAAGCGGTCTCCGCTCACGATTGGCAGCCATACGGAAGGTTCCTCCGAAGCAGCCTTCCAGGAAGCGATCCGCAAGGCAGCCTGTCCCATCTTCAACACGGTGCTCGGACCGGGCTCGGATGCGGCCCATGGCGATCATCTCCATCTCGATCTGAGGGAGCGCAAGGGCGATTACCGTATTTGCCAGTAGACCCGTGGGAACAGGGACGCAGCCAGGGCTTTGTCTGTCCACGATGATGCCGGTGGAGCCTTTTCATGAAAGTCGTTGCGTATGTTGCTGTTGGAGTCATGGGACTTGCGACCCCCGTCCTGGCCGCGCCTCAGGACCTGAACCTCGAAACCGTGAACAAGGCCGAATGGACGGCCGAGGCGGGCAAGGGGAAGGAGATCGATCCGGCGCTCGTCAAAACGCAGGTCCTGCTCGACCGGGCTCGGTTCTCGCCTGGCGTTATCGATGGGCACAATGGCGAGAATTTGCGGAACGCCATCAAGGCCTTTGAAAAGGAGCGCGGTCTCAAACCGGACGGCACCCTCGACGAGGAGTTCTGGGCAAAACTCAAGGAAGCGTCATCCGAGCCGGCTCTGGTCGAGTACACGATCCAGGACGTCGACGTGAAAGGCCCCTTCGTCACGGTCCCGGACAAGTTGGAAGATCAAGCCCGTCTCGATCGGCTCGGCTATTCCGGTCCGGACGAGCTTCTGGCCGAGAAGTTCCATATGGATGTGGATCTGCTCAAGGCGCTGAATCCCGGTAAGGCGTTCGACAAGCCGGGGACATCCATCGTCGTGGCCAACGTCGATGCGCAGTCCGCGCCGGAGAAACCGGAGAAGGCCGATAAGATCGAGATCGTCAAAAGCCAACATGTCCTGCGCGTCCTGGACAAGGGCGGCACCGTGGTCGCGGTCTACCCGGCCTCGATCGGCAGCGAGGAAAAGCCCGCACCCAGCGGATCGCACAGGGTGCGCGCCGTGGCTCCGAACCCGAACTATACCTATAACCCGGATTACGCGTTCAAGGGCGTGAAGGCCAAGGAGAAGTTCGAGATCAAGCCGGGCCCGAACAACCCGGTCGGAAGTACCTGGATCGACCTCTCCATCGAGTCCTTCGGCATCCATGGAACGCCCGAGCCCGAGAAGGTCGGCAAGGCCTATTCCCAGGGCTGCGTGAGGCTCACGAACTGGGATGTGGAGGAACTGTCGAAGATGGTCGAGAAGGGAACTCCCGTCGAATTCATCGACTAATAGGGTGAGCCGATCCGGCCCGATCAGTCGTCGTTGGCGGAGTTCAGCTGATCGGGCCTCATACCCTCGTCGACCTCCGCGTCATGGGCCTTGACGAGCCATTCGAGCTGTTCCTGGACGAAGTCCGGATCGCTGTGGAAGCGCATGGCGCAGGCCACGAGAAAGACGGCGATCTCGGGCAGATCCTCATCGCCCAGATCCGGGAGAACCAGCTCGAGTTCAGTCATGTTGCCAGAGGTCAGGAGGGCTGCCTCGGTGGGTGGAACGACGGTACCGTTGCGGTCAGGGTCTTGAGCCATTGAGCTGGTCTTAGCCTTTCTGGAAAGTGTCGGTTCGGGAGGGGATCGCCCTTTCTGATCTAACGCGCAGGCCGACGAGGTAAAGGCTTTGCGCTCATCCCAGGGTTGCAAAGCAAAAACCCTGCCGCAGGTCGCGGCAGGGTTCGGGACGATGGCGTGTCGGAGGTCGTATCAGTAAGTGCAGACGTACCGCATCCCGTTCGTCGCCAGGAAGGTTCCCGTCGCCGGATCGTAGGAGCGGTACTTGCGGGCGCAGTAAGCGGCAAGCTGCGGGTCGACCGTGCCGGGAGGCGGAGGGGCGGCGGGCTGCGCCTGGGCCTGGTTGGCGATAGCGCCGGCGATCAGCGCGCCCGCCGCGAGGCCGGCGACGCCGGCGGCCACGGCCGCGCCGTTGTCGCGACGATAGTAATACCGGTCACGGTAGTACGGGCGGTAGTAAGGGCGGTACCCGCGGCGGTAATACTGAGCATAGCTCTCATTCGGGTATGCCTGGTCGATCTGGGGCAGGGGACGGGTCTGGAGCGGGGTGGCGGTGGCGGGCACTGCCGACATGAGCACTGCGGCACCGACCACGGCCATTACGAATTTGCGCATATCAAACTCCTTGGTTGCGAAACTCCGGCAGAGGGCCTGCTGATAGTCGGGCGGAAATATAGCGCCACCGGCCAAGCTCGCACAATCCCGATCTCGCCCATGTTGTTAAGCTGATCATCCCAGTAAACCATGTAGTTTCGGATCAGTCGTGAGATGAAGCTGGCAAGGTGCGTTGAGTAATTCATTGGCCGGTTGTTGGTGCCGAGTGTGACTGCTTATAGTTCAGGGTCAATATTGTGTAAAAGGCCATGCCTCAGAAACACAGAGATTAGTCCAGATGAATTTGCTTATTGCCCGGAGGAATGCCTCAAGGAGAGACGGCGGCGCTTTCTCACACACGGCACTGGATTTTTCGCAACAAATCGCCAATGATGCCTGTGTTTTATTATAATCTCTCCGGGATTGGGGTTTATGCTGCGCCTTGCGTTTCTCCTGTCTGGGATGATCCTTCTCGGAGGTCCGGCGCCTTCCCGTGCCGCTGAGCCATTGCCTCGTGCCCAGGAAGCGGTCTTGCTGACGGTTTCGGGAAACATCGATTGGAAACCCGACCAGCTGCAGATTGTGCTGCCATGAAGCTCAAGCTGAGGAATTACAAGGCTTCTCTGGTCACGCTCGCAGCGATCGGGGTACTCGCAATTTCTCTCACTTTCACGGTGTGGCGGCTGCTCGATGTGGAGCACGATACGCGAACCGGAGACAGCTACAGCAATTTGTGGGAGGTTTCCCAGACTCAGTTTGAGGCGTCGATCACGGCTGAGACTTTGGCCCGAGCTGGGATGGGAGAGGTCTTTACCAGTCCGGAACAGACGCCCAGCTTTCGCGTGGCGATCCTGATCAGCCGACTGTCGGTTCTTCTCGAGGGCGCTCAGAAACAGCTGATCGTCAAAGTCGGGGCCTTCGAGAGCCTCAAAGAATTTTACCGGCAGCTCAACGATGCCGAACCGCTTCTTGAAAATCCAATTGATGCGCAGACTGCAACGAGGCTGAGGGAGCAGGTTCACGATCTTGCCTACCAGCTGAGGAATATTGCAAACCGGGCGATGCTGCTCAGCCATGAAGAGACTGCGGAGAAGCGCTCGCTGTATCTACGCTACGTCTTCGAGAGCTTCGCTTATATCGTGGGCATAGCCGTCAGCGCGGCGTTCCTGGTGATCCGTCTGTTCAAAGGTGCGCAGGAGACGACTCAGGCGAAGCAGCTTCTCAAGCAGGAGCAGGAGCTCTCCGATCTGGTCATCAACAACATCAGCGATCAAGGCATCGTCATGTTCGATGCCCAGCTTCGATGCCTGCTCTGGAACCCGGGCATGGAAGACCTGCTGAACATAAAGCCGGACCGAGCCGTCGGACAGCATATGCAGGATGTCGATCCGATCTTCGCCCAGGAGGAGGTGCTCGGGTCGCTCGTCCGGGCCACTGACGGAATAAGCTCGGTCTTCCAGCACGAGGCATCCTCACCCGACGGGCAGGAGCGATGCCTGGAGATCAACTGCTTTCCTGTCTCCATGGCCGAGCGCAAGCTGGGCATCGCCTTCATGCGCGACGTGACCGAGCAATGGCTGGCACGCAAGCAGGCGGAGCGCCAGAACTTCGATCTCGAGATCAAGGTGCTTCAGCGGACGGCAGCCCTGCGCCAAGCCGAGCGCCGCCTGATCGCGGCGATCAAATCAGCATCGGACGGATTTGCGGCCTTCGACTGGACAGGAAAGCTCCTCTTCGCCAACGAGCAGATCTGGGCTGCCGCTCCGGTATCGCTGTGGTGCCAGGATGAGATGAACCTCAGCAGTTTTCTGCGGTGTTTCGCCATGTGCGAGGGCGCCGATATGCGGCTCGTGAATGCGCAATCTCCCTTCGAGGAGATCGAACTCGATCTTCTGATGAAGAAGGATACGTGGGCTCGCCTTTCCCTTACGAAAGCCGATGGGGCGACCATCTTCGTGCGTCTGACGGATATTTCAGGGTACAAGCAGGTTGCGAAGGCTCTTGAATCGGCTCTCGAGCGCGAGCGTGAAACCTCGAATGCTTACCGGAACTTCGTATCCATGGTGTCTCACCAGTTCCGGACGCCGCTCGCCATTCTGGATTCCAGCGCTCAGCGCATTCTTCGCCGAGGGTCGGATCTGACGCAGGACGAGCTCGTCACGCGCATCCAGAAGATCCGAAATGCCGGAACCCGATTGACGCGTCTCGTGGAGAGCGTGCTGAATGCGGCCAAACTCGACGCAGGAACGATCGAGGTCAATCCGGCCTCCTACAATCTGGTCGATCTCGTCATGGACATTTGCGAGCGGCAGCGCGAGGTCAGCTCACAGGCCGAGATCCGCTTCGACGTTCCGGAGGTCCCTGTCAGGGTCTATTGCGATGGCATGCTCATCGAGCAGGTGGTCGTCAATCTTCTGTCGAATGCCATCAAGTATTCGGGCGATACGCCGCTTGTCGAGATCAAGATCTGGATGGATGGATCTCGCGCGTTCTGCTCCGTCCGTGATTGGGGCATCGGCATTCCGGCCGATGAATTGCCGAAGATCTTCGATCGCTTCTACCGGGCCCGCACGGCTTCGGGCATTGCCGGAACGGGTATCGGGTTGAATTTCGCCCAGAGGATCATGCACTTGCATGGTGGCGACATTCAGGTTGAGAGCTATGAAGCGGCGGGATCTCTGTTTACCTTCGATCTGCCCATAGCCAATGCCGATCAGACGCAACAGGCTGCATGAGTGATGGACTCCAATGAACGATCAAAAAACAATTCTTTGCGTTGAAGACGAGGACGACCTGAGAGGCGACATCGCCGAAGAGCTGGAGGCCGCCAATTATCGTGTGCTCCAGGCTGCCAACGGCAGCGAGGCGCTGAGCCTCCTCCAAAGGCACCGTCCCGACCTCGTCCTCTGCGATATCACCATGCCGGGCCTTGGCGGCTACGATGTGCTCAAGGCCCTGCGAGAGCAGGGCACCATGTCGGATATTCCCTTCATCTTCCTGACAGCCCTGGCGGAACGGAACGACGTTCTCAGCGGCAAGCAGGCGGGAGCGGACGATTATCTCGTCAAGCCGATCGATTACGAGATTCTGCTGGCGACCATTTCCGCCCGTCTCGATCAGGTCGTCCGCGTCCAGACGAGCGCCGTTCACCGGGCGGAAGAATCCTGGCAAGAGATCCTGAAATCCGCAAAGGGACGAACGGTGGACGCCCTCTACAAGGCCACCTTCGCCTTCGATCGTTTTCTGGTCGGCGTGGTGATCGTCGACGAAACCGGTGCCGTTCGTGTGATGAACAAGGAAGCGCAACGGATTCTGGCGGAGGGCGATGGCCTGAGCGTCGCGCAGGGCATCCTGAAGGGTTCGGTGGCGAAGCAAAACAGCAAGCTCCATTCGGCCATCGAGAAGGCTTTCGAGGAGGAGGCTCTGGATGAGATCGTGTCGTTTCCGCGGATCTCGGGCGGGCGGCCTTACCTCGTCCTCATCCCGGGACAGCGTTTCTCCGCGGAGGAGCGGCCGGAGGCCGTCGTCCTGCTCGTGATCGACACGGAGCAGCGGGCCAAGGTCTCGGGCGACACGCTTGTCCGGCTCTACAACTTGACGCCGTCCGAAACCCGGGTGGCCCTCATGCTGATCGATGGCAAGCGCCTCGATCAAATCGCCGAAGAGCTTGAAGTCGCCCAGACGACTGTCGTCTTCCACCTGAAGAATCTGTTCCGGAAGACCGACACCAACCGTCAGGCGGACCTCGTCCGCGTGCTGCTCTCGGTGCCGCTGCGCAGCGCCGGCGCATGATCATTGCCCGAACTGTCCGGCGTGCGCGATGGCCTTAACGGCTTGCTCACCATTCCGGTAAGTTTGGCCGAAGCCGAAGCTTTGCCACAATCTGTTCAGCTTTCAGAGAGGTTTTGAACAGTATATCTCATGACATGAAGAGGAAGGCAGGTGGCCTCCCTCCTGTCGTAGGTGATGATCATGAAGATCTTCCGTCTTGTCTCCGGTACGGCCGCGGCTCTGGCGCTGGTCACCGGCCTGGCTGCCGCCCAACCGGCTGCAGCGCGTGATCGCCTGTCGCCCGGCGCCGCCGTGGCTCTCGGGGCCCTGGGAGGTCTTGCCGTCGGCGCCGCCGTCGGTGCGGCCGTGGCCCAGCCGCAGCCTCCGGTCGTCTATCGCGCTCCCCCGCCGCCTCCCCCGCCGGTCTATGTCGAAGAGGCTGCGCCGGTCTATTACGAGCGCCCGGTTCGCGAGGTCTATGTGGAGCGCTGCTTCACCGAGCGCTACCGGGAATGGGTTCCGGGCTGGGGTTGGGAGCACCGCAGCCGCCGGGTGTGCCGCTAAGAAATCTTCAGAGGGCCCGCTTCCGGCGGGCCTTTTCTTTGCCCGCCGCAGAAACCTCGATTCGGCTGCCGCGTTGATCGCATGAACTCTCATGCGAGCTTAGCCATGACCAGCACACCGAAAGATCAGGCCGCTTCCGATCAGACGAAGCTCAATCCCGGTGACCAGGCCGAGCCGGGAACGCCGGGAGCGGGTGAAAATGTCTGCCCCGAATGCAAGGGCAGCGGCCGCATCGGCGTCACGCCGTGCCCGATCTGCGGCGGCACGGGCACGATCATCGAGGGAATAGGCGGGGCTTAGGACTTGTCCGGCTTCGCCATCCAGCGAACGAGCGGCATGAGCGGAACGATCCAGATTAGGCCGAGCACGATATAGGCAACGGTCTGAAGAAGCTTCGGCGCCTGCGTGATCCGGCCTTCGGCGACCGCCATCGCGAACAGCGCATAGAAGAGGATGAAGGTCAGCATCACCACTGTGCCGATCAGCTTGCGCAAGCGAATGCCCATGGCCGAAATCCTCAAAGCGTCAACGTCGGGTCGTGACGGTGCGTCACCGGCATGAATTGCCTCTCGGAGGCATAGCCTCTATGTGACGTCCGTATCCTGGGTTCAAGCCCTAATCGACGATGAGAGTGAGCATGGCTGTCGCAGCCTCCGCCGAGGGCGTGCCTTTGGCGCGCATGCCCCAGAGCCGATCCCTGTCCGCCGTTCGCGCCTGGATCTATTGCCTTGCGGCCCTGGTCGTCCTGATGGTCGCGGTGGGCGGCGCCACGCGCCTGACCGGCTCCGGTCTCTCGATCACGGAATGGAAGCCCGTGACCGGCGCCATTCCGCCGCTGACCGAGCAGGCCTGGATGGCGGAGTTCGAGAAGTACCGGCAGATTTCGCAATATGAGCTCGTCAACAAGGGCATGACCCTGTCCGAGTTCAAGTTCATCTATGCCTGGGAGTGGGGACACAGGCAGCTCGGCCGCCTGATCGGTCTCGTCTTCTTCCTGCCGCTGGTCTGGTTCTGGGCGCGGGGGATCATCAAGGGCCGGCTGGCTTTGACCCTTCTCGGCATCGGCGCCCTGGGGGGGCTTCAAGGCGCCATCGGCTGGATCATGGTGGCATCCGGTCTCGAGCCGGGCATGACCGCCGTGGCTCCCATCAAGCTCGCCCTGCACCTGACGGTCGCCAGCATTATCCTGGCCTGCCTCGTCTGGGTCGCATCAGGGCTGAAGGACCGCTCCGGCGCGGTCGAAGAAGAGGCTCTGGCAGGGTATGCGCCCCGCATTCTGGTCGGACTGATCCTGTTCCAGATCGCCTTGGGCGGTCTTGTGGCCGGATCAAAGGCCGGGCTGACCTACAATACCTGGCCGCTCATGGATGGGGTCTTCATCCCGCCCGCCTCGGCCCTGTTCGTGGTCAAGCCCTGGATCGAGAACTTCGTCGACAACGTCCTTCTCGTTCAATTCAATCACCGTATCGTCGCCTATGCCATCGTGGCCTTTGCCGTGTGGCATGCCTGGACCCTGCGGCGCCGGGCCCCAAGGTCGAAGACAGCCGGCCGGGCGACCAGCATGGCCGGTCTGGTGCTGGCCCAGATGGCCCTCGGGATCGTGACCCTGCTGCTCGCGGTGCCCCTATGGGCCGGACTGGCCCACCAGGTCTTCGCCATGGCCGTGCTCGCCATGGCGGTCGTCCATGCCCGCGTGAGCACGACCTGGGCATAACAAAAGGGCGGCCGCTAGGGCCGCCCCGAAGCTCATTGTCCGCTGAGATTTAGCGGATGACCTGGACGATGCGGCGGGTGCCGGGCTCGACCAGAACCGGGGTGTCGTTCACCACCGTGTAGCGATAATTGCTCACGCCGTACTCGGCCGGAACCTCATAATACTGCACGCCGGAAGCCGGGAGGGTTGTGCCGACGCGAACCTCTTCCGTATAGCGATAGGACGGAACGCCCTGGGTCACCACGTACTGGCGGAACTGCGGCTGCTGCTGATCGGCGAGACCGCCCACGATCGCGCCAGTCACGCCGCCGACGACTGCTCCGACAGGCCCGCCAACGATGGCGCCGCCCACAGCACCAGTGGTCGCGCCGGCTGCAGCGCCGCCCGATTGAGCAAAGGCGGCCGCAGGGACCAGGGAGGCGAGAACAGCGCCTGCAAACAAGATTTTCTTGGACATTTGTCAGCTCCTAAGACTTGTGAAGTCTGGAGCTTAACGGCCAAGCGGAACGGTGGTTCCGCCGCTGAAAACCTGTTTCAGAATAGGAATCCTGGTCGCCCTTCTCAGGGTAATGAGCCCACTGCGAAGCTTGGAACGGCAGCCTGATCCTCGAAGAGTGCGTCGCAGACCATCTTGGGGCGCTCGGGGCAGGCTGCTCGCGTCAATTCCCGAACAACGGGTTTCCGCGCGAGCGTTTTCACGCTCTGCACGAGGGTTTCCAACGCCTTCACGAATCCCGGCAAGCCGAACCCGCTGCCGGACGAAGGCCTGAAACCGAGCAATCGAAGGCACCGAGCGGGAAAAATCGCAGTGGGAATACGGCAGGAATTAGGAAATCAGTACTTGCTCTGCTACAGGTGAACAATATTAAGATAGGCTTAACCCCTAAAGGCAGGGCTGTCGGAACAGGCTTATGAGGAGTCAGGCATGAATGTGCTGGTCTTTGCTTCGCGGAAAGGCGGCTCGGGTAAGAGCACGCTAGCTGCTCACCTCGCGAGTTATATCGCCAACCCTTCACGCCGAACATTGCTGATCGACAACGATCCGCAGGGCTCCCTGTCCCTCTGGCACAAGATCCGCGATCAGGAATACCTGGGGCTCAAGCACAATGTGCGCAACATCGCCGACGCCATCAGGGAAGCGAAGCGCGAAGGCTATGAGTGGGTTCTCGTGGACACGCCTCCGAACAAGTCTTCGATCGTCGCCGAGGCGATCAAGCAGGCCACCCTCGTGATCATTCCCACCCGGGCGAGCCTGTTCGACATCGCCGCCCTGCAGGACACGGTCGCCATCGCCCGCGAGCACCGCAAGCCATACGCTGCGGTCATCAATGCCGCTCCGGCCAAGCACGGAGACGCCGAGGCCCACGTGGTGGCCGATGCGCGCGGCGCCTTGAATGCACTCCAGGTTCCGGTCTGGGCCGGCCAGATCACCCATCGCCCCGAGCTGACGCTCTCCCTCGCAACCGGTGAGGGCGCTCGCGAATTCGATGCGAATTCGCAAGGGGCCGAGGAGATCGGTCGCCTCTGGACGGCGCTCGAGCGTTCGCTCAACGCTATCCACAACACCTACAAGAAGGCCGGCACGTCTCGCGCTGCGTAAGTGTCGAGGTCCATCCCATCGAAAAGGGCGGCTCTCGGGCCGCCCTTTTGTTACGTCTTTGGCGGCAACTCTCGACGTCATCACCGGCCTTGTGCCGGTGATCTCGATTGGAGAAGCGCAGCGCCTCATGGGGTCGGGATGGCCGGCACAGGGCCGGCCATGACGGGCTGAGAACGCGAAGCGGAAGGTATAGCTTACGCGGCGTCGAGAGCCTGGTTGAGGTCGTCGATCAGGTCCTGCGTGTCTTCGAGGCCGATGGAGAGGCGCACCACCTCCGGGCCCGCTCCGGCCTGCGTCTTCTGCTCGTCGGTGAGCTGGCGGTGTGTGGTGGAGGCCGGGTGGATCACCAGGGAGCGGGTGTCGCCGATATTGGCCAGGTGCGAGAACAGCTTGAGGTTCGAGACCAGCTTCACGCCGGCCTCGTAGCCGCCCTTGAGGCCGAAGGTGAACACCGCCCCGGCGCCCTTGGGGCAGTACTGCTTGGCGAGGTTATGATAGCGGTCCGAGCGCAGGCCCGGATAGCTGACCCAGGAGATCTTGCCGTGGCCCTGAAGATGCTCGGCAACCGCCAGGGCATTGTCCGAGTGGCGCTGCATGCGCAGCGGCAGGGTCTCGATGCCGTTGAGGATCAGGAAGGCGTTGAAGGGCGAGAGCGCCGGTCCCAGGTCGCGCAGACCGAGCACCCGGCAGGCGATGGCGAAGCCGAAATTGCCGAAGGTCTCGCCCAGCACCATGCCGGCATATTCCGGGCGCGGCTTGGACAGCATGGGATAGCGGTCGTCGCCCGCAAAGTTGAACGAGCCGCCGTCCACGATGAGGCCGCCGATCGAGTTGCCATGGCCGCCGAGGAATTTCGTGGCCGAGTGGACGATGATGTCCGCGCCGTGCTCGAAGGGGCGGATCAGGTAGGGCGTCGCCATCGTATTGTCGACGATGAACGGGATGCGGTGCTTCTTGGCGATGGCCGCGATGGCCTGGAGGTCGACGATCACGCCGCCCGGATTGGCGATGGATTCGACGAAGATCGCCTTGGTCTTCGGGGTGACGGCCGCCTCGAAGGAGGACGGATCGTCCGAATCGGCCCAGACCACGTTCCAGCCGAAGTTCTTGTAGGCGTGGTTGAACTGGTTGATCGAGCCGCCATAGAGCTTCTTGGCCGCGACGAACTCGTCGCCGGGCTGAAGCAACGTGTGGAAGACCAGGAACTGCGCCGCGTGACCCGAGGCGACGGCGAGCCCCGCCGTGCCGCCTTCCAGGGCCGCGATGCGTTCCTCGAGCACGGAGCAGGTCGGGTTGCCGATGCGGGAATAGATATTGCCGAAGGCCTGCAGGCCGAAGAGCGAGGCCGCGTGGTCCACGTCGTCGAAGACGAAGGACGTGGTCTGGTAGATCGGTGTCGCGCGGGCCCCGGTCGCAGCATCGGGAGCCGCTCCGGCGTGGATGGCGAGTGTGTTGAAGCCTGGCAGACGGTCGGTCATGGTCGGGGCGTTCCTCTAGGAGATGACGGCGTTCTATTTAAAGAACGATATGTTCTTCCGTCAAGGTGCGTGTTCGGCAGCCTGGCTGCCTCTTGCTGGCCCGCAAGACGTGGATGGCCGGGGCAGGCCCGGCCATGACGTGGTGGGTGGCAGGACGCTGCTGTGTGATGTCAAAGAGCCAGCACCCTCAGGCCCGGAGCCGTGAGGCTCCGAGCCGAAAGATGATCGAGGGTGGCGCGAGTGGGCAGCCCGGCTCGATTGCTATGGAAGATGGAAGAGCCGGACGGCACCTCGCGCACGGTTCTTTTAGGCGGACAGGAGCGGCAGGCTCAGTCGACCGCCGCAGGCGTGGTCCGTCTCGTGCAATGGGGGCCTGCGACCGGTCCCGACCACCCGCCGGGCATCCTGGGCCTCCTGTCGGGGCGGCGTGCGAGACCACCCCACAGGACCGTGCCTGCTCCCACGCTGCGACGCCTCGAGCGCGCCCCTCGCAGGAGCAGATCTGGGGCAAGTCTCTAGCCCATGTGCAACACAGTGTCAAGAACAAAGTGAGAACATAACATCACGCGCTCACAGGCCTGGCCAGGTCCTCACAACCTCTCCCACGTCATCACCGGGCTCGTCCCGGTGATCCCGATCGGAAAAGCGCCGCGCTACAAACAATCGGGATGGCCGGCACAAGGCCGGCCATGACGGCGAGGGTGTCGGGACCGGTAGGCCCGTGTCCAACACCCTCCTGCCTCATCCTGAGGAGCAGACGTCCGTCTGCGTCTCGCAGGAGGCTCCAGCGCCCTCATCCTTCGAGACGGCCGCTGCGCAGCCTCCTCAGGATGAGGGCGGTGCTCCTTGAAGAAGTGGATCGCCGATACGGATCCCCGATCACGTCCGGGGACAGGGATGACGGCGCGCCCTAACGCCGGGATCCTGACGGGCAGTGCTGGCTCCCAGGCGGGAGAGCCGGTGCTTGGCCGGATGTGCGGCCGCGCCCCGGAGGAGCGTCCGGGCGCCTGGCCTGCGCACCCGTGCCACCAGGGAATGTCCCTTCGCCGTCGCGGGCATGCCCCTGCGTCACTATTGCCAATATGAAACGTTGCTACATGTCTTCAGGGCCAGTAATGAAAACGAAGTATTGTTGCAGGAGCCTGAGAGCCGATGACCAATTACGTCCCTACCCAAAGCATCTCCACCACCGGCCAGCATGCCCTGTCGCTGGTCACCGGTGACAATGTCCTTCTCAATCCGGGGATCGTCCTCTCGGCCAGCGGCGCTGGAGCCGACGGCATCCGCTCCGGTGGGACAAGTAATTATATTACGCTCCTGTCCGGCTCGCAGGTCATGAGCCAGATGGGAACCGGCCTCCATGTCGGACTTGGGTCCTACATCCAAATCGCCAGCGGCGCGTCCGTGTCGGGCCAAGCCTTCGGCGCCTATATTTTTGGATTGGGCGAAAGCGCTCAAGCAGGCTTCCTGCGGAACTACGGTTCGATTTCAGGGGGAACGGGGGTCAAGTTCGGCGACGGTAACAGGTTGACGGGGGATGCACTCGTCAACGGCGGCTCGATTCGGGGCACCACCGGAGCGGGTATCGAAGTGCATGGTTCGGTGACGATCACCAATATCGGGGCAATCCAGGGACAAACCGGCATTGTCCTTTCTCATGCAATTAATCCACGCATGATCGTCAATTCCGGCTCCATTGTGGGAGAAGTGAACGCCATCAACTTTGCTCCCACCAGTCATACAACGACCATCGGGGACACCGTCATCAACACGGGTCATATCAGGGGCGCAATCAATTTTGGTAGTCAAGGACCCGGCCCCTATTCTGTAGGCGATCTCTACGACGGCCGGGGCGGAACGATCACCGGGACCATCTTTCTCGATCGGGGCAACGACCGCGCCTATGGCGGCGCCGGAGCGGAGACGTTCGACGGTGCGATCGGCAACGACACGATCGACGGCGGCGGCGGCAACGATACCGTGATCTTCAGCAGCAACCGCTCCCAATACGACGTCTCCACCGTCAATGGCGTGACGACGGTCGCGGCCAAATCAGACCCCACGCTCGACACCGACACCCTGACCAACGTCCGCTTCCTGAAGTTCAGGGACACCACCGAGATCCTCTACAACACCAAGCCCGACAGCGTCGGCCTGACGCAGACCGCCTTTGCCGAGAACGCGCTCACCGGCACGCCGATCGCCACCGTGGCGGCCCGCGACGCGGAGGGCGACGCGCTCACCTACACGCTCGTCGATCCCACCGGCACCTTCGGGCTCGTGGGCAACGCCCTGGTGCTGCTCAAGGCGCTCGATTTCGAGACCCGCGCCAGCTACAGCCTCACCCTCACGGCCACCGACGCCTACGGGCTCGCCACCAGCCAGACCGTCGCGGTCGGCGTCACCAACGTGATCGAGACCACCGGCCTGACGCTGTCGGGCACCGCCGGGGCGGACAGCCTCACGGGCGAGAACGGCAACGACCTGATCTCCGGGGCGGCCGGGCGCGACGCGCTCAGCGGCCTGGGCGGCAACGACCGGATCGCCGGCGGCGCCGGGCGCGACGTGCTCACGGGCGGGGCGGACCAGGACATCTTCGTGTTCGACACCCGGTTGGCCCGCACCAACAAGCAGCACAAGGCCAGCGAGCTCGACACGATCAGCGACTTCAACGTGGCCGACGACACGATCCACTTGGCCAAGAGCGTGTTCTCGAAGATCAGCAAGGTGGGCATTCTCACGAAGAGCGCGTTCCATGCCGGCACGAAATCGGCGGCGCACGATGCGAACGACCGGATCGTCTACAACAAGAACACCGGCGCGCTCCTCTACGACAAGGATGGCACCGGGGGGGCGGAAGCGATCCAGATCGCCACCCTGTCGACCAAGCTCGCCCTCAAGAACACCGACTTCTTCGTCATCTGAGGCAGCCTGCTCGGGCTGTATTCAACTCACTCCCCGTCATCACCTCCCCGGACTTGATCCGGGGACCGGGCCGGTGATCCCGATGCGAAGAGCGCGGCGCTTCACACAAGCGGGATGGCCGGGACTGATCCCCGGATCACGTCCGGGGACGGCCATCACATGAGTTGGTCCGGTCGGGACGGGCCCATGAAACGTCGCGCGGACGGAACCCGTCAAGGCCGGTTGAGGCTGAGCTTCTGGAAGCCCTTGCCGGACAGGACCGGCTTCTTGGAGCTCAGCATGCGCGAGTTCACCCCCTGCCAGGAAATCTCGCCGGAGAGCCGGCCGAATTCGATCTTGGGACACCGGTCCATCACGACCTTCAGGCCCTTGGCCTCGGCCTTGGCGGCCGCCTCGTCGTTGCGCACCGAGAGCTGCATCCACAGGACCTTGGGCAGCGGGTCGAGGGAGAGCGCCTCGTCGGTGATCGGGCCGGCCGCTTCCGAGTTGCGGAAGATCTCGACCATGTCGATGGGGACGGGCACGTCCTTGAGGGAGGCGTAGACGGTCTTGCCGAGGAGTTCGCCGCCGGCCAGGCCGGGATTGATCGGGATCACGTCGTAGCCGCGCTCCAGCAGGTACTTGGTGACGATCCAGCTTGGGCGGGCCGGATTCGACGAGGCGCCGACCAGCGCGATGGTCTTCACGCTGTTGAGAATGCCGCGGATGTAATCGTTCGGGTAATTGCTGTGATCCATGACGGGAACGTATGGGATAGGGCAGGGCAGTTCAATGAGCATTCGACGCATGGCTTCGCATCACCCAATCATGACCAAGGACGACCTGACAGCTTTCCTCGATAGGGAATTCCCGCAGATGCACGCGGGAGGACGGACCTATTTCGTGGACGAGATCGGCCCGCTCTCCGCTCGGATGCGCATGACCTATCACGAGCGCCACCTGCGGCCCGGGGGCACCATCTCGGGTCCGTCCATGATGGGGCTCGCGGATGTCGCCCTCTACGCGGCAATCCTCGCCCATATCGGTCCCGTGGCGCTTGCCGTCACCACCAGCCTCAACTTCAACTTCCTGCGTAAGCCGGAGCCGCGCGATCTGCTCGCGGATTGCCGCCTGCTCAAGCTCGGCAAGCGGCTCGCGGTCGGGGAGGTGTCGATCACTTCCGAGGGCAGTCCCGACGTGGTCTGCCATGCGACCGGGACCTATTCGATCCCGGATCGCCGTTGAACTCCGTCTCGTTCAAGCCTTCGGAGGCACGAGCGCGTCGTCGATCTCCCGCGCGCGAACGGCCGCGGGGCGTGAGCTGATGCGCTGCCAATAGGCCTCGAAGGCCGGGCGTTTCTCCAGGGTGCCGAACATCATGCCCCAGCCGATCTGGGACCCGACATAGACATCCGCCGCCGTGAAGCGGTCGCCTGCGATGTACTCGAATTGGCTGACCGCATAGTCCAGGGCGTCGACGACGGTCTCGATGCTGCCGTAGCCGATGGTCCGCTGGCGCTCTTCCGGAACCTCGAAGCCGAAGGCCTTGTTGCTCAGGGCCGCCTCCACCGGGCCCGCGGCGAAGAACATCCAGCGGTAGTAGGCGGCCCGATCCTGCGGCGGCGGGGCGAGGCCGGCTTCCGGAAAGACATCGGCCAGATAGGCGCAGACCGCGGCCGCCTCGGTGACGATCTTCCCCTTGTGAAGGATGGCCGGCACCTTCCCCATGGGATTGACGGCCAGATAGCCGGGCGACTTCATGTCCGGGCCGAAGGCGAGAATTTCGGTGCGATAGGCACAGCCCGTTTCCTCCAGCATCCAGCGAGCGATGCGGCCGCGGGACATGGGATTGGTGAAGAAGATCAGTTCGTCGGTCATAGGGCCCCTCTCGGACGGCAAAAAGGATGCCATTGCGCAAGCATAACGGTTGTTGATTGGGACCTCAAACGCCGTGTGGTAATTAAATACCTCTCATGTGGTATTAGTGTACCTTGTGGCTTCTACCTTTTGTTTTATAAGGGTTTTATTAGGCCCATTCAGCCGCAAATGCTGTTGACTTGTGCGCGCAATATCACTAAACAGCCCTCACTCGCCGCCGCATCTCGCGGCGGTTTGTCGTTTTTCAGAACCGGAGCCAAACAGCTCCAACGGGATACAGCGCAATGAAGACTACAACTTCGCTGAAGCCCGCCGAGGTCGAGAAGAAGTGGGTTGTGATCGACGCGAAGGGCCTCGTTGTGGGCCGTCTCGCTTCGGTCGTTGCCATGCGTTTGCGTGGCAAGCACAAGGCGAACTACACGCCCCACGTCGACTGCGGCGACAACGTCATCGTCATCAACGCCGACAAGGTGGTGTTCACCGGCCGCAAGCGCGAGCAGAAGGTGTATTACCATCACACCGGTTATCCGGGCGGCATCAAGGAGCGCACCGCAAAGTTCATTCTCGACGGCCGCTTCCCTGAGCGCGTGGTCGAGAAGGCTGTGGAGCGCATGCTCCCCCGCGGCCCGCTCTTCCGTCAGATCATGGGCAACCTGCGCGTCTACAAGGGCACTGAGCATCCGCATACCGCTCAGCAGCCGGAAACGCTGGATGTTGGCGCCCTCAACAGCAAGAACGTGAGAGCATAATCATGGCGACCCTCCAGTCTCTCGCCGATCTCGGCACCAATGCCCAGGCCGCCGCTCCGGAAGCTCCGAAGCACGTCCAGAAGCTCGACTCGCTCGGCCGCGCATATGCCACCGGCAAGCGCAAGGACGCGGTCGCTCGCGTGTGGATCAAGCCCGGTTCCGGCAAGATCGTGATCAACGGCCGCACGGCCGAGGTCTACTTCGCCCGTCCCGTGCTGCGCATGATCCTCGCTCAGCCGCTCCAGATCGCCCAGCGCGAAGGCCAGTACGACATCACCGTCAACGTTGACGGCGGCGGTCTCTCCGGCCAGGCCGGCGCGGTCCGTCACGGCCTCGCCAAGGCGCTGACCTACTACGAGCCGGAGCTTCGCGGTCCGCTCAAGAAGGAAGGCTTCCTGACCCGTGATCCGCGCGTCGTCGAGCGTAAGAAGTACGGCAAGAAGAAGGCCCGCCGCAGCTTCCAGTTCTCGAAGCGCTAAGGCCTCTTCAGGCAAGTTTTTGGAAAGGGCGGCCCTCGGGTCGCCCTTTTTGTATGTCTTGACGGCCAGGATTGTTGACACGCCAAGCCGTCGACCCCATAAAAGCCCCCATGAACCCAAGCTTCTGCAGCATCCGACGCCGAATGACCGCCGCCCCGGCGCGCGTGCGATGACGGCTGCCTGAGCCCGACCGCAAGCCGCGCCGATGCGCGGCTTTTTTGTTTCTCCTGAACCCAATCGGCCTTATCGGCTTTTAGCCTCATCGGCGGCCACAGGTGCATCGACCATGACAACCATGACCCAGAATTCGGTGGATCTCTCGCAGGGCACCAAGACCGTCTTCATCGACGGCGAGGCCGGCACGACCGGGCTCGGCATCCGCGAGCGGCTGAAGGACGTTCCCGGCGTTGCGATCCGGAGCATCGACCCGGAGCGGCGCAAGGATCCGGCGGCGAAGCGCGAGATCCTGGCCGAGGTCGATCTCGTGGTGCTCTGCCTGCACGACGATGCTGCGCGGGAGACGGTGGGTCTCGTGGACGGCTTGAGCGGTCGCAAGCCGCGCATTCTCGATGCGAGCACGGCGCACCGGGTCGCCCCGGGCTGGGCCTATGGCTTTGCCGAACTCGACCCCGCGCAGCGGGCAGCGGTTGCCCGGGCCGACCGGGTGGCCAATCCCGGCTGCTATCCGACCGGCGCCATCGCGGTCATCCGGCCCCTGGTCGATGCGGGCCTGATCCCGGCCGATTACCCGATCAGCGTGAACGCGGTGAGCGGTTACAGCGGTGGTGGGCGCTCGATGATCGAGGCCTACGAGGCCGGCACGGCCCCGGCCTTCGAGCTCTACGGCCTCGGCTTCGAGCACAAGCACGTGCCCGAGCTGCAGAAATATACCGGTCTGACCCGGCGGCCGATCTTCATTCCGTCGGTGGGCAATTTCCGGCAGGGCATGCTGGTGAGCGTGCCGCTGCACCTCGACCTGCTGCCCGGCAGGCCGAAAGCGGCGGACCTCGAGGCGGCGCTGCTGGAGCACTATCCGGGCAGCGGTCTCGTCAGCGTCGTGCCGACGATCCGGGACGGCAAGAAGATCGAGCGGATCGAGCCGGAAGCCCTCAACGACACGGACCGGCTCGAGCTCTTCGTCTTCAAGCACGACAGCTACAATCACGCGGTCCTGGTGGCGCGCCTGGACAATCTCGGCAAGGGCGCGTCCGGCGCGGCGGTGCAGAACATCCAGCTCATGCTGGGGCTGATTTGAACTCGATTCAGCCGGCATTCGATGACCGAGGCGTCGGGCCAGCATCTGTGGCAGCCATTGTCTCCTAGTGAGGTGGCTGCTCTATTTGCCGACGCGACGATCCCTTGGTGGATCGCAGGAGGGTATGCCATCGAGCATGCGGTGGGGCATACGATCAGGCCGCATGCCGATATTGACGTTCTCGTCCTGCGGCGAGATCAGCTGCAGGTTCAGAATATTCTCGCAGGATGGGATTGTTGGGCGGCCGATCCACCAGGGGCTCTTCGCCCGTGGCATGATGGCGAAGTCTTGCCCGCAGACGTTACGGACGTTTGGTGCCGCTGTGAGCCGACCGGCGCCTGGCGGTTGCAGATCATGCTGGACGAGAGCTCGGACGGGCTATGGCATTCGAGGCGCCATCGATCGGTAACGAGGCCCCTCTCTGAGCTCGGTGTGTTCGACGGGGCGGGGGTCTGGTATTTGGCGGCCGAGGTTCAGCTCTTCTACAAGGCCAAAGCGCCCCGCTTGAAAGATGAAGCCGACTTTGCCGCTGCGCTTCCACACCTGAATGATCGGCAGAGGGAGTGGCTGCGAACCGCCATCCTGACCGCATACGGCGAGAACAATCCGTGGCTGATGGCGCTTTGTGCCAATTCCGAAGAACGGTAAGTGCTCGAGCGAGCACTTACCGACCACGGGACTAATGCCCCTTCCAGCTCTTGCTGGTGTCGACCCCGTTCTCCTCGAAGGCGACGAAGCGCTGGCGCTGCTCGCCGAGGCCTTCGATGCCGAGGGTCACCACGTCGCCGGCTTTCAGGAAGCGCTGCGGCTTCATGCCCATGCCCACGCCCGGCGGGGTGCCGGTGGTGATCACGTCGCCGGGCTCCAAGATCATGAAATGCGACAGGTAGGAGACGATCTGCGCCACGTTGAAGATCATGGTCTTGGTCGAGCCGTTCTGCACGCGCTCGCCGTTCACGTCGAGCCACATGGAGAGGTTCTGCACGTCGGCGATCTCGTCCTTGGTGACGAGCCAGGGGCCGAGGGGGCCGAAGGTCGGGCAGCCCTTGCCCTTGGTCCAGGTGCCGCCGCGCTCCAGCTGGTACTCGCGCTCGGACACGTCGTTGCAGACGCAGTAGCCGGCCACGAAATCATAGGCCTCGTTCGCCCCGATATAGGAGGCCCGCTCGCCGATCACGATGGCGAGCTCCACCTCCCAGTCGGTCTTCTGGGATCCGCGCGGGATGATCACGTCGTCGTTGGGGCCGACGATGCAGGACGGGGCCTTGTTGAAGACGATCGGTTCCGCCGGAATGGCAGCTCCCGTCTCGGCGGCATGATCGGCGTAGTTCAGCCCGATGGCGATGAAGTTGCGCACCTGACCGACGCAGGCGCCCAGGCGCTGGCCCGACGGGGCGACGGGCAGGGTGCCGGGATCCGTCTTGCGGATGCGGTCCAGGGTCTCCGACGACAGGGCCGCCCCGGCGATGTCGGGCACGAGCCCCGAGAGGTCACGAATCTGCCCGCTCGAATCGATCAGCCCCGGCTTCTCCCGTCCCGCGTCCCCAAATCGTACCAGCTTCATCAAGCGCTCCTCTCGTTAAGGCATCGGCATAATCGGCGCGAATGCGCCGCGCTACAATGCACGTTCTCACCGCAAATATGTTGCTGTTTTGCCACGAGCGCGGACAAAGTATGGAATTTCCACTCATCCGTCCGAGGTAGCCGATTTCAAGATGAAAGCCGACTATACATCCGTTTACATATAAACCATTCGAACCTACTTTCACTTTATTCAAATTAGCCAAAGTAAGCGGAAGTACAGATAAGTAAGGCCGGGCCGATTTTATAAAAATTTAAGACACGGCCTGAAGCTCAGGAAAGGATTGCGGCCAAATTTAAGCATTGGCACATTGCCCTCACGACGGGATTCTCCCGTACAAGAAATACCAAGGGCAGGAAAACTCCATGGGTCGTCTCTCTCGTTCTTTGTCGCTGGCTGCGGTGTCCCTCGCGGCTCTCATCGCCGCCCAGGGCGGCGCCCAGGCCGGAGCCTTCGCTCTCCGTGAGCAGAGCGCCACGGCCCAGGGCTACTCCTTCGCCGGCGCTGCATCGGGCTCGGGCTACCTGTCCTCCATGTTCTGGAACCCGGCCGTCATCACGATGATGCCCGGCTGGCAGAGCGAGTGGCATGCCTCGCTGATCATTCCGCGGGTCGACATCAACCCGCTCCCGTCCGTTCCCACCTTCGCTTTCGGCGGCTCGGGCGACATCGGCCAGGACGCCATCGTTCCGGCGAGCTACAGCTCCTATCAGATCAACGACATGTTCTGGGTCGGTCTCTCGACCAGCTCGCCCTACGGACTCGTCACGGACCCGCGCCAGAACTGGTCCGGCCAGGTCTATTCGCGCTCGTCCAAGATCTTCTCGCTCAACGTCAATCCGGTCATCGGCGTGAAGGTGAACGACTGGTTCTCCTTCGCCGTCGGCCCGTCCCTGCAGTACTTCGACATCACCCTGAAGCGGGCGGTGCCGTTCCCCGGCGCTCCGCGAGCATCGGCGACGCTGCCTGGCGCGCCGAGCGCGATCCTCGACGGCGACGACATCGGCTTCGGCTTCACGGCCGGTGTGACGATCACGCCGTTCGCCGGCACGACCATCGGTGTCGGTTATCGCTCGCAGGTCGAGCACGAGCTCGAAGGTAACCTGTCGGCCCCCTTCGGCTCCATCGGCCCCTTCGCCCGGATCCCGATCACCGCGAAGCTGAAGACCCCCGATCAGCTCACGGTCGGCCTCTCGCAGGTGATCACCCCGGCGATCACGGTTCATGCCGGCTTCGAGTGGACGAACTGGAGCGTTCTCAAGACGCCTCTCGTGATCGGCCCTGGCGGCACTGCCGTCACGGACATTCCGCTCAACTACGACGACGGATTCTTCTACTCCCTCGGCGTGGACTACAGGCTGAACAATCAGTGGATCCTGCGCGCCGGTGTGGCCTACGAGGAATCGCCGATCGACACAGAGATCCGCTCCACCCGTCTGCCCGACAACGACCGCATCTGGGCTTCGATTGGTGCCAGCTACCAGTGGAACGACAAGCTGTCCTTCGACGTGGCCTATACCCACATCTTCACCAAGGAGACGGAGATCCGCATCGTCCCGGGGCAGCAGGACTTCCCCAGCGCTGGTTTGCCTTTCGTGGCCGACGTGGACTCGGACGTGGACATCATCTCCGCAGCGGTTCGCTACCGTTGGGACGACCCGAAGGTTGCGATCCCGGCCGTTCCGCTCGTCCGCAAGTACTGAGCTTTCCTGCACCGATGACAAGAAGGCCGGCTGTTCCGCCGGCCTTTCTTTTTGAGCGAGCTCATTCCTCGAACATCGTGGCCGGCTCCGTACCGGCCATCCCGAGGCGGAAAAGCGCGGCGCCTCAGGCAATCGGGATCACGGGCACAAGGCCGGTGATGACGAAGGAGTGCATTATCCACGAAGTTCAGGATTTCGCCAGAACGTAGGTGCCCGGCGCATCGCAGAGCGGCTCCAGCTTTCCGCCTCCGGGCTCCCGGGCCGGCACCATCCGGGGCGCCTGGGCCTTGATCCATTCGAACCAGTAGGGCCACCAGGAGCCCGCCGTCTCGGTCGCCTGCTTCATCCAGTCTTCCAGTTCCCCCTCGACGGGACCACCGGTCCAGAATTGGTATTTCGCCTTGCTGGGCGAATTGACGACGCCGGCGATATGGCCGGAGCCGGCCAGCACGTAATCGACCGGGCCGCCGAAGGCCTTCGAGCCGACGAATACGGAGCGGGCAGGGGCGATGTGGTCCTCCTTCGTGGCCAGATTGAAGATCGGCACCTTCACCTTCTTCAGGTCCAGCTTCACGCCGGCAAGCTCCATCTCGCCCTTGGCGAGCTTGTTCTCGAGATAGCAGTTGCGCAGGTAGAACGCGTGGTTGGCGGCCGGCATGCGGGTCGAATCGGCATTCCAGTAGAGCAGGTCGAACGGGAAGGGAGACTGGCCCTTCATGTAGACGTTGACCACGTAGGGCCAGATCAGATCGTTGGGCCGCAGCATGTTGAACGCATTGGCCATGCGCGAGCCTTCGAGATAGCCGCGCTTCTTCATAGCCGCCTCAAGGCTGCGCACCTCCTCCTCGCCGGCGAAGACCTTCAGGTCGCCCGCATGGGTGAAGTCCACCTGCGCGGTGAAGAAGGTGGCGCTGTCGATCCGCTTGTCCCGCTTGGCCGCCATATAGGCGAGGGTGGTGGCGAGCAGCGTCCCGCCGACGCAATAGCCGATCGCCGTCACCTTCTTCTCGCCAGTCGCCTGCTCGATGGCATCCAGCGCGGCGAAGATGCCGTCCTTCATGTAGTGCTCGAAGCCCTTCTCGGCATGCTGCTCCGCCGGATTGACCCAGGAGATGCAGAAGACCGTCAGGCCCTGCGATACGGCCCACCGGATGAAGCTCTTCTCCGGGTTGAGATCGAGGATGTAGAACTTGTTGATCCAGGGCGGCACGATCAGCAGAGGCCGCTTGAGAACTTTCTCGGTGGTCGGAGCGTACTGGATCAACTCGATGAGATCGTTGCGGAAGATCACCTTGCCCGGCGTGGTGGCGATGTTCTCGCCGACCTTGAACCGGCTCGTGTCCGACTGCCGGATCTTCAGCTCGCCGCCGCCCGCCTCGATATCCTCCGCCAGCATGGCCATGCCGCGCACGAGATTGGCGCCGTTCTCGCGCAGGGTCTCGCGGATGAGCTCCGGGTTGGTCAGGAGGAAGTTCGACGGCGAGAGCGCGCTGGAGATCTGCTTGAGGTAGAAATGAGCCTTGTGGCGGGTGCGCTCGTCGAGGCCTTCCGCATTCTCCACGAGATCCTCGGCCCAGCGGGAGGAGATGAGATAGGCCTGCTTCAGGAAGTCGAAAATCGGGTTCTCGGACCATTCCGGGTCCTTGAAGCGATTGTCCTTGGGCTCCGGCTCCGCCACCGGCTCGACAGGTTCGCCTTGCGCACGTTTCAGGGTCGAAGCCCAGAGCGACAGGAACTGCGTGCCGAGGCGGGACTGAGCCTCGAAGCTCTTTTGCGGATCGCTCATCCAGGCCTCGGCAACCCGGCCGAGGGACTTGACTGCCTCCTGCGCGTCGCTTGAAACCGGAGGCTGGCCCTCCTGGATGGGTTTGAGGTATGTGGCAGCGGCCTTGCCGGCTCCCTCGATGAGGCGGGCCATGTTGTGGGAGAGTTCCTCGAAGTCCGGAACACGGGCTTGGGTGTTCTCCTCACCGTATGGCTTGTCCATAAGGCGATCTCCCTCTATCGCAGCAGCATTGCTCGCAAGCCGCATTTCCGACATCTTAACGTTCGAGCTGTCGGATATGCCAGAGCCATGTTGCAGGTCTTAGGTATCACAATGCGTACGAAGCATCATTCGATCCGCCGCGTCTCGGCTGTTTCTCTGGCGATGGTGGCCGTCGGCCTTGCCGGCTGCAACGGCAGCTTCAATCCGGTACGGGATGTGGCGACCGCCGTCGGAGCCGGTCCGCAAACAGCCGCGACGCCCGATTTCGTGGCCCGTTCGCGGCCGACCAACCTCGACTACATGCCGATCGCAACGCCTGCTCCGGAACGCCCGACGCCTGCGCGCACGGCCGAGGAGATCAAGGCAGCCGAGGCGGAGCTCGAGGCCCTGCGGTCCCGGAACGAGGCTGCCGGCGCCGCGGCAGCCGAACTCGGCAAGACGCCGCCCCCTGAGCCGATCAAGATTCCGGCCAACACGTCGCAGCAGACGCGTCAGAAGACGAATTCCAAGCGGACGCCTTAGAACCTATACCGGAATCCCGTGATTCCGCCCGAGGACGAGACCTATGCCTGATTTTTACCGGATTAAGCGCCTCCCGCCTTACGTCTTCGAGCAGGTCAACCGCATCAAGGCCGCGGCCCGGGCCAACGGAGCGGACATCATCGACCTCGGGATGGGCAATCCGGACCTTCAGGCCCCCCAGCACGTCATCGACAAGCTCGTCGAGACCGTCGGCAAGCCGCGCACCGACCGCTATTCGGCCTCCAAGGGCATCGGCGGCCTGCGCCGCGCCCAGGCCGGCTATTACGAGCGCCGCTTCGGCGTGAAGCTCAATCCCGACACGCAGGTGGTGGCGACCTTGGGCTCCAAGGAAGGCTTCGCCAACATGGCCCAGGCCATCACCGAGCCGGGCGACGTGATCCTGGTGCCGAATCCGAGCTACCCGATCCACGCCTTCGGCTTCCTGATGGCGGGCGGGGTCATCCGCTCGGTGCCGGCCGAGCCGACCCCTGATTTCTTCGTGGCGGCCGAGCGCGCCGTCGCCCACTCGATTCCGAAGCCCGTGGCGCTCGTCGTCTGCTATCCGTCGAATCCGACCGCCTATGTGGCGTCCCTCGACTTCTACCGGGATCTCGTGGCCTTCGCGAAGAAGCACGAGCTGATCCTGCTGTCGGACCTGGCTTACTCGGAGGTCTATTTCGACGAATCGAATCCGCCGCCCTCGATCCTGCAGGTACCGGGCGCCATCGACGTGGCGGTGGAATTCACCTCCATGTCCAAGACCTTCTCCATGGCCGGCTGGCGCATTGGTTTCGCGGTCGGCAACGAGCGTCTGCTGGCCGCTCTCGCCCGGGTGAAGTCCTATCTCGATTACGGGGCCTTCACGCCGGTTCAGGTGGCCGCCACCGCGGCCCTTAACGGACCGGACGATTGCATCCGCGAGATGCGCGCCACCTACAAGCGCCGCCGCGACGTGATGGTGGATTCCTTCGCCAAGGCGGGCTGGAACGTTCCGGTGCCCACCGCCTCCATGTTCGCCTGGGTTCAGATTCCGGAGAAGTTCCGGGCCATGGGCAGCCTCGAGTTCTCGAAGCTCCTGGTGGAGAAGGCCGACGTGGCGGTGGCTCCCGGCATCGGCTTCGGCGAGCACGGCGACGACTATGTCCGAATCGCCCTTGTGGAGAACGAGCAGCGCATCCGCCAAGCTGCCCGCAACATCCGCAGGTTCTTCGACAATGCCGACCAGACCCTCCACAATGTGGTGCCCATGGTCCGCCGGGGCTGACCTCAGGCGAGAAGCAGCAGCCCCGGCGGAATTTCGCGTCCGCATGGACAGGACACCTTGGCGGTCGTAAAAGCAGCCCGAGATTTTCAAGGAGCTGTTGTTCGTGACACGTCCTTTTCGGGTCGGCATCGCCGGCCTCGGCACCGTCGGCGCATCGGTCATTCGCATTCTCGACCGCCAGAACGAGGCTGTCGCCCAGCGGGGTGGGCGGCCGGTTGAGATCGTGGCCATTTCGGCCCGCGACAAGGCGAAGGACCGGGGATTCGATCTCTCCCGCTTCACCTGGTTCGACAGCCCGACGGACCTCGCCCGCTCCGCCGATGTGGACTGCGTGGTCGAGTTGGTCGGCGGTGCGGACGGAGCAGCTCTCGACACGGTGCGCACGGCCCTTGGGCTCGGCAAGCACGTGGTCACGGCCAACAAGGCGCTGCTCGCCAAGCACGGGCTCGAGCTTGCGAAGCTCGCGGAGGAGAAGGGCGTCTCCCTGGCCTTCGAGGCTTCCGTCGCGGGCGGCATTCCGATCATCAAGACCCTGCGCGAGGCGCTGCCGGCCAACCGGGTCTCGCGCCTCTACGGCATCCTCAACGGCACCTGCAACTACATCCTCTCGCGCATGGAGCTGGAGGGCCTGACCTTCGCGGAATGCCTGAAGGACGCCCAGCGCCTCGGCTATGCGGAATCCGATCCGACCTTCGATGTCGAGGGGTTCGACACGGCCCACAAGCTCGCCATCCTGACCAGCCTTGCCTTCGGAACCGAGATCGACGCCGATGCGATCTACGTGGAAGGCATCTCCTCGATCACGCCCCTCGACCTCGCCATGGCCAGGGAGCTGGGCTTCCGCATCAAGCTCCTGGGCGTCGCCGAGCGCACCAAGACCGGGATCGAGCAGCGCGTGCACCCCACCATGGTGCCCCGGACCTCCTCCATCGCCCAGGTGATGGGCGTGACGAATGCGGTCACCATCGACGCGGATGCCGTCAGGGAGCTGACGCTGATCGGACCCGGAGCCGGAGGCGATGCCACGGCGTCGGCCGTCGTGGCCGACATTGCCGATGTGGCCACCGGCACCGTGCAGCCGCTCTTCGGTTCCCCTGTAGGCCGGCTGGAGAAGGCGCCGCGAGCCCCCATGCAGCGGCACGAGGGCGGCTATTACGTTCGCCTCACGGTCCATGACCGACCGGGCGTTGCCGCCGGCGTGGCGACCCGCATGGCCGAGGCCGACATCTCGCTGGAGAGCATCCTGCAGAAGCGCTCCGAGATTGCCGCGACCAAGGACCCGCACGGGCGCTCGGGAGCGCCGGTCTCGCTGGTGCTCATTACCTATGCGGCCACCGAGGCCTCCATCCGCTCGGCCCTGGAAAAGATCTCGGGGGATGGTCTTATCGCCGAGCCGCCCCAAGTCATCCGCATCGAACGCGAGTAACCCACGACCAAGCCTCTTTGAGGCTCCAGACGACCACAAGAGGGAGACGACACGTCCATGTCGCAAGGCATTACCGTCCAACCGGGCCAAATCATCGAGCGCATCCTGACCCTGGAGCTCGTCCGCGTCACCGAGCGCGCGGCGGTGGCCTCCGCCAGGCTGCGCGGCCGCGGCAATGAAAAGGCCGCCGACCAGGCCGCCGTGGACGCCATGCGTCGTGAGCTGAACAAGCTTCCCATCGACGGCACGGTCGTGATCGGCGAGGGCGAGCGCGACGAGGCGCCCATGCTCTTCATCGGCGAGAAGGTCGGCAACAAGCAGGGCCCGAAGGTCGACATCGCGGTCGATCCCCTGGAGGGCACCACGCTCTGCGCCAAGGACATGCCGGGCTCCATCGCCGTCATGGCCATGGCCGAGGCCGGAACCCTGCTGGCGGCTCCCGACGTCTATATGCACAAGATCGCAGTCGGTCCCGGCTATCCGGCCGGCGTCGTCGATCTCGATGCTTCGCCCGAAGAGAACCTGCACAGCCTCGCCAAGGCGAAGGGCGTGAAGGTGAACGAGCTCACCGCCCTCGTCCTCGACCGCCCACGCCATGCGGATCTCATCGCGGCGATCCGCAAGACCGGCGCGGGCATCCGCCTGATCTCGGACGGCGACGTGGCGGGCGTGATCTTCACGACGAAGCCTGCGGAAACCGGCATCGACATCTATCTCGGCATTGGCGCCGCGCCCGAGGGCGTTCTGGCGGCCGGTGCGTTGCGCTGCATCGGCGGCCAGATGCAGGGTCGCCTGATCCTCGATACCGAGGAGAAGCGCTCGCGCGCCCTGCAGATGGGCGTGACCGACCCCAACAGGAAGTACGACGTGACGGATCTCGCCCGCGGCGACGTGATCGTGGCGGCGACCGGCGTCACCGATGGAGGTCTGCTGAAGGGCGTCCATTTCGGCAAGGACGTGATCACCACCGAGACGGTGGTCTACCGCTCCGCAACGGGCACCGTGCGCCGCATTTACGGCGAGCACCGCGAGCTGTCGAAGTTCCACCTGGACTAGGTCGTTCCGAGCAAGGGCCTCATGTATCATGCGTCATGGCCGGGCTCGTCCCGGCCATCCACGTTCCAGGTGGGCGAAGAAGACGTGGATACCCGGCCCAAGGCCGGGCATGACGGTAGAATGTGCAAGGAAAATGCGATGATCGAGATCCGCCCCTTCAGCGCCGGCGACCGAACCGCCTGGGAACCTCTCTGGCAGGGTTACCTGACGTTCTACAAGTCGTCCCTGCTGCCTGAGGTGACGGACACCACATGGCGTCGGTTCCTCGATCCGGCGGAGCCCGTGCATGGCCTGGCGGCCGTTCTCGACGGCCGGATCGTCGGCATCGTCCATTACCTCTATCACCGTTCCACCTGGACCATCGGCGATTACTGCTATCTGCAGGACCTGTTCACGGCCGAGGAGGCGAGGGGCCGGGGCGTGGCGCGCGCCCTGATCGAGGCGGTGTACGAGACGGCGAGGGCCGACGGCGCGAGTCGGGTCTACTGGCTGACCCACGAAACCAACACGACGGCGCAGGCCCTCTACGACAGGGTGGCCGCCCGCAGCGGGTTCATTCAGTATCGTCACCTGCTGGGCTGACCGCAGGGACGGGAAGGTGCGATCATTGACGCAGGATGCTTTGACCACAATTCGCGGATAAGACTCCCGCTGTGACCGAATCATCTCCTCTCCACCTGCCGAAGCCCTTTCTCGGCGTCACCAACTCCGCCCTCGGGCGCACCTGGGTCGAGCGCTGCGACGCCGCCCAGGGAACGGTCGCGCTCGCCATCGCCCAGACGCACGGCCTTCCGGACGTGCTGTCCCGCGTCCTGGCCGGGCGTGGAGTCGGGCTTCACGAGACCGAGGGTTTCCTGAACCCGCGCCTGCGCGACCTCATGCCGGATCCGCATAAACTCACCGACATGGAGCCGGCGGCCTCCCGGCTGGCCGATGCGGTGCAGCGCAACGAGAAGGTGGCGATCTTCGGGGATTACGACGTGGACGGAGCCTGCAGCGCGGCGCTTCTCGCCGAGTATCTGCGCGCCTGCGGCCTGGATTACGCCATCCATATCCCCGACCGGATCACCGAAGGGTACGGCCCGAACGTCGATGCCATCCGGGCGCTGAAGGAGCAGGGCGCCGACGTCCTGGTCACGGTCGATTGCGGCACCGCGAGCATCGAACCCCTGGCCGAGGCCAGACGCCTCGGGCTCGATCCCATCGTTCTCGACCACCACCAGGCGCCGGAGCAGTTGCCGGAGGCGCTCGCCATCGTGAACCCGAACCGGCAGGACGATCTCTCGGGCCTCGGCCATCTCTGTGCCGCCGGGGTGGTGTTCCTGTTCCTCGTCGCCCTCAACCGGACCCTGCGGACCCGCGGCTTCTTCCAGGGGCGCCCGGAGCCGGACCTGATGGGCAGCCTCGACCTCGTGGCGCTGGCGACCGTCGCCGACGTGGTGCCGCTCGTCGGCCTCAACCGGGCGTTCGTACGCCAGGGCCTCGCCATCATGAAGAGCCGCCGCCGGGCGGGTCTGGCGGCGCTCCTCGACACGGCCGGGCTCGCCGGCGTGCCGGAAAGCTGGCATCTCGGCTATCTCGTGGGCCCGCGCATCAATGCGGGCGGCCGCATCGGCGATGCGGCCCTGGGGTCGCGCCTCCTGCTGACCGAGGACCCGGTACAGGCGGGGCAGCTCGCCGCCGAGCTCGACCGGCTCAACCGCGAGCGCCAGGCCATCGAGGTCGTGGCGGTCGCGGAAGCCGAGGCGCAGGCGATGATGGCGCTGGAGCGCATGCCGGACCTGCCGGTTCTCGTGACCGCTTCGCCAGAGTGGCACCCGGGCGTGGTCGGCCTGATCTCCGCCCGCACCAAGGAGCGGTTCCGTCGCCCGGCCTTCGCCTTCACGCTCAATCCGGACGGAACCGCGACCGGCTCGGGCCGTTCCGTGCCCGGAGTCGATCTCGGGCATGCGGTACGGGCGGCCGTGGACGTGGGGATCGCCATCAAAGGTGGCGGCCACACCATGGCGGCCGGCGTGACGATCCAAGCCGTCGATCTCGAACGCTTCCTCGGCTTCGTCACCGAGAAGCTCACCGAGCCGGTGAGCACCATGCGACTTCGCGACAATTTCGCTATCGACGCGACGCTCACGGCTGCCGGCGCGCAGCCCGCCGTCGTGACGGCCCTGGAGCGGGCCGGACCGTTCGGCCAGGGCCAACCGGAGCCGGTCTTCGTCTTCCCGCAGCACCGGCTCGTCGAGGCGCGCGAGGTTGGCAGCGGCGGGCACATGCGCGTGAAGCTTCGCGGCGGCGACGGCAGCGTCATCGGCGGAATCGCCTTTCGGGCCGCCGGTCAGCCGCTCGGTAACGTCCTGTCTCAAGCCACCGGAAACATGCTCCATGTGGCGGGAACGCTCTCCATCGATCGCTGGGGCGGCAACGAGAAGGTCGAGGTCCGCATCATGGATGCGGCGCGGCCGGAATAATTCAAATCTGGCGCTTGCGATGCGTCACGAACCCATCTATAGGTTCGCCCACTTCGGCGGGCACCGCCCCTGAAGGACTGCGCGCCCTTCGTCTATCGGTTAGGACATCTGCCTTTCACGCAGGAAAGAGGGGTTCGACTCCCCTAGGGCGCGCCACTCCTGCATCCCGAAAAATCTGGCTTTCTTTGACGTGGCAAATACCGCGTCGATGCACTCGGAGGTTCGAGGGATCCTCGCTCTGTTCGGAGTTCCGCGCCGGCTGCGACTAGATCGGGTTGCCTTTGATCTTGGTCACCATTTCCCAATTGTCGCCGGCCGCGATCATGCACGCCTTGCCGTCCGGCATGGTCATCACCATGGTCCAGGATCCGTTCGAGGAGGCAAAGACTTCGAGCACCTGTCCAGGCTGGGCGAGACCCATGCCGACCGGATCTTCCTTGTACTGATCGGCCAGCAGCTTCACGAGCTGTTCGCGCGGGCCGCAGGAGGTCTGAGCGCTGGCCGGCGCGAGTCCGAGCGCGACTGTCGCGCCGAGGACGGCGAAGGGAACGGCAGGGTTACGGATCATGACATATCCCTAACGGTTGACCCGCGATTGCCCTTGGCGTGCCAATCAACGCACACTGCCTGGAAAAAGCTCCATCGCCGGAAACGGCCGCCCCTGGATTTGCCGGTGTTCCTGCTTTCAGGAAAATGCGTGTATAGGAGAAGGGCAGGCGCCGGATTGAACCTGTCGCCTGCACGGGCGTTTTTTCCGCCAAACATCTATCGAAGCTGAATCTCCATGCCGCGTTATTTCTTCAACATCCGTGACGGCTACGACGTCGATGAAGACGAGGAGGGAATCGAGCTTCCCGACCTGGAAGCGGCCCGGGCCGAGGCCTTGGCCACGGTCGAGGAGCTTCGGGACGAACTGGCGGACGCGGGCAATATCGAGCTGGAAATCACCGACGAGACCGGTCGGCGGCTCCTGACCGTTCCGTTCTTTCGCGGCGGGCAAGGCGGCCGACGCCGCTGAATGCGCAGCGGAAAGGCCCGGCGTGATGCCGGGCCCTGCTCGATGATCGTGCAAGCTTGATCAGCACTCGGTCTTCTTCTGAGTGGTCGTATCGCCGAACTCGTCCGTCTTCTGCTTGGTCTCGGTCGTGCAGCCCACCGTTCCCGTGCTCGTCGTGACCGAGGTCGAAGACGTCGTGCTCGGCTCGGTCTTGCGCTCGATGGTCGTCTGGCTGCCCAGGATTCCCTCTTCCTTCTTGATGGTCGTGGTGGTGTCCTGGGCGAAGGCGGCCGTGCTGAGAAGCGAAGCCGCAAGAAGCAGTACCGTTTTCTTCATCGTGAACTCCATGAACAAGCATTCCTCCTGAGAACGGCTTTCGCTCCCGCGGGTTCCTGCTCAGGTCGTTCCGAGTGATCGCTGGCTCAGGCAGCCTTGAGATCCCGCCAAGCTCTGGCGAAGTCGCGCGCGCTGCCGGCGATCTCCTCGACCGACATGGCGGGCGTGAAGAGGGCGGAGCCGAGCCCGAAACCGTTGGCGCCGGCATCCACATAGGGTTTCATGTTGTCCGGCTTGATGCCGCCGACCGGCAGGACGAGCGCGTCCTTCGGCAGGACCGCCCGCCAGGCTTTCACGACAGCGGGAGGAATGGCTTCGGCCGGGAAGATCTTGATCGCATCGGCCCCTGCCTTCAGGGCGGCAAAAGCCTCCGTCGGGGTCGCCACGCCGGGGGTGCAGACGAGGCGGGCTTTCTTGGCAGCCCGGATCACGTCCAAATCCGCATGCGGCATAACGATCAGCTTGCCGCCCACATCGTGGACGCCGACCACCTGATCCGGATCGAGGACGGTTCCGGCGCCGACAAGCACGTTGGCCGGCATCGTCTTCGACAGGATCTCGATGCTGCGGAACGGCTCCGGCGAGTTCAGCGGAACCTCGATGATACGAAAGCCCGCCTCAACCAGAGCTGCGCCGACGGCTTCGGCGCTGTCCGGCTTGAGCCCGCGCAGAATGGCGATCAGAGGAAGGTCGGTCAGATAATCCCGCAGCACAACAGCACCTCCAGTCCCGTCGCGGGACGGGAGTGCCCCTCGAAGGCCGCTACTAGTTGGCAAAGATGGGAGCCGGTTTCAACCTCTCGCGGCTTGGGGTGCAAGATATTGCATCAGATAGGAAACCGCGTTGCCCAGGGTGTCCCGACCGTCCGTGCTGTGCTCGATGAACCAGTCTTCGAGAGCGACCCCCGGATACAGCGCCTCGACGCCGGCGAAGAACTGCATGAGCTTCATGGAGTCGAAGGCGAGACAGTGCGTCAGGGACATGTCCAGGATGATCGGAGTCTCGCGACCTTCGCTGAGCGACCGGCAAAGCGCGACGATATGCTGGCCAACATCCGCCTCCGACAGGAAGTTCACTGATTCTGCCCCCTTATAGATGACGTAGAGTCATATCCATGGACGGCACTAGTTCAACAATGAAATGATATAAAACTGTGCAAAGCGACGTTGGGTTAGCATACGCAAATGTAACGAAATGTCATTAAGTTTTCGTATGCTTTGACGTATTTTTTCGTCTCCTTTCCGGTTCTCCGACACTTCGCCGGGGCGGTGCCATGGGCACCTGCCTCAGCCCTTATGTGGAATTGCAAGGCTCATGCCTCGTAGGATAGAGACCTGACAACCCGTCACCGGACCCATTGCAGTTTCCCATGGGACCCGTTCGAGCTGAATCATGAAGCCGCCCTCGAAGCTGCTGAGCCGCAGCGTCAAACCCTCTCTCGACAGGATCGACCTCCTGATCCTCGATGCCCTCCGCGACAACGGACGCATCACCTACCAGGCCCTGTCCGAGCGGGTCGGGCTTTCGGCGCGCCCCTGTCTCGAACGGGTCAGGCGCCTGGAACAGAAGGGTGTGATCCGTGGCTACACGGCGCTGATCGAGCCTGCCGCTCTCGGCCATGACATCATCGCGCTCGCCGGGATCAGCATGCGCGATCCTTCGACCGGCACCCGCCAGAGGCTGGAGCGCGCTCTGACAGCCAATCCTGCTGTCGTCGAGCTGCAGGTCGTGAACGGGGAATACGATTATATCGCCCGGATCGTGGCTCCGACCCTTGCCGCCTACGAGGCCTTGACCGAGGCCTACTTGGCCGATCCAGGATTCGGAATCGGGCGGATTCACACGACCTTCGTCCTGAAAACCCTGAAGGATTTCGAGGGCTATCCGGTGGCCGACAACCGGGACTGAGTTCGGGTGCCGTGTCGCACGACCGAATCGGCTGCCGTCAGGCGGGATTTCAGCCTCAACCGGAGCGGCAAAGCCCGTAAGCTTGTCCATGGAGGACTTCCATGGATTTCATCGCTCTCGAACGATCGGTCACTGCTGCCAATTACGATCCCCTGCCTGTCGTTCTGAGAGAGGCGAAGGGCGTCTGGGCCACCGACACGGAAGGCAAGCGCTATCTCGACATGATGAGCGCCTATTCGGCGGTCAGCCTCGGCCATGGTCATCCGCGCATCCTGAAGGCCATGATGGAGCAGGCCGCGAAGCTCGCCGTCACCAGCCGCGCCTATCACACGGAGCTTCTCGGGCCTTTCCTGGAGCGCCTCGTCCAGGTCACGGGTCTCGATATGGCGCTGCCGATGAACACGGGCGCGGAAGCCGTCGAAACCGCCATTAAGGCCGCCCGGCGCTGGGGCTATGCCAGGAAGAAGATCGCCCGGGACCAGGCGGAGATCATCGTCGCCAACAACAATTTCCACGGACGCACGACAACCATCGTCGGCTTCTCGTCGGACGAGTCGTATCGGGAGGGCTTCGGTCCCTTCGCCGGAGGCTTCAAGCTTGTGCCGTTCGGGGACGCCGGTGCGGTCGAGCGGGCAGTCTCGGACAAGACCTGCGCCATCCTGATCGAGCCGATCCAGGGCGAGGCGGGCATCGTGGTGCCGCCGGAGGGCTACCTGAGGGACCTGCGCGCCCTCTGCGACCGGCACGACATTCTCCTCATTCTTGACGAGGTTCAGTCGGGTCTCGGACGCACGGGCCGGTGGTTCGCCCATCAGCACGAGGGGATCAGGCCAGACGGGCTGATCCTGGGGAAGGCCCTGGGCGGCGGTGTTTATCCGGTCTCGGCCTTCGTCGGCACGCACGATGTCATGAGCGTCTTCAATCCCGGCTCCCACGGCTCGACCTTCGGGGGCAATGCCTTGGCGGCCAGGATCGGCCTGGAGGCGCTCTCGGTGATCGAGGAGGAGCATCTCGTCGAGCGCAGCGCGGAAATGGGCGGCTATCTCCAGGACCGTCTGCGCGCCATGCGCAGCAACATCGTGAAGGACGTGCGCGGCCGCGGCCTATGGGTCGGCGTCGAGGTGGATGCCAACGTGGTCTCGGCGCGTGCGGTCTGCGATGCGCTGCTCGAAAACGGCGTCCTCTCGAAGGACACCCACGGCACCGTGCTGCGCTTCGCGCCGCCTCTCACCATCACCCGCGACGAGATCGACTGGGGGATGGAACGGATCGAGCGGGTTTTCGCCCGCGCCATTCATTGATGCACAGGGACGACGATCGATGGCACAGAACCTGAAGATGAAGCAGGAGCCCGCAACCCGCGAGCAGCGCCTGGAGGCCTATCAGCCCCTGTCCGGGATGGTGGTGCCGCGTTTTGCCGGCATCTCGACCTTCATGCGGCTGCCCTACCTCGCGCCGACCCAGGCCCCGGGCGAAATCGACATCGCCATTCTGGGCATTCCCTTCGACGGGGCGACCACGAACCGTCCCGGAACCCGCCTTGGGCCGCGTCAGGTGCGCGAGGCATCGTCGCTCATGCGCCTGGTCAATTACGGAACGCTGGTCGCGCCCTACGATCTCTGTGCCTGCGCGGACGTGGGCGACGTGCCGGTCAACCCCATCGACGTGCAGGATACGCTGCGCCGCATCGAGGCCGAGGTGTCCTATCTCTACCAGGGCGGCGTGACGCCGCTCTCCATCGGGGGCGACCACATCGTCTCGTATCCGATCCTGCGCGCTCTCGCGGCGAAGAGCGGTCCTGTGGGCATGATCCATGTGGACGCCCACAGCGACACGGGCGACACCTTCTTCGGTGGTCAGAAGCTCACGCACGGCACGCCATTCCGACGGGCCATCGAGGACGGCGTGCTCGATCCGAAACGCATGGTGCAGATCGGGATCCGCGGACACATGTACTCCGCCGACGACCGCCAATGGGCCCTCGACCAGGGCATCCGCATCATCGACATGGAAGAGGTGGCGGAGAGGGGCATCCCCTCTACGATCGCCGAAGCCCGCCGGGTGGTCGGCCTCGAGCCGACCTATTTCACCTTCGACATCGACTCCATCGATCCGGCCTTCGCGCCGGGCACGGGCACCCCGGAGATCGGTGGCTTCACGAGCCGCGAGGCGTTGCAGCTCGTGAGGGGCTTCCGGCACCTGAACCTCGTGGGCGCCGACATGGTCGAGGTCTCGCCGCCCCTCGATCAGTCCGGCGGTACCGCCCTCGTGGGCGCGTCGATCGCGTTCGAACTCCTGTGCCTTCTCGCCGAGGCGAGGGCGGAGCGCGCCGCGAAGGAGGCTCGGCTGAACGTGGTTTAGACGATGCACCTGAAACGGCTCCGCCAAACCTCCCCGTCATCACCGGCCTGGTGCCGGGATCCCGATTGCATGAAGCGCTGAGTCTCACAGGATCGGGATGGCCGGGACAGGCCCGGCCATGACGTGGAGATCGATCTACGACGGAGGGTTCTGGCGCATGCATTGCTGCGCCGCGCGTGAGATCCGCGTGTTGTCCTCGCCGGCAGCCTTGTTGGCGAGGAGCCTTTGCCAGAGGTCCCGTTCCGGAACTTGCTGCAGGATGCAGGAACAGACCGAGGGGCACAGGGCCGGATTGCCGTTCTGCATCAGGCAGATCTGCCGGCAAGCTGGAGTCGGGTTCGGGCCCACGATCTGCGCGACGCCGTAGAGGATCCCTAGCAGGACGATCTGGTGGGTCAGGTAGATGGGCAGGCTCTTGCGCCCGGCCCATACCAATGTCTTAAAGAGCGGGTTTTCGGCACGCCAGCGCGCCAGGCCGAGGGTCTCCTGCCGGGCCAGCAGCAGCTTCCCGGCCGCCACCCCGATCAGCACGAGCCCGAACCAGGGGAAGATCGGCACATAATCGTTGGTGACCGGATCGGAGGCGCCGAGACCGAGCCAGTCGAGCCAGGGCGCATCGAGGGCCGGGCTCGTCAAAAGCAAGGACGCGATCAGGCAGAACGCCGCCACCGCGAGGGTCAGAGCGGGATGCAGGCGCAAAAACGGCAGGGCGAGCACGCTTGAGACGGCGATGCAGTGCAGGATGCCGAAGAAGATATAGCTTTCCGGAAAGGCGAAGTACGTCACCAGGGTCACGGCCAAGGCCGCGCCGCCGACCTTCAACAGGCGTTTCAGGAAGGGCGCTCGCCGGAAGCCCTGGGCATGGGCCAGCGCCAGTCCGAACCCCGCGAGCATCAGGAATGAGCCGGCGATCCCGCGCGCAAACCAGCGCCAAGCCGGCACCTGCAGGATGTTCGTCCCGATCAGCTGCAGAAAGCTCAGGTCCCAGCTGAAATGATAGACGATCATGGCGGCGATCGCGATGCCGCGGGCGACGTCGATGGCGTCCCAGCGCTGGGATGCGGCGGCCCGGGCTTGGAAGGCGATGGCGGTCGACTCTGCTTGTCTCATGGGTGAAGCATTCCCTCCCGGCCCGTCAGCCTTATGTGAGTGGCATGACCGAGAGCCTTGCCGCGTCACTCGCCACATTACAGGACATGATTCAAGACGCCCGTGTGGTTGCGGGCTTCACGGGAGCCGGGATCTCGACCGAGAGCGGCATCCCCGACTTCCGCTCTCCGGGCAGTCCCTGGATGCGCCACAAGCCGATCCCTTTCGATCTCTTCGTGCAGAGCCCGGAGGCGCGCCGCGAGGCGTGGCGCCGGAAATTCGCGATGGACGATCTCTATAAGGGTGCCCGTCCGAACGTGGGGCACCATGCCTTCGCGTCCCTGGTCGCGTCCGGGCGCATGCCGGCAGTCATCACCCAGAACATCGATGGGCTCCATCAGGAATCGGGCCTTCCCGAGGACCAGGTCATCGAGCTGCACGGCAACGGCACCTTTGCCAAATGCCTGGCCTGCGGCAGCCGGCACGAGCTTGACTGGGTGAGGCAATGTTTCGATCTGGACGGCGATCCGCCCGATTGCCGGATCTGTGGCGGAATCCTCAAAGCGGCAACCATTTCGTTCGGACAGTCCATGCCGGAGGCGCCCATGCGCCGGGCCCAGAAGCTGACGGCGTCATGCGACTTGTTTCTTGTCGCAGGCTCGTCCCTGGTCGTCTATCCGGCGGCGGCCTTTCCGGCCTTCGCCAAGGAAAACGGGGCGCGGCTCGTGATCGTCAATCGGGAGCCGACGCCGCTGGATGAGGCTGCCGATCTGGTGATCCATGCGGAGATAGGCTCCGTCTTTTCAGTATTTGTGTCGTAACTTCAAGAACATGCAGGGTGCCGAAAATTTCATCGCCCTTTGAAGCGCGTTTCTGGCTTCCCCTGATTCAGGACGATGTTATCCTCTTATTAAGAATCGGGTTCATGATTCGAGTTCGGGTAATTTCATGACTGGCGATTACGGCTCCAATTCTTTCAGTCTCCGCGAGGAGAGTTCCGCATTAAATCAGGGCCGCCGCGAGGTCGCTCAGCCGACCCCGGAGGAGAGCGCTCTTGAGCTCGTCCAGGTCAGCGGCCGTATCAAGTGGTTCGACGTCGCCAAGGGATTCGGCTTCATCGTTCCCGACAACGGCATGCCCGATGTCCTGCTCCATGTGACCTGCCTGCGCCGGGACGGCTATCAGGCTGCGAACGAAGGCGCTCGCATCGTCGTCGAGGCGGTTCAGCGTCCGCGCGGCCTCCAGGCTTTCCGTATCCTCTCGCTCGACGAATCGACGGCGCTGCATCCCTCCGAGCTGCCGCTGCCCAGGACCCATGTTCAGGTGGTGCCGACCAGCGGGCTGGAGCCGGCGGTGGTGAAGTGGTTCAACCGCCTGCGCGGCTTCGGCTTCCTGACGCAAGGGGAAGGCAAGCCGGACATCTTCGTCCATATGGAAACCCTGCGCCGCTATGGCATTGCCGAGCTGAAGCCGGGCGAGCGCGTTTTCGTCCGCTTCGGCGACGGCTCGAAGGGTCTCATGGCCGCCGAGGTCCGTCTGGCCGACATGGCCCTGCCGCACTCCCATTGATGAGCCTCCCCGTGCTGCTGCGTATCCGGCCGGCGTACTCGGCCTTGGTCTTTCTCGTCCTGTTCGCCGGCGCAGCCTATGCGCAGGCGTTGGAGAGCCTGTCCATCGCCACCCAGGGCGGGCAGCGCCAGACCTTCAGGGTCGAGGTCGCCCGCAACGATGCGGACCGCGCGCAGGGGCTGATGTTCCGCCGGTCGATGCCGGCCGACCAGGGCATGCTGTTCGATTTCGGCCGGGTCGAGCCCGTGTCCATGTGGATGCAGAACACCTATCTGCCCCTCGACATGCTCTTCATCCGCGCCGACGGAACGATTGCCCGGATCGCAGCCAACACGGAACCGCTCTCGACCCGCACCATCCCGTCCGGCGAGCCGGTTCTCTCGGTCCTGGAGCTGAATGCCGGCACGGCGGCCAGGCTCGGGATCAAGCCGGGCGACCGGGTGGAGCATCCGATCTTCAAGCGGTGATCCAACCTGGATGTTCAGGAAATCAGGATCGATGGCCGCTTCCTTGGTTGCGGCTTTTCTCCCGATGTCCGTGATGGCGGAGGTGGGCCCGCACGCTCTGATGAACGTCTCTCAGGAGCTGCTTCGCGCCTACAATACCGAGGACGCTCGGGCCCTCCATGGTCTCCTCTCCCCAGCCCTGCAGGTGAAGTATTCGGTCGAGGCGCTTCACGTGCTTCTGGCCCAATGCCGGGCCATGACCCATGAAATCGACCGCTTCAGCATTCCCTCCTGGGGAGGACGCCGGTACGGGTTCTTCGGCGTCTATGCCGAGTTGAAGGTTCTCGAGATGATCCTGGAGATCGACGAGAACGAGAAGATCATCCATTGGGCTGTCACGGACGACGTGACATCGGGCGATCAACACTGCACCGTCAACGGGTCCTGACAGCTCCGGCGCCTACGCGAGCGTCGACGTCGCCACCTGATTGCGCCCGTCGTTCTTCGCCTGGTAGAGCAGGTCGTCCGCCCGCCGCAGCAGGCTCGAGAGATCCTTCTCATCCGATTCCCGCTCGACGACGCCGAAGCTTGCCGTCACCACGCCCGGATCGAGCCGGGCGATCGATTGGCTGGACAGACCCTTCTGGATCCTTGTCGCAAGCGCGACCGCCTCGTTCAGCGAAGTCTTGGGCAATATGATGCAGAACTCCTCCCCGCCAGTGCGGGCGAAGAGATGGGACGTCCGCAATTCGCCTTTCACGAACCGTGCCACGCCGACCAGAACCGCATCGCCTTTCGCATGACCATAGCGGTCATTGATGGCTTTGAAACGGTCCAGGTCGAAGAGAACGGCGCAAAGTGGGGTTTGCATCCTTTGCGCGCGGGCGATCTGCTCCTCGGCACGACTGACGAGCCAGCGCCGATTGCCGATTTCGGTCAAGGGGTCCGTCTCTGCGGCCCTCGCCAGGTTGTTCAGCGTCAGATCCAGTTCCTCAAGAGTCTCCTGGACCTGATCGAGCATCATGCCGGCTTCATCGGACAGGTTGCGGGGCAGGGCGGGTAGTTGCTTGTTCTGTCGATAGTCGCCGAGTGCCTGGAAGACCACGCGCACAGGCTCCAGCATGCCGTGGACGAGGAAGAAGGTGATTGCCGTGCCGGCGAGGGTCGCGAGGAGCAGCACGAGAAGATCCGCCCAGCTCTCCCAGCCGAATGCCGGATTTTTGATCACGGCCCAGATCGCGAAAGTGATGAGGGGAATGTGAGTGCCGACGAAACAGATCAGCAGGACCCGGCCCGCATAGCTGCGTGGCCGCTTCAGCTTGTTGAAGAGACGGTAGATTCTCATGGCTGCTCATCCCGTTCACGATGGTCGGACGTGATCGCTCCGTAACGGAACACGGTCCTTTGCCCGATTCATGCTGGATTGGGAAGATTGCCCTACAGACATGACAAGCTTTTTGTGGATCGCCCATCGGGCCGTCGGGCCTAGAGCATGCTCTCTCAACGAGCGGACTCACCATTTCACGAGCATGGCCCGGCCTATCGCTGACTTGGTCCTTCGAGGCTGTGCGATTCGCTAGTCCGTAAATCGGGCCCCGTAATGCACCCCGGTTGTCCAGACCAGCTTGACCTTTGCTTTCGCATCCTCAGACGGAATCTGAAGTTCGAATTCCAAGGGAACATCGGCGGGTGGGGTCACGACGAGACGCACGCCGACCTCCGAAAGGTCCCACACCGTGCATCCGATCGGTTCCTGAGCGGCGTACCCTGCAATCCATCCTTCCAGATGGGTGAGATGGCGCGGACTTGATCGACGCTCGGGTATCCGATGGCTCATGCTTGCGATCCTGCATCTGAGGAAGGGGCTCTTCTATAAGGCGAAGCTGGCGTGAGGATGGTCATGGAACTGTTGGGCTCATGTGCGGCGGTTCTGCCGGACCCGTAGGTCAAAAAAGAAGCGCCTCCCGAGGGTTGGCGCTTAGGTTCGATCCGTAGGGGCAAACCTGGATCGGAGTTGGGATTATGGCCTGATCGTTGACGGAGGGAAGGACCCCGTCCATGGTCATGGGAGGTATGGAACACCTCGGAAGAAGGAACCATCGGGATAGGTGCTGCAGCCATGGCCGCCGGCCATGGGACGATCATAGAGGGGGAGCGCGAACCGGGCCCGCAACAGGCGCAGGCGCCCGTGCTCCCTCTGGCGGCTCGGTTCTCCTCGGGCGCGGTTATATGATCAGCACGTCCAGGTTGGTCATTCTCAGCCCTGTGGACAGCTTCGCCACCACGACCTGCTCGGTCGTGCCTGTGCCATCCTGATCATAGTAGAGCACGCCGTTGCCGCGGTCGTAGATGATCCGGTCGGTTGCGTCATGAGCCTGTGTTCCGGTCCAGAACGCCGAGGACTTCAACTGACCTTCATTTCCTAGACCTGTGAAAACCCTGTTGTTCAGCCAGAAGGTGTCATTGGCAACGGAGAAGTCTCGGACCGTGTCCACCTCTGCCGGGTCTGTCGGCATTGCGTTATAGACGAAAGCATCCTTGCCTGAGCCGCTGCGAAGATTATCCGCGCCCGCCTCACCGTAGAGTCGGTCGTTGCCGCTTCCACCGCTCAGAACATCGTCTCCGGAGCTGCCATACAAGCGGTCATTGCCACTGCCGCCGCTCAGAACATCGTTCCCTGAACTGCCATAGAGACGGTCATCGCCACCGTCACCATAGAGGCGGTCGTCGCCAGCTTTGCCTGCTAGACTGTCATTGCCATCGCCCCCATAGAGGGTGTCGATTCCGATTTCGCCATAGAGACGGTCACTACCGTCTTCCCCATAAAGGCGATCATTCCCATCTCGGCCGTAAAGCCGGTCGTTCCCAACACCCCCCAAGATCCGGTCGTTGTTCACGGATCCAAAGAAAGCGTCGTCGACATTCATGTGCTGGAGCTGGCCGTAGAGAGGGGCTTCGGATCGGCTGACGCCGACGGGGAGGCTTTTGGTCCAGTCCAACCCGACGGAATGAAGCACCGATGCGACGACCGAATTACTGTTCAGATCATATCCGGGAAGCTCTCTGAAGATATCGAGGCTATAGCGCAGATCGGCCTTGTCGATGTTTGCAGCATGCTGGACCATGACCTGCCAGACATCGTTGGCATCCCTGCCGCCGAGATCCAGAACCGTACGATGTCGCTCCTCGGGCGTGTCCGATCCTCGCCGGTCCGGGGATGTCGCGAGGTTCTCACCGGCAATCGTCCCAAGGTCGTCATCGTTCACGAGGGAGCCGCGGATGACCTTTTCGGATATCACACGACCTTGCTCGTCGGTCTCGGTCTTGACGAGATAGAGATGAAGAAAGCCGCTGTCGAAGTCTTCGAATTCGACGGGCTTGGCTTCAATGGCGATGACGGTGGGCATGGTAACTCCTTAACCAACTCGGAGATGCTGACGCCGTCCCGAGGGATGGCAAAATCATCAACTTTGCTGGAGCCTCTGCCGTTCCATGCCGGATAAGACTTCGTAGAGCACCAATTGCGAAAGTAAATAACGTGTCATGTCAGGATGTTAGGAAGATTTGAGCGCGTGAACAAAGACTGCACTCCCTGGTTGATAGCCATAGTCCTGCTGATCTGGAGTGCTGATGCCCCGCTTCTTCTTCGACACATTCGATGGGGAGGAGTATGTCCCCGATGAGAACGGCCTCGATCTGCAGGATGTCGAGGCGGCCAAGCTGGAGGCTCAGAAGGCCCTTCCTGACATGGCGAGAGACGCCCTGCCGAATGAAAATTTTCGCTCCTTCGTCGTTAACATCCGTGATGAGGCCGGTCAGACGGTGATGCGGCTTGCCCTCTCGTTGGTCGTCGAGGAAGGAACTCTCGACGACAATCTGCCATCTTGAGGTCTCATGGCACGATGCCGGTCACGTCGGCCCATCCGACCCCGGGTCGCGAGACCGGAATGGAATGGATTCGGAACGTCCACCGGACGTTCCCGAGAGCTTCCAGTCCCGACGGTTCCATTTCGGAACCGGAGCCCTTGCGCTTCAGTTCCCAGAACGTTAGAGAAACCAATCTGTTGAGGATAACGGGGTGTAGCGCAGTCTGGTAGCGCATCTGCTTTGGGAGCAGAGGGTCGCGGGTTCAAATCCTGCCGCCCCGACCATCTTCACCGGTTGAGTCTTGGAGAGAGTCCAAAACCAATGCCTGCACGGATCTACAAGCCCGCCAAGTCCGCAACGCAGTCCGGAATGGCCCGGACCAAGCAATGGCTTCTCGTTTTCGAGCAGGACAAGCCCCGTGAGATCGAGCCCCTGATGGGTTGGACGAGCTCGGGCGATACCCGCCAGCAGCTCCGCCTGTGGTTCGACACCAAGGAAGAGGCCATGGCCTATGCGGAGCGCGAGGGCATCGCCTACCGGGTCGAGGAGCCTCACGAGGTCAAGCGGCGGACGATTTCCTATTCCGACAACTTCAAGTTCAACCGCGTCGGCCCCTGGACCCACTAGGGCAGGGCCCTCGGCCGGATGGCTCCGTAGCTCAGCTGGATAGAGCAGCCGCCTTCTAAGCGGCAGGTCGTAGGTTCGAGCCCTACCGGAGTCGCCAATCTTATCAATAACTTAGCTGGACTGAGCGGATCTCATTCAGACAAGGCGGCGGCAGTCATTCAGACAAATTGTCCGAATTTGTTCTCACGGAGCGCCGCTTTTTCGTTGCTTCGATGATCTGTTTTTGGGTCCGCTTAACGTAGGTCGGCAGTATCTTCGCCGACTTGTGGCGCGAGATCGCGCGCATCTGGGAATCGGTCAAGTCCGCGTCGCCCATCTCTGTCATGCCGCCATGTCGGAATGAGGTCAGGCTGAGCTCATCGCGCAGGCCGGCCAAGCGGATCATCCGCTTCGCCTCGTGGGTCATGTAGGATAGGTCGCCTGAGGCTGTGACCCAGGGAACAGGAATGCCGGCGGTCTCGTCGATCCAGTCGCGCATCATCACCAGACCAGAGATTCGGCTGCGCCGGATTGTGTCGAGCCGCTCCATCAACTCCGGATAAAGCGCAGCGCCTGCCTCGTCGAACAACGGCAGCCACACCTCTTCGCCGGTCTTCGGATGCACCACCAGCACGTTGTCGGGGCGATCCTTCGGGCGATAATGCGCCACTTCGAGGGCTGTGAACACGTGCTCGACCCGCTGCAGCCATTCCCAAGAGATCAGGGCGGCCGTGCCGAGCGAGGTGCGGCCGTTCTCGTCGCACGCTTTGACGAAGGCGAGCAGTTCCTCGAAGGTCGCCGTCGGCGTCGGCTTGGACTTGTTGACCAGACCCATCTTCGAGAACGGATTCCGGTGCGGGATGATATCGGGCTCTGCCCGCAGCGCCACGTTCCAGGCCCGCCGGCAGGTCTTCATGGCATGGTTGACGGTGGTGCGTCTCTCGCGCCGCTCGGTCACCGGGTTCCCCCTGGCATCGACGATCGGCCGGCCGTCCTTGTCGAGGACCGGTTCATCCACATAGGCGAGAGCCTCATAGAGCTTGTCGATGACCTTCGTCGTGATGGCTTCGAGTTGGAGCGCGCCGAGCCGCCTGCCGTCTTTCAGCGTGAAATTGCCGACCATGTCGAAGCCGAGCTCGTGGGTGCGGCGCATCTTTCTCGAGATCTCGGCCCATCTGGTGCTGGTCTTATAGATCGTCACCAGCCAGTCGAAGGTGCCGGACGCCGCTCGCTGGGGCACAAAGTCCGACATGCCGCCGGTCCGCCAGGAATCGAACTGGGGCAGGAGCACATGCTCAGCATGGTCCCAGGCGGCATCCACTTCAGTGCCGAGCGCCTGGCTTCTCAAGGGGCAACCCGCCTTTTTGGCCCAGGATGGGACCTGGAAGTACCAGCCGTTTTCCCCCGATGCGAGCCGGATCCGGACGGTGTAGCGGGGGCGCGAACGCGTTGGCTTGGGCATCAGATCAGGTCCGAGACATCCTCCTTCGAGGCCTGCCGTTCGCCGGACCCGAAGCGTCGCGTGATGAAAGCGCGACATTGTTCCAATGTCCAGACCGGCTCTTTGTCCCGGCCGATACCCCGTAGGTCAGACGGGGGCGGGGCCTCGCCCCGGGTGATGGCGCGTTTGAGTTCGCCGGTATTGGCGCAGTCGAAAAAGGCGGCCGTCACGTCCGCGCGCATGACGCCGGGCCAGGCGCCATGCGGAGGGAATCGTGCTGGCAAGGCGCCGCGGGACATAGTCAGGCTATTGCTTTGCGAAGAGATTTATGGGGAATTTCGTCGAGTGTGTCGGCATGGCAAGGCGGATCTCCATTCGCTGGGCTGAATGTTGAGCCCTGCGACAGATCCACCATCAGCCAAAGGAAGCGCGCAAACCATGACGGTTAAGCAGCTCAATTCTGCATTCTATGCGTCATGCTGCGATGAAGAGCGGCGCTTTGCCTTGCCCCATACTCGAAGGATAGATGGCACAAACTATGTCGGCGTTAGCGCTATCGTCCTATAGCTCGATAGCGTTGCGACAGCGGGAGCGTGGGATTAGGCAGCGAGGAGGCCGTGAGCCTGTGCAGCAGCGCGCATTGCGATAGTCCAGACCCCCTTGAGGGTGATAGCCATGCGACGGGCCCACGGGAGGCGGGAGCCAACAAGCTGGCGAGCGCGCCGCACGGCCTCGCGCATGATGGCCGAGAGGGCGAAGGAACCATCGGCGCAGACGAAGCTGATGGAAGCCCGCTGCTGGCGATCATTGCGGAGATCCCGCATCGCGCTTGACCAGTTGGTTGAGCGGCGGAGAGCCATGACTTCCTCTTGCGTTTCATCCTATGTCGGTTAAATTATCCTATGTAGGTAATAAGTCAAGATAAAATATCCCATGTCAGATAAAATATACTTAGATCCGGCTCAATGCCGCGCAGCGCGCGCCCTTATCGGATGGTCTAGAGAAACACTCTCCGAGCGTTGCGGCGTTGCGGCATCAACACTGGCTGATTTCGAGGCGAGCAAGCGCACGCCTTATGCTCGGACCCTGGTAGATGTCCGGAAGGCCCTTGAGGCTGGAGGGGTTGAATTCTTAGAAGCAAAGACGGGCACGGCCTCAGGGCCGGGCGTGCGGCTTGTGGTTTCGGTTGCCGAATAGAGCATATCCATATGGCTCGCGATCCAACCAAATTTCATCATGGCAAGGACGCTGCTCTTGTCGCTGCGCTTCTATTCCCGGAATCGCCGTCCCCAGAGCGCGCGCTCCCTGCTCAGACCTGGGAGGACTGGCAACAGCCATCAAGACCTATTTCTCTCGATGAGGAGGTTACGAAACTTATCCGGCGCACGCGAGCGCCTGCGATGCGTTCACAGCAAGAACTGCAGGGGCTTGGAGTGTCATGCCCCTACTACACCGCGAGGCTATACACATTGCACGCTGTCTATCAGGCGAGCATGGCGGTCGAGGATATTATTCGGGACCGAACCCAGACAGCTCCTCGCCTAAAAGACATGGCGGAGCGCGCCGCACGGCTGTCTCGTGACCTGCGGGCCTTTGCCAAAGATCATAACAATTGGACACTGGCACCTTTACCTGGGCCTTATTCCGAACGTCCTGACGATCAAGCCATCAATCAGGTACTTGGTCCATCGTCTGCTGCTTTCCGAGACATAGAAAAGGCAGCGGACGGTCTGGACCTCGTTCATACGTTTGCCCTCTCGCGCAAAGAACGTATCGCGCCTCCCAACCGTAACGGTGATGTCTGGGGAATCGCGTTCGCGACCCATCTTGGATATCTCTGGCACCTTCTCACGGGAAAAGAGCCATCCTCCTCCTCGACCATATTCATTCGCTTTGTCGAGCAAGCTTTCATCAGCTTGGGAGGGGAGAGAGATGCCTGGGAAAGCCAGATCCGCACCGCAATTGAGAATGTCGAAGCGCGGCCTGAATGGGATCGGTTTGATCGGCTTGAGAAGGCTCCAGATCCTCCAGGCACCAGCTACATCACGCTGGACGATATGAAGGCCCGATGGGGGCGATCAGCCAACGCCTGGGAGCGCGATGTACGAGAGGCATATGAGCAAGCCCAGAACGGTAGTGAGATCGCTCTACGTCTTCTGGCGCTGTCATATGCCAAGGCCGGCAAAAAGGGGAAGGCTTTTATCGAGAGCCTCGGCTGGAGGCCATCGCCTGCAGTACGGCAGCAATTCGATGATGACAACGCATGATGTTTGTCCTGCTCTCTGAGAGGGCATAAACGTAATGTATGACGGTTAGAGCCATCGGCTTTCTCTGCGAAAGTACATGAGGCTTTAGGGGTGAGATAGGGGCGCTTTACTGTCGTTCTATAAGTGAGTTCATCGCTCGACACTCCCGCTCATCGCAATCGAGCGTGAGTGAGATAGATGAACTCCGAAATTAGTCCGCATCCCGACGCGCTTTTGACCGAAGCGCAAGTCGCCCACCTTCTCTCCATTTCCACCCGCACGCTCCAGGCATGGCGCGTGCGCGGCACTGGTCCGATCTTCGTCAAGGCCGGGCGCAGCGTTCGCTATCGTCAGCGCGATCTGGTCGCGTGGATGGGGGCTAACTCAACCCAGCAGACGACGAGCCGGGAGGTGGAGCAATGAGAACTGTCCCGAAAGTCTCGACTGTTCGCATCGATGAGCCCGATGGCACTCACAGTCATGCCGCTTGGTGTCCCTGGTGCGAGGATCTGCACTATCATGGCATGGGTGCCGGCAATCGTGCGCCGCATTGCTATGACCGCACAGGCTCCCCTTTCCAGACAACGGGCTATGACCTTGACGTGACCGGAGCTGCGGATCGGGCCGAGGCTGCGATTCCTTCCGCTCCTCTGGCCAAGCGGCAGCCACTGCGTGCCAGGTTGAATGCCGATGCCGCGCGGTTGCTCTCGCTGGTCGGCTCGATCCTGATCGGACAAACTCGCCCGGGATCGACGATGGTCAAGAACCTGGCCCATGGCAAAAGGCGGGTTGTCGTGTGGGGCAGGCGCTGGAATCTCGGACGCCCTGAGAAATTCCATCCCGAATCCGAGGGCGACAACCTGCTGACTTTGGGAGCAGCGCTCAACGGCATCTCCGAGGGCGTGGTGGCTGTTCGGCTGATCGAGACTGCGACAGGTGCCCGGCTCGATGCGACGGCCGTTCTGGATGTCCAGAGGGCGGTTGACGCGTGGGTTGCTCGCGGGGCTCCCTCCAATGCGGGGCGGCGCTCATGAAGGACCATCGCCGCATCGCCTATCAGCGCATTGCCGCCTCGGCTCTCTCCAATGCCGAAAGCATCGTGAAACGATGGCTTCCGGACGGCCGTCGCGAAGGGGCCGAATGGGTCGCTCGCAACCCGCGCCGGGCGGATCGCAGCCTCGGCTCCTTCAAGGTGAACGTCCGCACCGGCAAATGGGGCGACTTCTCATCGGGGGACAGGGGCGGGGACCTCATCGCGCTCGCAGCCTTCATCTTCAGCCTGAACCAGGCCGAAGCCGCCCGCAACGTGGCGGACATGCTGGGGGTCGCTCTGTATGAGTGATGATCCTTTCGCCCCGCTCTCCGGTGCCGGCCGCCCGAAACAGGACAAACCGGACTTGGTGGCCGTCGTCCCGGTGCCGCCCGATGCGCCTTCACCGCCTCAGATCCATCCCAAGCTCGGACAGCCGGCTGCCTCCTGGACCTATTTGAACGGCGATGGACAGATCATCGGCTATGTCCATCGTTTCAACCAGACCGATGGGGAAAAGCAGTTCCGGCCGCTGGTGCTGTTCAGACCCTCGGCAGGTGGGCCTCTCGCATGGCGTTGGGAAAGCTGGACGAACCCTCGGCCTCTCTATGGCCTTGATCTGCTCCAAGCCCGGCCGCATGCGCTTGTTGTGGTCGCGGAGGGCGAGAAGTCGGCCGATGCCGCCAGGAAGCTGGTGCCGGGCTGTGTGGTCGTTACCAGTCCGAACGGATCGAAGAGCGCGGCCAAGGCCGATTGGAGTCCGCTCAAGGGGCGCGCCGTCATCATCTGGCCTGATGCCGACGCGGTGGGCCTGGCCTATGCCGGGACGGTTGCGCGGCTTGCCCTGGAGGCCGGGGCGGCGTCCGTTGCCATCGTCAGCCCACCGGAGGGCGTGGAGCCCGGATGGGATGCGGCCGACGCCTTGGACGAGGGATGGGACGAGGAACGCGTGCGCGGGCTCCTGGCGGCTGCGAGGCCGGCCGGGCAGGGGAACACTCCAGAAAACGATGCGGCGGCTCCTGTGGCCGCTTCCGAGGGCCGTAAGGCAGGGGGAACGCGCAAGCGCCGCTCGACTCCACGGGAGCGGCGCCCCACACAGAGCGAGAAACTCATCGGCCTGACGGCGGATTGCGATCTCTGGCATGGGCCTGACAGAGAGGCGCTATGCACCTTTCCGGTTGGCGACCATCGGGAGACATGGCCGATCCGCTCCTCTGCCTTCAAGCAATGGCTATGTGGCCGGGCCTATGATGAGTTGGGCTTGGTGCCCGGCAATCAGGCGGTTGAGGATACGCTACGCGTACTCGAGGCCAAGGCGATCAACAGAGGGCCGGAGCGCAAGCCATGGCTGCGCGTCGGCCATACGGAAGACGGCAGGCTCTATCTCGACCTGGGAACAAAGGACTGGTCCGCTATCGAGATCCGGTCGGATGGTTGGAGCGTGCGTCAGGAACATGATGGACCCTTCGTTCGCTCCAAGGCGCTGTGGCCCCTTCCGCTGCCGGAAGCGGGCTATGACATTAACGAGCTCCGGCGCTTCGTCAACGTCGCCAATGATGACGATTTCATCCTGGTTGTTGGATGGTTGATGGCTGCTCTTCGCAGCAAAGGCCCGTATCCAATCCTCGTGGTGAATGGTGAGCAGGGCTCGGGTAAGTCAACGTTCAGCCGGTTGCTGCGCTCGTTGGTCGATCCGAACGCCGCGCCGATCCGCTCGGCTCCGAAGGATGAGCGTGACCTGATCGTCTGGGCAAGCAATGGGCACGTCATCGCCATGGACAATCTGTCGAAGGTCGATTCCGAATTGTCAGATGCGCTCTGCCGCCTTGCCACGGGTGGTGGCTCCTCTACCCGCAAGCTGCATACCGATACCGAGGAGATCATCTTCTCGGGCGCTCGGCCGATCATTCTCAATGGTATCCCCATGCTAACGGACCGGCCGGACTTGGCGCAGCGGGCTGTCAGCATCAGGCTCAGGGCGATTGCCGAGGATGAGCGGCAGACGGAAGATGATTTCTGGGAAGCATGGGCAGAGGTTGCTCCTCGGGTGTTGGGGGCCTTATGCGATGGGCTGTCGGCCGCGGTGAGGCGGGTTGGCACCGTTCGTCTGGAGCGCATCCCCCGGCTTGCTGATTTCGCCAAATGGGTCACGGCGGCTGAGCCGGGCCTTGGCTGGGAGGATGGCACGTTCCTTCGAACCTATAGCGGCAACATCCAGGATGTCGCTGACTCGGCCTTCGAGGCGAACCCGGTCGCGGTGGCGATCCATGCCATGCTCTGCGAGCCGTCATGCGGTGAGTATGGCTGGAGGGGCACAGCAACCGAATTGCTCGATGCCTTGAACCAGCGGGCCTCTGAAACGCAGCAGCGCTCTTACGCCTGGCCCAAACTGCCTCAGCAGCTCGGCAATCAGTTGGAACGCATTGCCCCTCTCCTGCGGTCAAAGGGATTCCACTTCGAGCGCAAGCACTCAGGCAATCGTCAAATCATTCTCACCCATCTGTCCCGCTGAATTCTCCTCGCTCCCCGCACCCCTCTGCTCCCCTGTAACCAGGATGTCCGCCACTGTCCTAACCCTCATCCGGGGGCGGAAATGATCCGGTTCAGGAGAGGGTTTAAGTGGGGCGGGCTGCTGATGCCTTCCTCGCCCCCAACCGGGGACCCCACCCCCCTATTTAGGGACCGTATCCCGGGATTCCCTCTTCTACGGGCAAATAGCTCCTGGGGTTTCAGCAGTAGGTTACCTTGCAGGCGGTACACGCATTTGACTCCTAAGCACGCGTGTTGCACGCGTTCGGCACGCACACGATGCACGAAAGCGTGCACTGAGAGCGGCGGCCGAGGCTGCGCTTTGCGGTTGTGATCTCGCATGAGCGGTCTCTGGACCGAGGGGAAGATATGCACCCGTTGCAAGGCTTTGATGGACAGCTCTGGACAGTTGTGGACACCTCGGCCCCTTCGCTCAAACCATTACATTCCTTGATATTGGACGGCTTGTACAGCTTGGACGGCTCTTATTCTATTTAATGAATAGAAGAGGAGATTGAGCGCGCGCGAGAGACACCCGTGGACACGTGCGGGTCGGGATGGCCGGGGGTGCGGGGGGAGGAAAAGAGACCAACAAACAACATGCATAATTAGACAGTAGGGCCGAAAAGCTGTCCAAGCCGTACAGCCGCTCGCGAAAACTGTTGCTGCTTAAGGAGTTCAGCCCTGTTCAAAGCCGTCCAGTTTGCCGTCCATGAGGCGTCCAGGTGCCGTCCATCGGCGCGATGCCCGGCAAAGCAGAGCGGTGCTCTTCATCGCAACATGACGCATGGGATGCGGAATTGAGCCGCTGAACCGTCATGGTCTGCGCGCTTCCTCTGGCTGATGATGGATCTATCGCCGCGCCGAAATTTCAGCCTGTCGAGCGCCTATCCGCCATCTTGTAATCATCCGAAGAGGAATACCCATGCACCAAAACTCCATGCTCCTCATTGAGGACGAATCGGCCGAAGCTCCTGCTGCGGGTGTCATCCCGCTCACCTTCGCTGGCAACAAGCCACGCACCGAGGTTTTCGCTCTCGATCATCATCTCCGGTACGGGGAGCGGGTTATCACGACTCTGGAAGTCCACCGGATGACGGTGGCGCAAGTGGAGGCATTCATCCATGCACTTGCGACAGACAGCGAGACCAGCATCACCGCCTACATGGTGACCTTGTCTGGCGGCGATCCTGTTCCGCCAGAAGTCTTCAAAGGGTTGGATGACGACGATGACACGCGCCTTTTCGAGGTCATGCAAAGTTTTTTGCCCCGCCGCTTGCAACGGGTTCTCGCGCAAAGCCCGTTCATTGGCGACGCTATGTCACCGTCGTCGCAAGCAGACTGAACCAGAGCTTCAATGATCTTCGGGCCCTCGAATGGCTCGACCTCCTCGCCTGGTATGAACAGGCCTTGGTTCTCGATCTGTAGGAGTTGCCATCATGGCCAACAAGGTAAGCACTCTCGCCGTTCGTTTGAAAGACGAGGTATCGGGCCCAGCCCGGAAGGCCTCGCGATCCATCCGGGATCTTGACCGCGCGGCGAAGAATGCCAAGGGGGGAGTGGGCCCCAGCACAAGCGCCATGGGTGCAGGTGTGGGGCGCGCTGCTCTCGCGTTCGGCGGCGCGGCTGCTGGGGCTTATGCTTTCGGCCGGGCCATCAGCAGCACCGTGACCAAGACGGCGGATCTGGATCGGCGCATGACGCGCTTGCGTCTGACGGCCGGAGCCTCAGCGTCCGAGATGGATCAGGCAACCATCGCGCTCCAGAAACTGGCTGTTGAGACGGCGCACCCGCTCGATAATGTGACCAGTGGTCTGGAGGCCCTGGTGGCGGGCGGGCGATCCCTGGGTGATAGCATGGGGATGATCGGAGCGATTGCCCGTACGGCGCAGGCCTCCGGCTCCGAGGTGGAAGACATCGCGAAGACGGCCGATAGCGTCAGCATGAATTTCAAGATTGCGGGAAAGGACATGCAATCGGCCTTCGACATCATGGTGGCGGGTGGCAAGGCCGGCCGCTTCGAGTTGAAGGACATGGCACGGTATCTGCCCTCGCTTGCGCCGGCGGCCGCAGCCATCGGCCTTAAGGGGACCGAAGGGCTGGAGCAGATGATCGCCATGCTGCAAATTGTCCGCAAAGGCACTGGCACGACGGAGGAGGCCGCTACCTCCATGAGCAACATCTTTCAGAAGATGGAGAGCGAGGAGACGGCCAAGAAATTCGGCAAGTTCGGAATCAACCTTCGCAAGGAGATGAAGGACGCCAGAAAGAATGGCCGCAATTTGCTCGAGGTGTTCGAGGAGCTGACCGCGAAGGCGCTTAGCGGCGACCTGTCGAAGCTGCCTCAGCTTTTCACCGACGCGCAGTTCGCGACAGGCATGCGGGCTCTGCTGACGTTCCGTGGCGAATGGCAGAAGTTGCAGGCCGAGATGCACCAGAACGCTCCCGGTGCAGTGATGAAAGATTTTGGCGCGGTGACGCAGGGAGTGCGAGCCGAACTCGACCGGATCAGCGAGTCTTGGGACGCTCTGCAGATCAGGATCGGCAAGAAGATGGAGCCTGCCGTCTTGGGTGTGCTGCAAAGCATCCGGGAGCAGATGGATGGAACGGCCATTCCACAGGCGCAGGAAATGCCTGTGGTGCGACCCGGTATGAACCCGGCTTCCGGCCCGGACACGGATCGCCGCAATCGCCCCGCGCCTGGCAGTGGCGGCAATCGCTCGCGCCAAGGCAATGGGGCTCCGTTCGATCCTGCGGCGGAAACAACGCGCCGGTTCATGAATCTCTGGGCAGAAGGCCAGAGAGCGCAGAGGGCGCGAAAGTCGGGGGGGGCCGTTAGCTCCGGTGAGCAGTACGTTACTCAGGTCAGCGTGCCCACCATGATTGAAGACATCCGCGCCCGTGCGAAGGCGGCGGGCGGCATTACAGCCGGCGAATCCATCCGCCAGCAGATGACGGCCGAGACGAGGATCGAGAAGCTGATTGGCAATTACGTTGCCAGCCAGCAGAACAACAAGAGCCTCGGCCTGCCGCCATCCAGGTTGGAGCAGGGAACGCTCCGCGCCAACCTGGAGGATCAGGTCCGGACGATCTTGAACAACGAGTTGGCGCGAGAGGGGAAAGGGCCTGCAAACAACGAAGCGGTTGCGAGTCGAGTTGATGGTCTCTTCCGCTTGATCGAAGGGCATCTCAACGGCTTATCGCAGAAGGTGGATACCTCTCAGGTTTCAGCCGTCCAGGGAGCGGCGACCGAGGCCGGGCAGGCGATCCAGGGACTTGGCTCGCCTGTTGCTGTCAACATCGACGGCTCTGCGATCCGGGCTGTCCTGGCTGATGTGAGGGCACTTAATGCGGAGTTGGCAAAGGTCGGTCCTGGCATGCAGGCCGCAAGCGTGAATGTCGAAAGCTCGTTCGGGCGGCGCTTTAATTCGCGCAGAGATGGCTCCTTTGCCGATTGGGAACATTCATAGGGAGGGCAGCGATGGCACAGGAGAGGGACAGGGCCGCTTTGGCTCAAGCCCGCGAAGAGGGAATAGCCGAAGGGCTGAGGCTCGCCAGTGAGCGGATTTCCGCTTACCTGGAATATCTCTCAGGAGATCCTCACTCCTATGTGGCCGAGGTGATCGCCGGGCGGATCACAGGCGAGATGGTTGCGCCCGAGCTTAAGGATCGGGCCTCCGCGATGCGCATGACCGGGATAGCCCATTGAAGGGAGGCTGGACCGACAGGGCCCCGCCCCCATACTGGTACGGGCTGCGCTGCTCGGCCCTGCCTCTCGTGTCGCAAACGGGTAGTCCCTAGCGCAACAGTAAGCCACTCCCTCTAAATACGTCGCAATAGGGTTGAAATGACATATTTGCGACAATATGTTGCGATTGATCTAGAGCTAAATGCGACATAGCAGAGGCGACGATGGCAGTTTTCGGTTACGCACGGGTCAGCACATCGGACCAGGACCTGACGCTCCAGGAAGAGGCGCTCCATCGCGCCGGCTGCGAGAGGGTCATGTCGGAGAAGGGCTCCGGCACAACTCGCGAAGGCCGCAACCAGCTTCGCATCCTGCTGGACTTCATCAGGGCCGGTGACACCATCATGGTTACCCGCATCGACCGCCTGGCCCGCTCCATCGCAGACCTCCAAGACATTGTGCGCGAATTGAAGGCAAAGGGTGCTTTCCTCAAGGCGACCGAGCAACCGATCGACATGAGCACGGCGGCGGGCAAAGCCTTCCTCGACATGCTGGGGGTCTTTGCCGAGTTCGAGACGAACCTGCGCCGGGAGCGCCAGCTCGAGGGCATCGCCAAGGCGAAGGCGAACGGAGTCTATCGCGGTCGTAAGCCCTCTATCGATCCCGTCGAGGTGCGCCGGCTGCACCAGGAGGAGAAGCTGGGGCCCTCGGCCATCGCCAAGCGCCTCGGCATTCACCGTGCGTCTGTCTACCGGGCGTTGGAAGAGGGCGGCTTGAACGGGAGCAAGCCTGCTCTGGTCGCTCCTTAATCGAGCGGCAGGAGATTTCGCTGTGTTCTTGCTGAGAGTCTTAGGTTTGCGAAGTATCCATTCAAGATTACGGCTTCACCGCTCCCGGCTTTGCCTATCACGCTGATGTATCGTCCGGACCGATATCATTCTGGGCAGTAGCAGAGGCCTCGCCTTTGGTTCGGGAGGCGTAGACTTCTGATGGCAAGAGTTCATGTGCTGGTCTTGCTCTTGCATAATCCTCCTTCGACCATTCGGGGTTGTCAGGATCTTCCGCGATTTGTGCTTGGATCGCGGCTTCTTCCTCGTCGCTGATTTCTTGTACCGGACGCTTGGAATGCGACATGGCTTATTCTCCCCTACACGGGATCGCTGTGCTTGCTTGCCGAACTGGCTGATATAGGGAGCGGCTCCTAGCGCTGTAACTCAGGGCGGCTCGGAGAGAAACCAGTCTGTTTTGGTCGCCTTCTCGAAGAATTTATAGGGGCGATCAAAACAGCCTCGCGCTTAATGGCCGGTGCGGCTCTCTATCATGATGGATCAATCCCAGCCCGCGCGGCGCTCCTCCTGCCAGGAGGGCGAGCCGTGTCGGCGCCCCCTTCACCTGCGAGGCCACACATGGATCAATCTTCCATAGTCACGCTCATTGCCGGGCTTGGCGTACTCACCGGCCTGGTGCGGTCGCTCACCCTGCTGCTCTCGGAATTGCACCGGTGGCGACGGCGATGATGATACGAGGATCGCCGGCACTCCGCTCCTGCCTGTTAAAGCCTGTCAAAAGCTTTCATGTGAAAGGCGGATGAGGCCAAGCCATCGCTCTTATGCTGCGAGATATCGGGTGGCCGGGGCGGCTCTCCTTACGCTAGCAGATGCGCTCACGCGTCTGCTGTCCGATAGCAGGAGGTTATCGGACAGCAGAAAGGGTATTCAGGTTATAATGCCTTAGCGCTCTAGCACTGTAGCGCTACAGTGCTTTGCCGCTGCTCTTGGATTGTCCAGCAAGGCGAAGCACGTCGGCAACGAGATGGGCCACGATGTTGGTGAGAAGCGGCTGGCCAGGATCAGGGCTTGCAACGAGGCGCTCGGTCTGGATGACATGCGCCTTGACAGCCAGGCCCGCGAGGGTCTTGGCGGGAATGCGGTGCATGGCGAATTGCACCTTTTCGACCTCGTCATACAGCTCGTCCTCAGTCGCAGGATCGTCAAGCTGGGCTATGAGGGCATCGAACTCTTTGCCGAGGCGGATCAACTCGGCATCGGCTCCGGAGTTTGGGACGGGCACGATGCCGGGAGCGGACGCTACGAGATCGCGCGCTATCGAGAGCGAGAGTGCTGCGGGCGATCCCTCCTCCGTGTGGAGGCGTTCCGATAGCTCCGTCTCAAGACTTTCGGGATGGGCGCTGGCGCATTGGGCGCAGAGCGCCTTCGCCAAGCAGCCCGCAAGCGTTGTCGCGTGTGAGGTTGCGATCCTGTCGAAGAGCGCCTCTAGCTGGTGGAAGAGAATGGAGTCCTGCTCCTCAGCGTCCGCGAGGCCCGATTGCACCCGAGCCTCCTCTCTTGCGGCTGTCCAGCAGTCCCAAGCTTCGACAATGGCCTTGGCACGGGCGTTGGCCCTAGCGTCCGGTATTCTTCCGGCTCCATGACGGGGGCTGAGAACCATCTGCATGATCGGCTGGCGAAGTCGCTCGATGTCATCCCCATACCACAACCGCCCCTTCCAAGGGCTATTGGTAGGGTGGATTGGCAGGAGCGTATAGTCGCCTCCTTTGACGAAGATCTCTTCGGGCGGATTGGAGGGGTAGGTTTCGTGGTATCGGAGATCGGCTGGGTCGCCTATCTCAGCCCAGAACCGATCCCGCTCCACGTACAAGCCGAGATACTGACGGCAAAGGGCAATGAGATCGGCATCGGCTCCGGATGCGTCTGGCAGGGCGTCCGCGAGATCCTTGAGCGCCGCACGATGAGAAAAGCCTTCTTGTCCACGATTCATGAGCATGGCGTACTACTCCCATGTTTTCTAAAAACGACAGAGTTTAACTTTTCAGAAATAAACCTTGTGTCAACTCGGTTTCCGACAGTATTTACGTTTTCCGACAGTAATCATAAGCTAGCAATATGACTCCTGCTCAATCCCGGGCCGCTCGTGGCCTCCTCAAATGGAACCAAGATGATCTAGCTCGTGCATCAGCAGTGAGCGTGGTGACGGTTCGGAATTTTGAGAACGAGAAGTCATCTCCACAACGCGCGACCATTCATGTCATGCAGCAAGCCTTTGAGCAGGCGGGAGTTCTTTTCATTGAGCAGAATGGGGAGGGGGCAGGCGTTCGGCTGAGAAAAAGACGGGATTAAATGATTAGTTTCTACGTTATCCAAGGCTATTCCATCTTTTAGTTGCTTTAAGTCATCTTCTGTGATCATGACGAGATAATCAGTGATCTGCCTCTTACCTAAAGTCTCGCGTAGCAACTTTGATCTCGAGTACGCTGTCCTGATCATGTCGGCAGATGTCGGGCTGAGACGGGTTCCCGAGTGAGTCGCCTCTAAGAATATCGCGGACACCAATCTTACTTTCGTCCCCGCGGCCTCTTCTGAGACGCAGCTCGCCGTCACGATCCGCCACGGAGCGCAAGAGGTCGGACAGGTCAATGAAGTGCTCGGCAATGAGGTGAGTGACACCTCCTTCGCGCTGGAGCCTTCCGCGGCAGCCGATCATGCCGGATGACAGGATCAGCCGCCGGTGCGTCTCGAACACCGTCGACCAGATCACGAGGTTGGCAACGTCGGTCTCGTCCTCGATGGTCATGAAGGTCACGCCCTTGGCGGAACCCGGCTTCTGGCGCACCAAGACGAGGCCCGCCACTGTAATCCGCTGACCGTCCCGGGCACGCTGCAGATCCTCGCAGGAAGCGATGCGCCGTTCGGTCAGTTCCGGCCGAAGGAAGGAGACAGGATGCCGGCGCAGCGTCAGTCCCTTGGAGAGATAGTCCTCCACGACCTCGCGGCCTTCGGTCATAGGGATGAGGTCGACCTTGGGCTCGATCACCTCAGGCTGGATCGTGCGCTCGCGCTCGTCTGCGGCGGCAAACAGCGGCAGCACCTCGTCCGACAATCCTTCGATGGTCCATAGGGCGTCACGGCGCTTGATGCCGAGCGACCCGAAGGCGTCGGCCTCGGCCAGGCGGCTAAGAGCTGTTACCGGAAGACCGGCACGCCTCCAGAGATCCTCAATGGACGCAAACGGCTTCTCGATACGGACGATCGGAATCATGGCGGCATCCGCATTGGCCAGACCATGCACCATCCTGAGGCCGAGGCGGACGGCGAACCGACGCGGGTTCCGGGTCTGCTCCAGGGTGCAGTCCCAGCGGGAATGGTTGATGTCGACGGGGCGTACCTCGATGCCATGGGCCTGAGCGTCCCGCACCAGCTGAGCCGGGGAATAGAAGCCCATAGGCTGGGAGTTCAGGATGGCACAACAGAACACGTCCGGATGGTGGCATTTCAGCCAGGACGAGGCATAGGCGATCTTGGCGAAGCTCGCCGCATGGCTCTCCGGGAAACCGTAGGAGCCGAACCCCTCGAGCTGCTTGAAGGTGCGCTCGGCGAAGGCGGCGTCGTACCCTCGGGCGGTCATGCCTTGGATCAGTTTGTCCCGGAACTTTGAGACGCCAGCCGTGAACTTGAAGGTCGCCATGGCGCGCCGGAGCTGATCCGCCTCGGAGGGTGTGAAGCCGGCGCATTCGATGGCAACCCGCATGGCTTGCTCCTGGAAAAGCGGCACGCCGAGTGTCTTCTCCAGAACCCGCTTCAGCTCAGGGCGGGGATATTCCGGTGCCTCCCGGCCCTCTCGCCGGCGCAAATAGGGGTGCACCATATCGCCCTGGATCGGCCCAGGGCGGACGATGGCGACCTGGATGACGATGTCATAGAAGGTCTTAGGCCTCATCCTCGGCAGCATGGCCATCTGAGCCCGGCTCTCGATCTGGAAGGTGCCCACCGTGTCGGCCCGCTGAATCATGGCATAAGTCGCCTGGTCCTCGCCCGGGATGGTAGCCATGTCGTAGTCTTTACCTTTGTGTTCGCGCAGGAGATCGAAGGCGCGGCGCATGCAGCCGAGCATGCCGAGGCCCAGCACGTCGACCTTCATGAACTTCAGGGTGTCGATGTCGTTCTTGTCCCACTCGATGACCTGGCGGTTCTCCATGGCGGCTGGCTCGATGGGGACGAGATCATCGAGGCGTGCCTCGGTCAGCACGAAGCCACCCGGATGCTGCGAGAGGTGACGCGGCGCGCCAATGAGCTCGCCGGCAAGCTCCAGGGTCATGCGCAGGCGCGGATCGTCCAGGTTGAGGTTGAGTTCCTTGGCTTCCTTGTCCGACACGCCATCATTGCCCCAACCCCAGACGAGACCGGCCAATCCTGCCGTCACATCCTCGGGCACGCCAAGCGCCTTCCCGACTTCTCGTACGGCACCCCGGGCGCGGTAGCAGGAGACGACCGCCGTCAGGGCCGCCCGATGCCGGCCGTAGGTGTCATAGATCCACTGGATCACCTCCTCGCGGCGCTCATGCTCGAAATCGACGTCGATGTCCGGCGGCTCGCGCCGCTCCTGGGACACGAAGCGTTCGAACAGCAGGTCGTGCTCGGTGGGGTTGATCGCGGTGATGCCGAGGACGAAGCACACGGCGGAATTCGCCGCCGAGCCGCGCCCTTGGCACAGGATGCCGCGCGACTTGGCGAACGACACGATGGCATGCACCGTGAGGAAGTAGGGGGCGTAACCCAGCTCTTCGATCAGGCGCAGCTCATGACGGCAGGTGGCGGCGACCACATCGGGAATGCCGTTCGGGTAACGCTTCCTTGCACCTTCCCAGGTCAGCCGCTCCAGCTTCTCCTGCGCCGTCTCGCCAGGTTCCGTCTCGGATGGGTATTGGTAACGCAGCTCGTCGAGCGAGAAGGTGCAGCGCTCAAGCACCTGACGCACACGCCGGAATGCTTCGGCATGGCGCTCGAACAGGCGCTCCATCTCGCCCGGATCCTTGAGGTAGCGGTCGGCATGCCGTTCGAGCCGGTAGCCGGCCTCGTCTATGGTGCAGCCTTCCCGGATGCAGGAGACGACGTCCTGCAAGCGGCGGCGGTCCGGGTTATGGTAGAGCACATCGCCCATGGCGATCGTCGGCACTCCGGCTGCCTGTGCCGCCTGTTCGATGGCATGCAAACGCAGGTGCTCATTCGGTGCAAAGCGTCGGATGAGTGCCATATAGGCGCGATTGCCGAAGGTGCTTTTAAGACGGGTGAGGTTTGCCGTGAGGGTGCCGTCGGCGTGGTCGCCCAGCAGAACGGCCAAAAGGCCTTCGTTCCAGGCTCCCACATCGTCCCAGGTGAGATGACACCGGCCCTTGCCGCCGCGGCTCTTGCCCAGGCTGAGCATCCGGCAGAGGCGGGAATAGGCGGCGCGATCCGTCGGGTAGACCAGAAGGGACGTACCGTCGGTGAGATCGAGCCGGCAGCCCACGACGAGGCGGATGCCCGTGTCCCGCGAGGCCTCATAAGCACGCACGATGCCGGCGAGCGAGTTGCGGTCGGTGACGCCGAGCGCCGTAATGCCGAGAAGTTTCGCCTGCTCGAACAGCTCCTGCGGGCTTGAGGCGCCGCGCAGGAATGAGAAATGCGTCGTGACCTGGAGTTCCGCGTACATCGCTTAAACAGGATGTCTGATCATGCGAAGAAGCCATGCATCCACCAGCGCCCGCCCTCGGCAGTGGGCGCATCGCGAAAGATCCAGAAGCGGCCGCCTTGCTCGGTCTCGACGCGGTAGTAATCCCGAGCGGCCGAACCCTTGTTGCCGTTCCACCATTCCGGCGTGATGCGTTCCGGCCCGTCGGCCTTTCCGACGGTGTGGCGAATCCTGCGCCAGACGAAGAAGCGGGGAGGATGGTCCGGGAGCAGGGCGGTGGCCACAACAAGCTCTGGGGGATCGAGCAAGCGCGTCGGCCGTGGCAGGTTCTCCGGCCAGACCGATCCTGTCGGCGGCGCGAGTGCCGGGATTCGGCGCGCCATGCGCTCCGGCACGAGGCTTTGGACAGGTGCAAGACGATAGACCTTCCTCATCCCGATGCGCGCCGCGAGACGATCGACGAGCTGACCCATGTCGGCTTCGCTGGCCTCCTGGTCGCCAAGTCCACGTGCCTGAACTTGCGTTTCCGTCAACGGCTCGACTTTGCTCGCGACAAGGGCAATCTCCTCGATCCCGAAGCCAGGATCGATTGTCTGCAGGCGCTCGTCGAAGAGCTTGGCGAGATGAGCCGGGTCCCGGTTGACCCTGGCTGTGCCGACCCGCAGACAAGCACTTTTCTGATCGACGCGCTGGAACAGGAGGTCAAGACGGCGGGCGCCTTCTCCGCGCCGTTCCAGTTGACGGCACAGATCTCCGGCTAAGCGCAGCACAACGGCTTTGAGATCCTCAATCCGCCCGATCGGCTCTGCGAAGGCACACGATGCCGTCGGCGCTTCCTTCGGAATCAACGGTGTGATGGGCTCAAACGCATGACCGAGAGCCTGATCAAGCCGCAGCGCCACGTCTCTCCCGAAGCGCCGCACCAGCGGCGCTCGCGGCATAGCGGCCAACTGACCGACCCGTTCGATGCCGAGCCGGTGCAGGGCGCTCAGCTTGTCGGCAGCAATGCGCAAAGCGCGGATCGACAGGGTCGCTACGGCGTCCACCGTGCGGCCCGTCGGCACCACGCCACCGGCTCCATAGCGCGCCACTGCCCAAGCCGCTCCCGGAGCATCGGCGACGGCCGCTTTGGCTGCAATGCCCTGTCGCATGAGGCGGCTGGTCAGGTCTGCGAGCAGTTCTTCCTCGCTGCCGAAGAGATGCGCCACGCCGGCAATGTCGATCCAGAGACCGTCGGGCGGATCGGGCGCCACCACGGGCGAATAGCCGATGGCCCAGCGGGCCAGGTCCCTCAACGAGGCCTCGTCCTCATCCGGCGTGGCATCGACCACATGCAGATTGGGAACGAGCGCCTGTGCTTGTGCGAGTGCCATGCCGACGTGCAGACCCGCCTCCTGTGCCGCCGCACAAGCCGCGCGGACGATGCGGCGCGACCCGACGGTGTGCACGGTCACAAGCGGCTCATGACGCGGCGGCTCGCCGGTCCGCCGCCTGATCCGATCGGTCGGCCAGGTCGGCAGGTAGAGCGAGACGACCCTTCGCATCGCAGGCCTCCAGAATCCAGGTACGGGGTTCGGCGCCACGACAGCGCAGGAGTTCGACCTGCCAGCGTTCCCGTCCAAGACCTGGGGCCGGCATGAGTTCGGACAGGGCAGGAGCGATGCGCCAGCGCGTGACGGCGGCAGTCGGGAGCTGGACCAGATCCTTTTCGGCCAATGTCCACCAGCGCCGGATGACGAGAGCGGTTACACCAGTCGCTTCAGCTGCCAGTTGTAGACGGCGCGATGCGATCAGGCTCATGCGCGTGACCTCACCGACCACGGCAGCCAGTCCCTTCTCGCGCAGGCCCTCCTCGATGAGCGGCAGGATCTCCCGCTCCCGCTCGGCTTCGGCATAGATGACGCGGTCTGGGTGCAGACCGGCACGCAGGAGGCCTGGGGCGAACAGATCCCGTCGGGTCAGGCACCAGAGCACAGGCCCCTTGAGACGGGCTGCGATCCCAGCTGTGAACAGGGTTGTGCAGCCGGCAAACTCGGAGGCGAGTCCTGCCTCGATCATCTCGTGCAACGCACCTCGGGCGAGGCCGCCGCCTGGCAGATGGGTGTCGATCGCGCGAAGGCCGAAAGGCAGAGGCTTGATCCTCTGAGAGCCACCTTCGAGCCGGGCGATCCGGTGCCGCAAAGCGGCAAGCCTGTCCTGTTGCCCGGCATCATGCATGTCCCGCGCCAAATCAGTTTCGTGTTGAGGATGTTCCTATTATGTTCTCGTCATGGAATGAGTCAAATACACGCAAAAGTATCTGTGAATTGCGAGGAGAAGAGTGTTGCGTTTACCTTGTTGATACCCACCGAAACTGCACGCTACTAAGTAGCGGACCTTCTAAACATTCAAAAAGCCGCCTTTTCTGCAGGACAATCCGCGGTTACCGGCAAGCTTATATTCCTGACCATTGTAGTGTCTCATCAGTTGTGCAACGTTAATTTATAACTACCGGTTGGATGCTAACGAGTATGAGGCCCTTCGACCCTGACCAGCGCAACCTCGTCCGCTCTCCATTGGACAATGAGAACATCCTGAGCGGTCAGTTCTGGGGCGAGCTGCGGGTCTTCTTGGCCGTGGCGAAAGCCAAATCCTTCAACCGGGCCGCGGAGATCCTCAACACCAGTCAGCCGACCGTCAGCCGTCAGGTCAAGCGGCTTCAGGACCTGATGGGCTCACAGCTCTTCGTTCCCACCCAGCATGGGGTCAAGCTGACGCCCAAGGGGCAGGCTTTGGCGCAGGCTCTAACAACCCTCGACCACTCGCTCTTCGCGCTCACCAACGACCTCAGGTCCGAAAATAAGGATGCCGAGGGCATCGTCCGGGTCAGCATCACCGATGGTCTTAACACCTTCTTCGTCGCCCCTGGCGCCTCCGCCTTCGCGGCCGAACACCCAAAAATTCAGCTTCACCTCAAGAGTCCCGCCAATGTTGTGAGCCTGCGCGACAATCAAACGGACATGATGATCGGCTTCAATCCCATCGAAGCTGCAGACATCTCCATGCAGAAGCTGGGATACCTGCATTTCATCCCGATCGTGGCAAAGTCCTATATCCAGCAGTACGGGATCCCGACGCGGCTGAACTTGGCACAGCACCTCTTCCTGCAGTCCGAGTTCTACTCGGCCAGAACAGGATTGTGGGCGACCTGGAACGGCGTCGTTTCGCAAGGTCAGGTCGCTCATTTCTGCGACAACTCGATGGCCTATGGCATGCTCGTCAAAGCCGGTCTCGGGATCGGGCTCCTCGGCAGCTACACAATCCTGGAGCCGAATGCGGTTCCGCTGGAACTCGATGTGACCATCTCGGTCCCGATGTACGCCCTCGTCCTGACCGAGCGGCTGAACGCCCGACCTGTTCGCTTAGTCTTTGACTGGCTGTGCGAGATGTTTGGACCGGCGAACCCGTGGTTTGCGCCGAGACTGCGCTTGGACCCGCCGCAAAGCCGGTTCGACACCGGCATTAAGCTGCTCTTCAACCTGTGAGAGCCGGCGCTGAAGATGATGCCGGCTAATGCTTTCCGAGAGACCGAGATAGGTGTTGCCGACATCCTCGAACAGCTCGGCCAACTCGAGCGGCACACCCTCAGCTTCGAACAGCAGCTTCTGGAACATGGCCGCGTGCAGGCTCACCACCTGCTGAAGGTAGGACTGAAAGTAATCCATGATGGCGCCTGCGTCAGCGTTCTTCAGATCCGAGAGGGCGGAGGATGCATTGAAGGTCATGACTCAATCGCCTCGAACTCGGAGTGGACGTCCCAATATCCTTCGATGCGGAAAAGCACAGCGGCATCGGAGGCGGGCGTAATGGCATTGTCGGGAGGGGTCAGATGCTTGACGAGTTCGACATAGGGCTCGTCATGCCCCTCGAAATAGAGAGGGACTTTGCCTGGAGCCGGCTTAAACCCGAGCATCCGTTGCCACAGGCGGGCATAGGGAGGCTTGGCATGGGTGATCACGCAGTCATAACCCTTGCGGCTGATGTGATCGAAAATGAACTCAGCACTCCGCTTGATCACCCGCGGGTCGCGCCAGGCCTTGCGAAAGCTCGTGCGCTCCATCTTGGCGAAATCCTTGAACCACCGGATCCGGGCTGTTCCGATCGGCTCTTCGCCGGCGTACACGATGATGTGGGTCGCCTGGTAGTCGTTCCCGTCGTAGGTCTGACGAGCCGAGACGCCGTTCTCTTCCATGAAGCAGATCGCTCGGATCGCATGCGCATGAAGGAGCTGCTCGGCTGTTGTGACGACCTCGACCCGGACAAGATTGTCTTGACGGCGGACGCGGGAGGTTTCCTGATCCATGAAGGAGGCCTGTGATTTGCTTGCGAAGTGCAAGTAATGAGCACGAGGGGCCGGAAATTCTGAAGATGCTAAGATGTATGACGGTTCTACATCAGTGTTGAACAGGAGTGGGCGATGACCCAACACGATAGTCGTGGGACTGCAACCCTGGCTGAGTTATGCGAGGAGGCAGTGCAACGTTATGGCGATGACTGGGGGCAGATTCAGGCCTATGTGGCTGAATGCATCGCCACCATGCCTCGAGAGGACCGGGAGAGACTGACTGCTGATGTCGGCCGTCTTCTGTCATTCTCCGCCCCATCCCGTCCGAGCGTCCTGCACTGAGTTCGTGCAGGGCTAAGGGGCAAATGCAGAAATTACCGAATGAAGCCGACCGTCACATCGGCAAGCGCATCCGTTTGAGGCGCATCGCGTTAGGAATGAGCCAGGAGAAGCTGGCAGGAGCTCTCGGGCTGACGTTCCAGCAGATCCAGAAGTACGAAAAGGGAATAAACCGGATCGGCGCCGGCCGCCTCCATGAAATCGGAATGATCCTAGGCGTCGATGTAACGTATTTCTTCCACGGTCTGCTGGAGTGCACGGCTTTGACGAACGCCAATGACAACGCTCTCGACATGGTCGCGAGCACTCCACACGGTGCCAAGCTCATCGAGCTGTTCGCCAGTGTTGAGGACAGCAACATTCAACGGAGCATTGTGAGACTGGTTGAGGCCGTTCTAGAGGCCAAACAGGCTGTCAGATCGTAGGCTCCAGGATTGAGCTTAGCCTCGCGCTGGGTCCGCACCAAGCTTTCAGCCGGCGCTCCTTGGCTTCGCGTTCGTCCTGTCAGGGGAGGGCGAGCTTCTCCCGAACCAGGATCTGGCCGACATCTCCCTCTCGCACTGACAGGATCGCCAGAGTGCGTCGGTAGCGATCCTGTGCCTCCCGGCGGATTTCGACCGGCCCCGAGCGTAGAAGATTGGCAAGCCGCTCCTTCGTCCGCAGGGCGAGCTTCAGTTCCGCCTCGCACCTCGACCGGAAGCTTTCCGGTGCGTCAATATTCAGGATCCGGATGCGTTCTCCGTAGATGTCGATGCTATCCCCGTCGGTGATGACGATGTGACAGTCTTCTATGGTTTCGGCTCGGACAGGGAGCATGGCGAAGCAGCTGAGGAAGATGGCCAGCGCCAGGACGGCTGACATGAGAGCGAAATGCCAGTAATCGGCCCTAAGCCGTCTAGCCTCCCGGTTATTGGTTTCGGAAGTGAAGCTGCTCGTGGGTCAGGCGTCCACTCACCGCCTTAGCCTTCCTCTGCGCCTGCGCTTCCCGCAGCCTCCGCATCGTCTCCATGATCGCTTTATCCGCCTTCGGGCCACAGAATCTATGAGGCCGCGGTCAGTGGTCTTCCTGTTTTCATCCTTCCGGCATTTGAAGAGGATATCTCTTTACTCCTTCAACATTTCAGGACCGCCCGGGCCTCCGTCTCGATCCACCACTCCTCGGACCAAGGCTGACAGGTTCGCTAGTGAGCTCGGGAAATGGCGGTGGTTTCGCGCAAAAAAAGGCCATGACAGGCAGTATAGCAGAAATACATGAATAGTGAGTTGAAGCACAAAGGAAATCAGCTAGCCTTCAATCAAATAAGAGGGGGGCAAATTGAGCAAAGAGAATAGCCAAAGAGAGGCCGAGCAGCAGCGTCGAATAGTTGATTTGTTCACTGCGAAGACGCCGGAGGAAGATGTAAAGATAAGGGAGGAAAGAAGGAGGCAATATACTGAGCAGCAGAAGCTTGCGCATGAGACCTTTGCTAAACAAATTCACGATGAAAGAGTGGGAGCCAAAGAGGCTTCAAAGGAATACGGTCAGTCATATGTCAGGGTTACGTTCCTTTTGAACGGGGGGTCTATCTTAGCTCTAATGACATTCATTGGGGCTATTTTTGGAAAAGGTGATGTCAATGCTATGCTAGTTGCGATCAGTCTAGCAAAACACCTATATCCGGCATTTCTATGCTTCATTTTAGGTCTCGTTTGCAGCGCAGTCACTTCTGCGATTTCTTATCTAAACTGGAGTTGGATTTACGAGTCGCACATGCAAGCCGGTGATCTCTACCTGCTCATGAACTCACTTCCTTGGGATCCTGCTCCCATCAACACAGATCGCAATATAACCCTTTCCTTTTGGGCAGCCTTGGCGACAGCTATTGGAGCGCTGGTATGCTTTATCGCTGGCGCCTTGTTTGTGGTCCGGGCCTTCACGGTTTTAGGTGTCGATTAACCCAGGCCCTACTCAGTCCTTCCGAACCTAGAAGCTCCGGCCGGTGAGCCGGAGCCGTAGTGTAGTCATCAAGCCCCAGAAAAGGGTTACACTCACAATTTCGGCATGCCAGCGCGGAGCACCTCGTTGATCCGCACCTGCCAGCCCTGGCCGGTCTTCTTGTAGGCCTCGAGCACATCTGGATCGAGACGAAGCGACACCGGCACCTTCGGATTCTCGCTCTTCGGGCGGCCGACCTTCTTGGCCACGGCCGCCAACTCGGGCAGCACCTCAGCCAGCGGCTTCGCGCGGGCGAAGTCCTCGTCCGTCCATTCCGGGTTGTCCTTCGAAACGAGGGAGGGGTTCGGCTTTATTTTGGCCATCGGCTGCGCTCCTTTCGGCTGGCGGCCCTAAGGGAAATAACCCTCACACCGCCTTCGATGGGGGTGAATACGACCATGTAGAGCCTATCGTCGATCAGGCCCAGAGCCTGGAAGCGGCGCTCCAGATAGTCGTTGCGAAGATCCTCGACCACCAGGGCCGTGTTCCAGTCGAAGCCTTCAACGAGGTCGAAGGGAAGGCCGCGCTTAACGGCGTTCCGAAGGCTCTTGGTGATGTCGAAATCGATCTTCAAGAGTATTTTTGTAGTACGTAAATTCAGCCGCGCCAACTGTTTTCGTGCTACAAAAATGCGCTTAATGTTCATGTGGAGGTCACTGATTGTGAGTCAGTGACTTCCGCATTGGCGTTAAGCGCGGCCAACGCCTTACTGCGTCTGGAATCCGGCTAGGAACGAATGCGTACAAAGCGAGATGGTGCGACCTTCATGCGACCCCTCAGAGGGCATATTCCCCTCCGTGGTGCAGCTTGTCGCTGATTTCCTGCAGCCGCTCGCGCAGGCCATTCATGTCTCAAACATCGCCCCAGTTGGCGGCCGCTCCCTTCTCAAGCCGACTGGCATCGACCGTGGCCTCTGGCTGTGATCCTCTAGGGAGCGCCACCTCAGCAGGTTGTCAGTGGTGTGCCTCTGACGTTCAACTTCTAATTTGCTGTGTAGAGAGCTGAAATTGCGCTTCTAGGCTGTTCCGCTCTGACAACTACTCAATCATCATTGCCCAAATTGGCTCGAACCTGGGTCAACCAGCTACGTCACATTCGATGACTCTGGTCGTTCGCCGCATATGTGTGGGTAGAGAGGTTGGGGGATGCATAAGTCGCTTACAAATATTAGACAGCATCTGGAGAAAGTGGTCGCACAATTGCAGTCCACAGTGCCGAACGACGAACCACTTGGAAATGTCCATAACAATTGGGGTTTCCCGGGTCTCACTCGCTCGGAGTTGATTGACGAGGCACAATCACTAATTGATCGAATCGATGAAGAAGGCGGCGATGAGGTAGGGGAACACGAAGCCCATCTGAACGACTACATCCGTCGCTTACAACACCTCCAGCAACAGACAATTCCAAACATCTGGGGAAGTGCCTCAGCGGCAGTGCCTGCCTATATTTTTACGCTGAATGGACTTCGAAAGGCGCTTACACCTGTTTTGAAGCCGGACGAGGCAAGAGAAGTAGCGGTCAGGCTTCGTAAGGTGACAACCCAAGTTCGTGGCTTGGAGGCGCGGATCAACGGATTGCAGCCTCGCACAGAGACGCTTGCAGCGATGGTCGAACGGATCGAGCACGCCTATAACGCGGCTGATCAGCTTCCAGCAGATTTGGAGTCACTAGCAGAGGCTCGGCATAAGGTTGCTGAGCTTGTGGAGAACGCCACGAAGGACCAAGTGCGTCTACAAGGGATTCGGGAACACGCCGATAACATCGACGCGCAACTAAATAAAAGCGCGGAGGAAGCAGAAGCGGTGCTTCAGCGCTGTGAAACTGCCTACTCGGCTGCGACAAGCGTAGGATTAGCGGCTGCCTTCACGGAGAGATCATCGGCTCTTTCAATATCAATGTGGATATGGGTCGTCGGACTTGTCGGTGCTCTCTTTGCAGGCAGCGTTTTCGGAGCCGGGCGCCTCGAGGCTTTGGTTGAATTGTTTAAGGACCCAAATCAGCCGTCGTCTGTGGTCGTTCCTAATGTAATTTTATCTCTACTGTCGATCGGTGCGCCGATCTGGTTCGCTTGGCTGTCTACAAAGCAGATCGGTCAGCGATTCCGGCTTTCGGAAGACTATGCCTTCAAGGCGTCGATAGCTCGGGCATACGAGGGCTTCCGCCGTGAAGCTGCTCGGGTTGATAGAGAAATGGAAGCCCGGCTCCTCGCCTCAGCTCTAACCAGACTTGATGAGCTTCCGCTTCGCCTAGTGGAGACAGAGAGCCACGGCAGTCCCTGGCATGAGCTAGCCAATTCTGATGTAGTAAAGCAGGCGCTTAGGACGGCACCGAGTTTCGCCGGACAGGTAAAGGAACTAGCTGAAAAAACCATTGCCAAGGTTCCCTCAGGAAAAACCATTCGGGTGCCGAAGCCAGAGCCAGCCGCAGAGGAATAGATATCTGCGCAATAGACCTCTCAATGATGGCCCAAAGTGACGAACGTCGCGCTATGTGGGCGCGGATCACAGATAGCGCCCCGAGCGACCGGCCTTACTCTAGCATTGAAAACGAGGGGTCTCCGCAGCGGCAAGTAACCCCTGCGGAGGCGCTTCTGATTTAGCTGACGGTGCGCGCCGCGAGCCATGCTTTGGTGCCGCCAATCGCGTTGTCGTACCAGTACTCTTTGGTCAATTTCGTCACCATCAACCGGTCATTGTTGTCGACGTACTGCTGAAAGTGCTCAACAATCTCTTGAGGCGTATTGTCGAGGTCAACGAGCCATGTCGAATACTGGGTCCGATGCGCGCCTAAGCGCTTCAACTCGCTCCACAAGGGCCGATAGTCGTAAGTTCCCTCAGCTTCATTCACAAGATCATAAGACATCACGTAGACAGCCATGTAGGCTTCTCCTAGGTCACCATTCGTCCAAGGAAAGCAGCTTGACAGGGGAGGCTCGGTGGGAAACAAATTCCCCGCCGAGGTCACCACGCGGCCTGCACGTTTCCTATGATGCAGGCCCCGCCTCGATCCAACGGCCCGGAGCTGGAACCTCCGGGCCGTTTTCGTTTCGAAGAGGCGCCACAATGGGTACTCTTATGGTGAATCGTACGTCAAGAACTTGTGTCGCGTCTCGCGGTTCCAACTATATATAGTGTGAACAGTGTTAGGAATGTGGAAAACTCGCTAAGCCACAGAGACTCCTCCGAGATTCCGTTTCGGAACTCTGCAATGGCCAAGCTTCGTCGGCTCAGAGACGCGGTGGAAGGGACGAGATGTTGTGCCGGCGCATCAATCAAGGAGTGACCTTCCGAGTACCCTATCGGACATCGGAATCCCGCCCCCGCGGGCGACCTTGTCGTTCAGACAAAGGTAGAAAAATCAATTGAATCAATAGGGCAGAATCTCATGGATGTCTGAATGAACTTTGAAACTATTGAGGAGCCAATAGACTTCTAAGCGGCAGGTCGTAGGTTCGAGCCCTACCGGAGTCGCCAATTTTCTCAAGAACTTAGCTTGGAGGCTCGCGCCATACCGACGACGGTGTGCAGTCGTTTGGGCGAGACACCCGATTCCGGTCCCGCTGCTCCGAAGCGTACCGAAGTACGATCGTTCGCGTGGCGGGTCCTGCCTAAGTCGAGCAGCAATGACGACCTCGCTTCAGAGCCCCACCATCTTCATTCCCGGTTCCGGATAGCGAGTGCCGGCTGCGGCACCCGGTGGGACGATGCGGTCGATGCGTGCCAAGTCTTCCGTGGTGAGCCTTACGTCCAGCGCGCCGACATTCTCCTCGAGATAGCGGCGGCGCTTGGTGCCGGGGATCGGCACGATGTCGTCGCCCTGCGCCAGCACCCAGGCCAATGCGAGCTGAGAGGGGGCGCAGCCCTTCTCCCTGGCCATGGCCTCGATCTCCCGCACGAGGTCGAGGTTCTTCTGGAAGTTCTGGCCTTGGAACCGCGGCGAGTTCCGGCGGAAATCATCGGCCGCGAGATCGTCCACGCTCTTGATCTGCCCGGTGAGAAAACCGCGGCCTAGCGGCGAATAGGGTACGAAGCCGATGCCGAGCTCGCGCACGGTCGGCAGGATCTCGTCTTCGGGATCGCGACTCCAGAGTGAGTACTCGGTCTGCAACGCGGTGATGGGATGAACCGCATGAGCGCGCCGGATGGTTTGAGGACCGGCCTCCGACAGGCCGAGATAGCGGACCTTGCCTTCACGCACGAGATCGGCCATGGCCCCGACGGTGTCCTCGATCGGCGTCTCGGGATCGACCCGATGCTGGTAGTAGAGATCGATCGTCTCGATATTCAGACGCTTCAAGCTCGCCTCGCAGGCTTGGCGCACGTAGTCGGGCTTGCCGCTGATGCCGAGGCGCTCCCCGTTCGGACCCCGCACGTTGCCGAACTTGGTGGCAAGCACCACCTTGTCTCGCCGATCCGCGACGGCACGACCGACCAGCTCCTCATTGCGGCCGACGCCATACATGTCCGCGGTATCGAGAAAGGTCACTCCAAGGTCGATGGCGCGATGGATCGTAGCGATGGACTCGGCCTCGTCGCCGCTGCCATAGAACTCGGACATGCCCATGCAACCGAGACCCAGAGCTGACACCTGCAACTGACCAAGCTGACGCTGCTGCATTGGACGATCTCCGATTTTGAAGGGACGAAATGGTCGTGACAGACCGGTTGGCTCGACATGAACTGGTCTGACAGGATCCAGTTTCAAGATTCAGACAGGATCCGGTACCTTGATTATACCGCCCGTTTCAGCCCCGGTGTCGGGCTTGGTCGACCGTGAGCGGGAGATGACGATCCTGTGAATGACAGGTTCCTTGACCCGGTCGCCAGTAACCCCAAGCTTCCAGTTCTCCCGTCATATATGGGTTGGTTCGATGCTGAAGCTGGCTGCTATACTTCCCCTGCTGCTGATGGTCACCGAAGCGTGGTCCCAAAACAGGCCCGTGAGCACAAGCATGAGCTGCGCTCGTGCCGCGGGTATCGTCGCGGCTCAGGGCTCGGTCGTATTAAGCACGGGGACCTACATATATGACAGATATGTGAGCGGCACGAACTCCTGCGCGCTGGGGGAATCGATCGAGCCGGCATGGGTGCCAACGGCTGATAACCCGCAGTGTTTCGTCGGATATCAGTGCAGGCTTCGGACACAGCCTCAGAGCAGGTAATTGGCTGAAGACCGTCTGACGCTTCAAGAGCGCCGAGCTCGGGCCGACGTCCCTGCGAGGTTGAGGATTGCCATCTCCTCGTCCGTGAACAGGCGAGAGCGGGTCAGGAAGCGGATGCCGCGGCCGTTCTCGAGAGAGAACATGCCGCCCTTGCCCGGCACCACGTCGATGATCAGCTGGGTATGTTTCCAGTATTCGTATTGCGACGGGCTCATATAGAACGGCGCCCCGCCGATGGTCCCGAGAAGCACGTCCTCGTCCCCGACGATGTAGTCGCCCTGCGGGTAGCACATGGGCGAAGATCCGTCACAGCAGCCGCCGGATTGGTGGAACAGAACCGGCCCGTACTCTCCCTGCAAGGTTGCGATCAGGTCGAGCGCGGCAGGCGTCGCCGTCACGCGCAATATATCGGTGGTCATGGCTCCTCCCCATGATGCGTAAACCGGAGCGCAGTCCGCCGCGCTCCGGTTCAAAGGCGCTCAGAAGAAGCCGAGGGCCTTGCTGCTGTAGCTGACCAGCAGGTTCTTGGTCTGCTGGTAGTGGTCGAGCATCATCTTGTGCGTCTCGCGGCCGATGCCGGACTGCTTGTAGCCGCCGAAGGCCGCATGGGCCGGATAGGCGTGGTAGCAGTTCGTCCAGACGCGACCCGCCTGGATCGCGCGGCCGAAGCGATAGGCGCGGTTGCCGTTGCGGGTCCAGACGCCGGCGCCGAGGCCATACAGGGTGTCGTTGGCGATCGTCAGCGCATCCTCCTCATCCTTGAATGTCGTGACGGAGACGACCGGGCCGAAGATCTCCTCCTGGAAGACCCGCATACGGTTGTGGCCGCGGAACACGGTGGGCTTCACATAATAGCCGCCGGCCAATTCGCCCGGCAGGATGTTGCGCTCGCCGCCCGTCAGCACCTCGGCGCCCTCCTGCTTGCCGATATCGATGTAGCTGAGGATCTTCTCTAGCTGCTCGCTCGAGGCCTGCGCGCCGATCATGGTCGACGGGTCGAGCGGGCTTCCCTGCTCGATGGCCTCGACCCGCTTGAGGGCCTTTTCCATGAAGCGGTCGTAGATCGATTCCTGGATCAGCGCCCGGCTCGGGCAGGTGCAGACCTCGCCCTGGTTGAGGGCGAACATCACGAAGCCTTCGATGGCCTTGTCCAGGTAATCGTCGTCCTCGGCCGTCACGTCGTTGAAAAAGATGTTGGGCGACTTGCCGCCGAGTTCGAGCGTCACCGGGATCAGGTTCTGGCTCGCATATTGCATGATCAGGCGGCCGGTTGTCGTCTCGCCGGTGAAGGCGATCTTGGCGATGCGCGAGCTGGACGCGAGCGGCTTGCCGGCCTCAAGTCCGTAGCCGTTGACGATATTGAGCACGCCCGGCGGCAGCAGGTCCCCGACCAGTTCGGCCCAGACCAAAATTGAAGCCGGTGTCTGCTCCGCCGGCTTGAGGACGACGCAGTTGCCGGCGGCGAGAGCGGGTGCGAGCTTCCATGCCGCCATCAGGATCGGGAAATTCCAGGGAATGATCTGCCCGACGACCCCGAGCGGCTCGTGGAAGTGGTAGGCAACCGTATCGTGATCGATCTCGGCGACCGAGCCCTCCTGAGCCCGGATGCAGGCAGCGAAATACCGGAAGTGATCGATTGCGAGAGGAATGTCGGCAGCTTTCGTCTCGCGGATCGGCTTGCCGTTGTCCCAGGTCTCGGCCAGGGCGAGGGTGTCGAGATTCGCCTCCATCCGGTTCGCGATCTCGTTGAGGATCCGCGACCGTTCGGCCGGAGCAGTCTTGCCCCAGGCTTCTCTTGCGTCATGCGCTGCGTCGAGCGCCTTCTCGATGTCGTCCTTGTCCGAGCGGGCCACCTCGCAGACAACTTTGCCGGTGATAGGCGAGGTGTTCTCGAAATACCGGCTGTTGACCGGTTCGACCCATTGCCCGCCGATGAAGTTGCCGTATCGGTCCTTGAACGGTGCATGCGAGGCGCTGAGAAATTCTGGCTTGTTCATTGGCTTCCTCCCTGGATGAACAAGCCGGTTCGAGCAATTTCCGTGCCAACCTGCTCGCCTGTACGGCGGTAATCGGTTTTGCGTTGCGGTAAGTTCTTGAGCGGGAAGGGACGTGCTGCGGCTTGGCCTCTCGTTCTTTCGATGACTTCTTTTTGCCTCAGCTTTGCCTATCATGGATCCTGTCGCGGAAAGAAACGCATCTGCAGCACCTGTTGCAATTTGCGACACCGGGATGGGAGGACGCCAATTGACGCCGGATCGGATCCAGCATGCCCGCCAGCATTTCTTCTCACAGAAGGCCGTTCCCAGCGGATTGATTCCGCAATCAATTCTTCGGTCCTGGGCTCGCTGTCAGGCCCTTGGCCTCGAGGGCAGGGCCAACTCACTCCCGGAGCCGCTGACGGATTATGAATTTGCGCTCACGGCAGAAGAAGCGGAGACTTTCAAGCGCCTCTGTCGGCCCGAGGTCGAAGCGCTCTATGCGGATGCGCAAGCCACTGACAGCATCGTCATCCTTACCAATGCGTCCGGTCTAATCCTCGATACCATCGGGAGCCTCGACTTTGCCCAGCGGGCCGCCCGGGTCGCCTTGCGGCCGGGAGTCCCCTGGAGCGAGCAGGTGGTGGGCACCAACGCGATTGGAACGTCCCTTGCCGAGGGATGCCCCATCGAAGTGCGAGGCGCGGAGCATTATCTCGAGTGTAACCGCATCCTGAGCTGCTCGGCGATCCCGATCATGGGTCCGCAGGGCAACGTGCTGGGCGTCCTGGACCTCTCCGGTCCGGCCGAGACCCACCATGCGCATGCGCTTGGCCTCGTGACCCTGGCTGCCGAGCAGATCGAGCACCGGCTTTTCGAGCAGGATTTCGGCGGCGCGGATGTGGTGCGGCTCCATGTGGACCCGGCCATGCTCGGGACTGCCCGGGAAGGGATCCTGGTGTTTGAGGATGGGCAACTCAAGGCGGCCAACCGGCATGGCTTGGCGCTCATTGGCCGGCAGGTCGATGCGATCGGCAAGGCCTCATGGTCCGAGCTGTTCCGTGATCGGATGGCCGCACTGGCCGACAATGGCAGCCTCAGGCGGGAGAACGGAACGACCCTCGTGGGGCGCCTCGACCGATTCGGGAAAGCTCCCGCACCCGTCAAGCACGTGACACGGTCCGTGCCGTTGTCCGCCCCGGTTCAGATCTTCGACCTTGAGACCACACAGGCCTTGGCACGCGCCGTCCGGTTGCTCGATGCAGCGGTGCCTGTTCTGATCCGGGGCGAAACGGGAACCGGAAAGGAAGTCTTCGCCCGCGCCGTCCACGCGCGAAGCCGGCGCTCCGGCAAGCCGCTGGTCGCGGTCAATTGCGCGGCCCTGCCTGAAACGCTGATGGAGGCCGAGCTTTTCGGCTATCAGGCCGGAGCCTTCACGGGAGCGCGGCCTGGCGGATCGAAGGGCACCCTCCGCGAGGCGGACGGGGGTGTCCTGTTCCTCGACGAGATCGGTGACATGCCGCTCACCCTGCAGACGAAGCTCCTGCGCGCCTTGCAGGAGCGGGAAGTTGTCCCGCTCGGTGGTGGAAGGGCGATCCCTGTCGACTTCATGCTGATCTGCGCCACCAACCGGAACCTGTGGGAGCTCGTCGAGGCCGGCTCATTCCGATCGGATCTCTATTTCCGGATCGCGCAATATACGATCGAACTGTCGCCGCTTCGTCTCCGCCCCGACCGCGCAGATCTGGTCGACAAGTTGTGGGGTTCCCTTGGTGCAAGGGCTCAGCGCGTCGCCCTGACGCCGGAGTGCCGTGAGCAGCTCATAAACTATGATTGGCCTGGCAATTTCCGCCAGCTCGTCGGCTGCCTGCGAGCCATGCTGGCGCTCTGTGAACCGGGGGATACGCTCGCCATCGATGCGCTGCCGCCGGACATCCGTTCCGTCGGCAGGGAGATCGCCGAGAAGGCTTCACCGCCTCGGGTAAAATTACAGCCGACTTTGGAAGCGATTACGGCCACGGCCATGCAGGATGCGCTGCATGCCGCCAAGGGCAATGTCTCCCTTGCGGCGCGCCAGCTCGGCGTCAGCCGCAGCACACTTTATCGACGCATGCAGCTCTGACGCGTCGAGGACTTGTCCCGTCAGGGCAGGCCAGTCCTCACGACATCGGCTGTATCAGACCTGCAGCACTGAGGCCGGTCGCAGCGTATCGACCAGCGTCGTCGACGCGCTCACGAAAATCCGCGGCTCCGTTGAAACCATGCGGGTCCACGTGGTGGGAGCGGCTTCTGCGGTCGATGAGCAGAGTGCTCGCCCGGTAGAGGCAGGCGCTTCCCGGTGAGGAGCGATCGCGTCCTCAGTCGAATGACGCCTCGATCCGTTCCTTGAGTGCGATGAGTTCCTGAATGTAGGGAGCCCGCCGTTCCCGGTGCTCGTGCCACAGTCTCGTAATCATCTGGCTCTTGCATTCGTCATCGGCCGAGCTGTGCTTGATGGCATCGAGCCTTTTCTCATGGGCGAGATCGATGTCGGCGAGATCGGAAAGAACCGTTTGGAGCAGGGGAAGAAGATCCGGAGAGTAGCAATTCCCCCGGCTCGAACTCTTATGGAGATGGGAACGCTCGACATCAGTCGCCATGGCTTCCTCCGACGTTGTTCTCACACGGTGTGCTTCTTCGAGCGATTAACTTAGGTTAAACTTATCACTATGTTCAGGATGGGGCAGCTTGGCGCTGTAGAGTTTCCGAATTCTGTTTCGCCTGCACCCTGGCGTATGATGACCTCGACGTGGCCGCTCATGCATTGATCCCGATCAGGTCATGCGGTGAGATCTCTACTATGATGACCGACGAGTTCGACAGCTAATCTGGAGAGGCATCGAACACCGGTCGACATCAGGGAGGCACACTTGATCAGCTGGACCGTCCGGATATTGATGCTCGCAGCGGGTGTCGTCACGAGCTGGTTCGTCGCCAAGGACGCTCCGATCTTCGGAGTCGCCCAGATGATGGTGGCACTTCTTCTTCTCACCTTCATCGTTGCGGTCGTGGCTTTCTGGCCGCGCCGCTGGACGATCGCACTGGATCGCCCCGAAAAGCAGCAATGACTGCCGCTCATCAGTCGTGATGGAGGCCCCTGGCTTGCCGCCAGGGGCCTCATGTCTTGTCAGGATCAAGCGGCCCGGTTCACGCGTTGTGCGAACTGCTTCACCTCGGCCGTTGCACTTCGCGTGGCTTCATCCGCCAGTTGCATCGTGAGTTCCGCCATGCGTCTGCTGTTGTCGACAGTCTGCTCCAAATTGTCCCGGATGAGAGAGCTTTGGACTGCCACGAAGTCGTTCATCGAACGGCAGCGAGCGAGGGCGTTCAGCCCGTCTAGATTTGTCTGCAGGCGCTTCTGACTCAGTTCGAACCATTCCCGTGAGACATCCTGCAGACCTCGTGCCAGCACGGCGTTGGGCTGGGTCGCGCTCCTGACCCCATCCGAAGCCTGTTCAGCGAGGCTACGAGCGTCTCCACCGGGGCGGGCAAACATGTCCATCGCTCGACCCGTCGAGCGGCGAGCCATTTCAGAAAATAATCCGAAGCTGTTTTCCACCGCCTGTTGCATCGACTGGACGATGGTCTGGGCGCTCTCCGTCCCAGTCCGGACGGTTTCGCTGAGATCGTCATTGACGCGCTGGACCATGTCGACCGGTTCGCGGGCGCGGCGCGCCTCGGACCGCTTCGTTTCGTCGAATGCTGCCACGTCGTCCTCTACTTTTTCTGCGACCGCTTCGGCTTCATCGTCGCTCAGAACCTTGAGCACGGCTGGCAGAAGCTCCTTCCTGTCGTCGCGAATATGCTGCTGGAACACCCTTCGCAGCTCGGCCACCTTGGCGAGGAACTCGCCATTGCTCTTTGGCATGCTTTCCAGATCCGCCAGAAGCGCGGTGGTTTCCTCATGGTCGTCGAGGGCCTGCCGAACAAGGTCGTCCATCCCATGACGGCGAAGAACCGGCAGGAGATGCTGCTCCTGGAGGGAGGCCAGCAGCTTCAACTCCTCCTGGAGGTCCGCGAACAGACGTTCACGGGTTTTGACGGCGCTGTCGGAGGTCGCAAGAAGTTTTTCAAAGAGATCTCGCGCCTTGTCGGGGGGCGCCTGAGTCAGTTTTCGCGTGGTCATGATTCGCTCTCAATGTTTGGATGAGACGTGATACTGCGCTGAACGCAGGTGCTCTGATGCTTGGTGGTGAGATCTTGCCTAGTGCTGGAGGCCTAATGGCCAGGGAGCAAAAAGGTTCGGCCGTCTCCACAGAACGAAATGGTCCTGTGTGGCGAGATCCAGACGGGTGTCTTTCTCTAGGAATGAAATTTGCGCTTCTATCGCTTTGAGTTCGCGCTCGAGCTTTGCTGTGCGCCGAGGTTCGGAGGAAAAAAGCTTCTGCTTCTTGCTTTTCATCAAGCACTCCACGGTCCGGCGCAGCCCACCGCCTTCTCGAAAGAAGTGGGCAGCGTACGGATGGCCATGATTGTGCCCCCTGCAAATTCTTCGTTTTGTGTTTGGAGCGGATCATACCCGAGCGCGGCTGTTCGTCTGTCAGGAACCCGACATAAGGAAAGATTTTGTTAACAAAGGTTAAAGTGCCGCAGGTGCGGTAACTCAGTCGCTTTCGAGCCGTGATCCGCCGCGGAACTCCAGCAGGACCAGGATGTTCATGCAGAGGAGCTGGAGACCTGCCGTCTGCCGCTCACCCTTGACGACGAGGTCGAAGTCGGTCCTCCACGAGGGCAGCTCCTCACGAAGTCCGGAGGGCACATTGGTCAGGCGCATCCTTCTTATCGTCCTGGTTGGCCTGGCCCTGGCCGCAGGTGTTTACGTCTATATGAACCGCTCGCCCGATGCGCCTGTCCAGACCCAGGCTTCGGGTGCTCCTGCGCAGCCTCCGCCTCAGGTCGGCATTGTCGTCGCCCAGCCGGCCGAGGTGCCTTATCCGGTGGAATATGCCGGCCGCGTTGCGGGGTTTCGGGATGTCGAGGTGCGCCCACGGGTCGGCGGCCTCCTGCTCAAGCGCGAGTTCGACGAGGGAGCGCGGGTCACGCTGGGCCAGGTGCTCTTCCGCATCGACCCAGCGACCTACGAGGTGGCTCTGAGCCGCGCGGAGGCGCAACTGCAGCAGGCCGAGGCAGCATTCCGTCAAGCGGAGGAGAACTTCAACCGGGTCGAGCCGCTCGCCCGGCGCGGCGTCTCCTCTGATGTGCAGCTCGAGGAGGCCCGATCTCAGCGAGATCAGGCCAGGGCCGGCGTCCAGCTCGCAGAGGCCGAGGTTCAGAATGCCAGGCTGAACCTGAGCTACACGACCGTGACGGCGCCGGCCACCGGAATCACCGCGTTGGAGTCACCGCCGGTCGGTGCCCTGATCCAAGCGCAGCAGACGCTGCTCACCACCATTTCCCAACTCGATCCGGCCTATGTGAATTTCTCCTACACGGACGAGGAGAACCGGGCCTTCCGTGCTCTCAACGAGCGACGGGAGAAGCCCATCTCGGAGAGGGATCTGAACGTCGAACTGCAATTCGGGCAGGGAGCCGGCTATCCTCAACCGGGCAGGATCGATACGGCCGCTCAGCGGGTCGATCCGCAAACCGGTACGATCCAAGCGCGGGCGATCTTCCCGAATCCCGACGGCGCGTTGCTGCCCGGCCAGTTCGTTCGCGTGCGCTTGACCGGCATCACGCTTCCCGATGCGATCGTCGTGCCTCGTCAGGCTGTGAGCCAAGGCCCTCAGGGTCCCTCGGTCTATGTCGTCGGAGAGAACGACGTCGCACAGGCTGTGCCGATCCGATTGGGGCCCGAAGTTGCAGAAGGATGGGTCGTCCAGGGCGGCTTGAAAGGGGGCGAGCGGATCGTCGTCGATGGCGTCATCCGGGTCCGTCCCGGCCAGCCCGTCAGGCCGGTACCGATCGACCCTCAGAATGCGCAGACGACCGGCTCCCCCGGTGAACAGCACCCCGGAGCGCGGCCATGATCTCCAAGTTCTTCATCGACAGGCCGATCTTTGCCTCGGTCCTGTCGATCGTCATCGTGCTCGTTGGCCTGCTGGCGATGAGAATCCTGCCGGTCGCGCAATATCCCGAGATCGTTCCGCCGCAGGTCGTGGTCTCCGCGACCTATCCGGGCGCCAGCGCTCAGACCATCGCAGAAACCGTTGCGGCTCCCCTGGAGCAGCAGGTCAACGGCGTCGAGGACATGATCTACATGCAATCGACGTCGACCGGTTCCGGGACGATGAGCCTGTCGGTCTTCTTCCGCACCGGCACGGACGCCGATCAGGCGACGATCAACGTGAACAACCGGGTCCAGCGTGCAACCGCCGTTCTGCCCGAGGAAGTGCGGCGCCAGGGCGTGACGGTGAACAAGCGGTCTTCCTCGATCCTGCAGATCGTAGCTTTGTCGTCGCCGGACCGGCGTTACGACACGATCTACATTTCCAACTATGCGCTGGTGAACATCATCGACGAGCTGCGGCGCACGCCGGGCGTCGGAGATGCGTCGCTCTTCGGGGCCTCCGATTACTCCATGCGGATCTGGCTCAAGCCCGACAAGGTGGCTCAGTACAACCTGACGCCAGGCGACATCGCCGCCGCCATCCGAGATCAGAACGCCCAGTTCGCCGCGGGACGCTTTGCCGAGGAGCCAAGTCCTGGGCAGCAGGCTTTCACCTATTCCGTCACGACACAGGGACGCTTCGCCGATCCCCGCGAGTTCGAGCAGATCATCCTGCGTTCGGACGAAAACGGCGGGGCCCTTCGCCTGAGGGATGTGGCGCGGGTCGAGCTCGGGTCGCAGAACTATTCGACGGTCGCCACCCTCAATGGCGCTCCCACGGTGCCCATCGGCATCTATCTCCAGCCCGATGCCAATGCTTTGGAGGTCTCGAATGCCGTTGCCGCCACCATGGACCGGCTGGCGCAGCGATTCCCGGACGGGCTGCGTTACGACGTGCCCTTCGACACGACCACGTTCATCGAGGTCTCCATCGAGGAGGTGGTGCGAACCTTCGTCGAGGCGATCGTGCTGGTCGTGCTCGTGGTTTTCCTCTTCCTGCAGAACTGGCGCGCGACCCTGATCCCGCTCCTCGCCGTTCCGGTGTCCATCATCGGCACGTTCGGGGGCATGTATCTGCTCGGCTTCTCGATCAACCTTCTCACCCTGTTCGGCATGATCCTTGCCATCGGCATCGTGGTGGACGACGCGATCATCGTGCTGGAGAACGTCGAACGCATCATGACGACGGAGCGCAAGCCTGCGCGCGACGCGGCCATCCAGGCCATGCAGGAGGTGAGCGGGCCGGTGATCGCCGTGGTGCTCGTGCTCTGCGCCGTGTTCATTCCCGTATCCTTTCTCGGCGGCCTCGCCGGCGAGCTCTACCGACAGTTTGCCGTCACGATCGCGGTGTCGGTGGTGATCTCCGGTATTGTCGCGCTGACGCTCACGCCCGCCCTGTGCGCGCTCCTCCTCAAGGAGGGGCACCAGGAGCCGTGGCTGCCGTTCCGTGTCTTCAACCGCGGCTTCGATTGGGTGACCCGGACGTTCACGGCCGGTACGGCCTTCTTCCTGCGGCACGCATTGGCCGCTCTGCTGTTCATCGGCGTCATGCTCGGTGCCACCTGGTGGCTGTTCGAGCGGGTTCCGGGCGGTCTCGTGCCGGCGGAGGATCTGGGGTCGGTTTTCGTCGTGACCGCGCTGCCGCCGGCCGCCTCTCTTGACCGCACCCTCGCGGTCACGACCAAGGTGACGGAAGGCGTCATGCAGAATCCGGCGGTCGCCGATGTGGTGACGTTGGCGGGCTTCGATCTCCTGTCCGGCGCCCAGAAGACGAATGCCGGCGTCTCCTTCGTGTCCCTCAAGGACTGGTCGGAACGCACCGATCCACGACTCGATGCGCGCAACCTTGCCCCGGCCTTCGCGGCGCTCAATGCCAACTTTCGCGATGGTGTGGCCATTGGTTTCAATCCGCCGCCGATCCAGGGACTGAGCACGACCGGCGGCTTCGAATTCTATCTGCAGGATCGGTCCGGGGGCAGCCTCGACAATCTCGCCGAGGCGGCGCAGAGGGTCATTCAGGCGGCCCGCCAGCGGCCGGAGGTGATCGGGGTATCCACCACCTTCAACACCGGCGTGCCGCAATACCGCATTGATGTCGATCGCGATAAGGCGAAGGCGCTCGGGGTACCCATCTCGGCCATTTTCGACACGATGCAGAGCACGTTCGGGAGTCTCTACGTCAATGATTTCAGCCTGTTTGGGCGCACCTACCGGGTCAGCCTCTCGTCGGAGGCCGAGTTCCGGCAGTCTCCCAACGACCTGCGGCATGTGTTCGTCCGCTCCGATAACGGCACCATGGTCCCCCTGAACGTGCTTCTCACCACGGCCCGCATCGTCGGACCCGACGTGGTGGACCGGTTCAATGTCTTCCCTGCTGCGAAGATCCAGGGCAACCCGGCGCCTGGATATTCATCCGGGCAGGCCATCGCCGCCATGAACCAGGTCGTCGCTCAAACCCTGTCGTCCGACTACTCGATCGGCTGGACGGGATCCGCCTATCAGGAACTGCAATCGGCCGGCACCGGATCGCAGGGGTTCCTCTTGGGTCTCGTCATGGTCTTCCTCATCCTCGCCGCGCAATACGAGCGCTGGTCTCTTCCGTTCGCCGTCATCACGGCGGTGCCCTTCGCCGTCTTCGGCGCCATCCTCGCCATCTGGCTTCGTGGGATCGAGAACGACATCTATTTCCAGGTCGGGCTCGTCACCCTCATCGGCTTGGCGGCCAAGAATGCGATCCTGATCGTCGAATTCGCGGCCGATCGGTACAGGGCAGGGGAGACCGTCTACGACGCGGCGCTCGATGCAGCCCGCCTTCGATTCCGGCCCATCGTGATGACGTCGCTCGCCTTCATCCTGGGCGTCGTGCCGCTCGCGATATCGACAGGCGCAGGCTCGGCGAGCCGTCACTCGGTCGGCACGGGCGTCATCGGCGGGATGCTTGCCGCGACCTTCCTGGCCATTCTCTTCGTGCCGCTGTTCTTCCGTCTGGTGACGCGGGAGCAGAAGTCGGCAGATCCAGCCTCCGCACCGGTGATCCCCGAATCCGCGCCTGCGAAGGAGGTCTAGATCCCGATCGATGGCGAGGCGATGGTTCGTCAGCGCCTGCGCAGCCGCTCGATAGCCTCCTTATGGACGGCAGGGTCGACATCGTATTCCTCGGCGAGACGCCCGATCTCGGCTTGCCGGTCCTCGGCAGAGAGCTTCGGGTTGAGGCTCGCGACCGCGGCCAGGAAGGAGGCGCCCGCAAAGACCGGGTCGCGGCGCCTCGCGGTCTGCTCCCGCTCCTTCTTCAACTCGGCCTGACGTTGACGATAGGTTTCAAGCGGGCCCAGCGCCCGCACGGCCCTGTTGCGCAGGGCTTGCACCGGGAGGTCGTGCTCTCCGGCAATTTCAGGAAGGACCTGCTCCGGATCTTCTCCGGCCATAAGGGCATCGGCAAGGTCTTCGAGTGCGGATACAAATGGATCCATATCGGCCCCTTCAAGTGCGATGATCGTCAACGGATGGTGATCCGTTCGGTTCTGGGCAAAGTGTTGCCCAAGGCTCGCGCTGACCAATAATCCTTCAGACCGATTCTCGCCCGCCCCACATCATCAACCTGAAGACGGAAACCACGATCATGGCCGAACGGAAGCAGGAGCAACCCGATCCCTATCTCTGGCTGGAGGATGTGGAGGGACAGGAGGCGCTCGCCTGGGTACGCGCCCACAACGAGATCACCGCGGCCGCCCTGTGCGATCCTGCTTTCGAAACCGATCAGCAGGCGCTCTACGAAATCTCCACACGTCCTGACAACATTCCCTTCATCACCCGAAGGCGCGGTCTCCTCTACAATTTCTGGCAGGATGTAAACCATGTGCGCGGCCTGTGGCGGCGTACGTCGATCGAGAGCTACCGGACACCGCAACCCTCCTGGGAGACGATACTCGACATAGACGCGCTGGCGCGGGAGGAAGGCGAGGACTGGGTCTGGAAGGGCTGCGGCACGCTCCAGCCGGAGCAGCGCTACGGACTGGTCAGCCTGTCCCGCGGCGGAGCTGATGCGGTCGAGATCCGGGAGTTCGACCTCGTCGAGAAGCGTTTCGTCGAGAACGGCTTCGCCCTTCCCGAGGCCAAGGGCGGTGCGGCGTGGCTCGACAAGGACCAATTGCTGGTTTCCACGACGCTCGGCGGGAATGCCGCGACCGCGTCTGGATATCCGAGAACAGTCCGGCTTTGGCAACGAGGCTCGGACTTTCACGAGTCTCCCGTGCTCTTTCAGGGCGAGTACAACGACATCTACATCTCGGCATCGGTCGACCTCGAACCAGGCTACGAGCGGATCTTCTACCGGCGGCAGATCACTTTCGAGGAGGGGATCAGCTATCTCGCGCAGGAGCAAGGCGATCCCCTGCGCATCGACTTGCCTCTCGATGCCCGTTTCGGCATCGAGCAGGACTGGATGGCGGTGAAGCTCAAGAGCGACTGGGAACTGCCGGAACAGACCTATGCGGCCGATTCTCTCCTCGCGATCAGCTTCTCCCGCTTTATGGCCGGTGACCGGACTTTCGAAGTGCTGTTCGAGCCCGGACCGCGCCGGGTGCTCGCCGGGTTCTGGGCGACGAAATCTCGCCTCGTGCTCACGGTGCTCGACAATCTGGCGAGCCAGATCTGGCTCGCGACACCCGGAACGCCATGGCGGCTGGAGAGATTGGAAGGACTTCCGGAGAACGCGGCCGTCCACGCCATGTCGCTCGATGCAAGCATATTCGAGCGCACAGACGAGTTTCTCCTGTCGATCTCCAGTTTCATCGAACCGACGAAGCTGGCCCTCGTGACCGAGGACCTGCGGATCGAGGTGCTCAAGGAATCCCCGCCCGCATTCGACGCTTCGGGCCTGGAGGTGACCCGGCACGAGGCCGTCTCCGTCGATGGCGAGCGCATTCCCTACTACCAGATCGGGCCGAGGGAGCAGCAAGATCCCCGTCCTGCCGTGCTCTACGGCTATGGTGGATTCTCGGTCTCCATGACGCCGGGCTATCTCGGTGGGATCGGCAAGACCTGGCTGGAGCGCGGCCATGTCTGGGTGGTCGCCAACATCCGCGGCGGCGGCGAGTTCGGAGCCGCTTGGCACAAGGCCGGCATGCGCGAAGGCAAGCGCCTGTCCCACGACGATTTTGCCGCCATCGCCCAGGATCTCGCCAGGCGCGGCGTCACCACGGAAAAGCAGCTTGCGGCCTATGGCGGTTCGAATGGGGGCCTGCTCGTCGGCAACATGCTGACCCGCTACCCCGAGCTTTTCGGGGCGATCTGGTGCACCGTGCCGCTCCTCGACATGCAGCGCTATACGCGCCTTCTGGCGGGCCCGAGCTGGGTGGCCGAATACGGAGACCCCGACAAGCCCGAGGACTGGGCCTATATGGCGGGCTTCTCAGCCTATCAGAACCTACAGGAGGGCCGGGACTACCCGCCGGTGCTGCTGGTCACATCGCGGCGCGATGACCGGGTTCATCCGGGCCACGCCCGCAAGATGGCCGCCAAGCTCGAAGCCATGAAGCAGCCGGTACTTTTCTACGAGCCCGATGACGGCGGCCATGGCGCGGCCAACAAAAAGCAGGCAGCGTTTTTGACCGCCCTTGGGTTGTCCTTCCTCAGGAAGACGCTCACCGGAGAAGGCGGGGTCTGAAACTCGCCTGGGGAAAAACAGCGCGGTGGGGCGTCGATGCTAGCCGGCGCATCCCTTGATATTGCACACTGCCAGCATCACATAGGGGGAGAAAGATTCGAGCGTTCAAGGACTTAAGTCATGCTTCCCAAGATTTTGGGCTGATCCTGGCCGCGCTGAGCATTTCCCCTGCAAAACATCTGCGCCTCTCCGGTGTTAATCTCGGCATGAAGTCGGAACTCCGAGCAGGTGCTCATGAACAGAGCCTGGGTGGCAAGAGGCTGCTCCGGCACGTGAAAGTCTGAATGTCCAAGAAGTCGAAACAACTCGTCAGCCTCAATCACCTGCCCGGAATCCTGCTCGCCAGCATGGCCGAATGCGAGCGCTGGATCGAGGCTGGGCTGATCCCAGTGGCCGAGCGCCGAACCTTTCAGAAGCGCGGACGAAGCTTCGAGGCGCCGATGTTCGACCCGGAGGTCGTCGCGGCCCTGGCGGCCGAGGTTCCTGTCTGGCGCGCGCAAGGGGGCGAGGCGCCTGAGCGCAAGGGACCAATGCAAGGAACCGCCCGTGATGAGGACACCTTCCAGCCGATGGACGATGCTGCCCATCGGCGTCGGCAGAGCATCCTCGCGACCGTTCGGAAGAACACCGGGATCTATATCGCCGAAGATATCCGCAGGATCGAAAGAGGCCGTTGGAAGCCGGAGCGGGTCTTTGCGGGCTATCGGGCCGTGTTCAGCAGGCCGATGCAGATCCTGCCGGACAGCGCTCCCGTCGATATCGCCATCGAATACGCCTTTGGCGAACCGCTGGAGGTTGCCGCGGTCGCGCTTGCACCGGCGCGCGTGGAGCGCGCCGAGCTTGCGGCTGCCTCCGAAGTGCTTGAGGCGAGCCTCGTCGAGCTGCGCGATGCAACCGTTGCGGCCTGCGAGCAGGAGCTGGCGAGCTGGCGCGACGAGCTCGAGACCTATCTCGATGCCTACGAGGATGCGGATGAGCGCCAGGCCATCCTCGGCGGGATCCAATTGGCTCTCGAAAAGCTCGACAGAATCCATGCCTCCGACAAGGGCGGGCCAGCGGGTGCCGGACGCAAGCTCCGGCAGAAACTCGACGATTATCGCTCAAAGGCTGCCGCCCGGCGGCTGCGGCATCTGCGCGAGGCGCAGATCCGCGAGGCCTCCGGGTACGAAAGCTATGCGGCGATCTTTCCTGTCGCACGCTCCCTAAATCGTCGCTTCCTGTTTCTTGCCGGGCCGACCAATTCCGGCAAGACCTACGAGGCTCTGAAGCTCGCGCGTGAGGCCGAGACGGCCGAGATCCTCTCGCCCCTGCGGCTTCTCGCGCTGGAACACTTCGAGCGCATGAGCGAGGATGGCCTCGCGGCCGGCATGGTGACGGGCGAGGAGCGCGTGCTGTCGGACGGCGCGACCCATATCGCCCGTACGATCGAAACCCTGGACCTGCACCGCGTCGTCGACGTTTGCGTAATCGACGAGGTCCAGATGCTCGGCGACCCGAGCCGCGGCTGGGCCTGGACGCAAGCGATGGTCGGAGCTCCTGCGAAACTCGTGGTGCTGACCGGGGCGCCGGAGGCCATTCCCCTCGTTGAGCATCTGCTCGCCATGACCGGCGAGCCGCTGGAGGTGAAGATTCTGAAGCGCAAGGGCAAGCTGCGCGTGGAGGGCGTGCCGGCCAATCTCAACAAGCTGATGCGAGGCGATGCCGTCGTGGCCTTCACTCGCCGCGACGTGCACGACCTGCGCACGCGTCTGGTCGCGGCCGGGCGCACGGTGGCAACCGTCTATGGTGCTCTTGGACCGGAAGTCCGCCGGGCCGAGGCCGCGCGCTTCCGCAACGGCGAGGCGGACATTCTCGTCGCGACGGACGCAATCGGGATGGGCTTGAATATCGGGCCGCTCAGGAGGGTCGTGTTCTCGACCCTGCGCAAGTTCGACGGCGTGCGCGAGCGACAGCTCAGCGCCATGGAGATCAAGCAGATCGCCGGTCGGGCAGGGCGCTTCGGCCACCATGACGAAGGCCTCGTGACGGCGCTGTCCGAGTCGGGTGCCTATGCCCAGGTCGAGACCGTCATCCGCAACGCACTGAATGGCGACGCCGCCAAACTGCGTGGCAAGGCCTTCGTGCGTCCGAACCAGGAGACGGTGCTGTCGGCAAGCGAGGTCTTGCAGACCGATCGGCTCGGCCGTGTCCTCCGCCATCTGTACGACACGCTCGTCGCCGGTCATCCGGACCTGCGCATGGCCGACATGGACGAGATGATCGAACTGGCGACGCTTCTCGACACCGTGGACATGCCGATCCTCGACCGTCTGTCCTACTCCATGGCGCCGGTCGACGGACGTGAGCAGCTGGCCGTCGAACTCCTCCTCGACTGGGCACGGCAGCACGCTCTGCATGGCCGAGTCCATGCGCCTGAGTTCGGCGTGAACACCGATCTTCTGAAGCTGGAAGCCCGGGTAAAGATCGCCACGACCTGGCTCTGGCTGGCTCAACGCTATTCGGAAGTCTTCGAGGACGTGGAGGCGGTCGTTGATCTGCGCGCGAGCCTCAATGCGAAGATCGAGGAAAAGCTGGTTGCTACCTCCGTTTCCCACCGCCGCAGACCGGACGAGAAGTCTCGAGGCAGCAGGAACACGAAACCGCAACGCCAGAAGAACAGGCGTCGCGACCGGGCTGAGGCTGCAGCGGGCGAAGCAGAACCCTATCGCGTCAGAGGGCGCTGATCCTCACGGCGCGAGTTCCTGCTCCACGAGCGCGACCCAGAAGGCGACGCCGGTGGGAATGGCATCGTCGTTGAAGTCATACGCGGTGTTGTGGTGCAGCGCTCCGTCGACGGCAGGCCCGTTGCCGAGCCACACATAGGCGCCCGGCGCGGCCTCGCCGAAGAAAGCGAAATCGTCCCCTGCCGTCGACGGCTCGAAATCCGTCACGACTTTGGAGCCGCACACAGCCCGCGCCGCCTTGAGCGCACGGGCCGTTGCGTCCGCATGGTTGACGACTGGCGGAATGCGGCGGCGGAACTCGTACCGCACCTCGATACCGAACATGGCGGCGACGCCACGCGCCAGCCGCTCGATTTCCGCCTCAAGCTGATCGCGCACCTCGGCCGAGTAGGCTCGCGCGGTGCCGCCGATCTCCACCACATCCGGGATGACGTTGAGCGCCCGTGGATCTCCGGCCTGAATCGAACAGGCGCTCACCACGGCGGGCTGCAGCGGATTGACCACGCGGCCGACGATGGTTTGCAGAGCGGAGAGGAAGTGGCCGCTCGCCGTGATCGGATCCTTGCCGAGATGCGGCTTGGCCCCGTGAGTGCCCACACCCTTGAAGGTCACGAGCCATGTATCCGACGAGGCAAGCTGCGGACCTGGGGTGACGGCCATTTCGTCGGTGCTCAGACCCGGCATGTTGTGCAGGCCATAGACCGCATCGCAGGGAAAGAGTTCGAAAAGCCCATCTTCGACCATCTTCTTCGCGCCGCCCCGGCCTTCCTCCGCCGGCTGGAAGATGAAATACACCGTGCCTGAGAAGTTGCGGGTTTTCGCCAGATGGCGAGCGGCTCCGAGCAGCAGGGTCGTATGGCCGTCATGGCCGCAGGCATGCATCTTTCCGTGGAATTTCGACTTATAGGGCCGCTCCGCCTGCTCGGGCATGGCCAGGGCGTCCATGTCGGCGCGCAGGCCGATAGTGCGTGTGCCGTCGCCGACCTGCAGGGTGCCGACCACGCCTGTCTTTCCCAAACCGCGATGCACGCGAAGGCGCACCTCTTCCAGCAGGGTGGCCACGATCCCGCTCGTCCGCTCCTCCTCGAACCCCAGCTCCGGATGGGCATGGAGGTCATGGCGGAGGTTGCGCAGGAACGGGAGGTCCGCCTGGATGAGGTCCTTTTGGGGCATCGGGATGTCGTCCTGGATTTGCGGCCGGAATCGTTCGATAACCCGGCAAGGGACAGGCCACAATCATCCTGTGTAACTCAAGGGCAGAGACCATAGATGCAGCCTCACGATTTTTGGCAGGAAATCCATCCGCCTCGGAGCTTCGAGCGGCTGCCGGCGGAGGGGCATCGCGGGTTCTTCCCAGCCGAGTTCGAGGATGGCCGTCAGCTCCGCCTGCCGATCCGGGAACTGCCGGATGGGGAGCACGCTCTCGCATCCCTGATTATCAACCAGGCCGGGTTTGCCGTTGAAGATGCCCTGTGCGCCAGCCTTGCCGAGAAGGTTCGGCCCTTCGAGCCGGAGGTGGTCGTTGGGTTGCCGACCTTGGGGCTTACCCTGGCCAGCGGCACGGCCAAGAAGCTGGGGCACAGCCGCTACGTGCCGCTTGGGACCTCGCGCAAGTTCTGGTACCGCGAGGACCTCTCCGTTCCGATGAGCTCCATCACCAGCCCGGAGCAAGTGAAGCGCCTCTATGTCGATCCGCGCATGCTACCGCTGATCGAGAACCGTCGCGTTCTGCTCGTCGACGACGTGATCAGCAGCGGGCGCTCCATCGTGGCGGCCCTGAAGCTGCTGGAGGCCTGCGGGACCCGGCCCGTCGCCATCGGGGCGGCGATGCTGCAGACGGATGCCTGGCAGGAGCCGGTTTCAAACGTGTATCCTCATGCGTTGGATCGAGTCCTGGGAGTGCTGCGAACCCCGCGCCTCAAGCGCACTTCGACGGGTGGCTGGGCTCCTGAATAACCTGTCCCGGTTTTGCGGGTTTTTTGCGCAGATTGCCTGTAAGGTAGGCAGAGACCTCGCCGGGTAGGGCTTCCCCGAGGCTATGGTTGTGTTAATGCGTGGTCCCTGGAGGGCAGATTTCGCCCTCGTGAAGGGTATCGGCCCCCGAATCTTGGCTGTGAAACATGAGAACCCGGGAGATCCTGAGATGATAGGGCGTTGGCAGAAACCGGTCACGGGCATGGCTCTTGTTCTGATGGCGCTGGCAACCGCTCCGGCGATGGCGCAGGACAAGACGCTGACGATCTCCTGGTGGGGTTTCAACGGCGACAAGCTGGAAGAGATCATTCTCAAGCCCTTCCGCGCCCAGTGCGGCTGCGATCTGGTTTTCGAGACGGGCAACAACGCCGACCGCCTGAACAAGATCAAGATCCGCGGCGGCGGCGGCGTGGATGTGGTGTATCTCACCGACAGCTATTCCCAGATCGGCATCCAGGAAGGCCTGTTCCAGCCGGTCGACCGCTCGAAGATCCCGAACATCAACGGCATCTACGATCTCGCCAAGGAGCCTCAGGGCAAGTTCGGCCCGGCCTATACCATCGGCCGTGTCGGCATCATCTATGACAGCGCCAAGGTGTCGGCTCCGATCACCTCCTGGAACGACCTGTGGCGCGACGATCTCAAGCGCCGCGTCTCCCTGCCGGGCATCACCACCACGGCCGGGCCGATGACGGTCCTGGTTGCCGCCAGCAAGGCCGGGGTCGATCCCTACAAGGACGAGAGCGCGGCCTTCAAGGCCCTCGAGCAGCTCAAGCCCAACGTGGTGAAGAACTATAACACTGGGTCCGAACTCGTGAACCTGTTCTCGACAGGCGAGATCTCGGTCGCCATGGCGCAGGACTTCACCCTGGCTCAGATCCAGGCGGCCGTGCCGACCGTACGCTGGGCCGAGCTTAAGGAGGGCGACTACGCCACCCTCAACACGGTCAACATCGCCAAGGGCGCGGCCAACCCCGAGCTGGCGCACCAGTTCATCAACTTCATCCTCGATCCGAAAATCCAGCAGACGCTGGCCGAGCGGGGCGTCGATGCTCCGGTTGCCACCTCTGTGCAGCTAAAGCCCGAGGAAGCCGCCCGCTGGACCTATGGCCCGAAGATGATCTCGTCGCTCAAGCGCCTCGACTACGAGAAACTCAATGCGGCCAAGAGCGATTGGCTCGACGCCTGGAGCGAGGTCTTCGGGAAGTAACTCTGCCATCATGACATCAAGACGATTCTGGCGCCGCAGCGGCGCAACCGGGTGGGCGCTGACGGCGCCCGCCACGCTCGCGGTAATCGGGTTCCTGATCGTGCCCATCGGGGCCGTGATGGCCGGCACCTTCATGGATCCGCGTGGCGTCTTTGCTCCCTACATCTCCTATTTCAACAGCGGCTTTCGTACGACCGTCCTGTTTCGGACGCTTCAGATTTCCGCCTTCACGACGATCATCTCCCTGATCTTCGGCTTCATGACCGCCTACGTGGTGTCTCGCGCGCCGGGGAAGCTGAAGAGCCTGCTCATCGTTGCGGCCGTCTTCCCGCTCCTGACCGGCGTCGTGGTCCGGGCCTTTGCCTGGCTCATCATCCTGGGCCGCAACGGCATCCTGAACCAAACCCTGCTCGGGTTCGGCATCGTCGACGAACCGCTCGAGATGCTCTACACGCAGGGCGCCGTCATCACCGGCATGGTCTATCTTTTCGTGCCGCTGATGGTGTTGTCCCTGGTCGGCGTGCTGGAGAACATCCCCAAGGATGTGCTGCAGGCCTCCTCGTCGCTCGGTGCCTCGCCCATGGCGACGTTCTGGCAGGTGCTCCTCCCCTTGGCCGTTCCCGGCCTGATCGTCGGCGCCGTGCTGGTTTTCACCGGCAGCTTCACGGCTTACGCCACGCCGCAGCTCCTGGGCGGAGAGCGGCAGACGGTCCTCGCCACGCTCCTGCAGCAGCGCGCCATGGTGTCCTTCGACTGGGTCGGCGCCTCGACCATCGCCACCATCATGACGGTGATCACAATTTCCATCGTGCTTGCGATGAGCACCATCGCCCGCCGCATCAACCCCATGGCTACGTGATGTCTGACAGACCTCATCCCATGCTCATCCTCGTCGCGGCATTGGTCTATCTTTTCCTGATGGTGCCGCTCGTCATCGTCGTCGGCGCGGCCGTGAGCGACACCACCTACCTGACTTTTCCGCCGCAAGGTCTATCCCTTCGTTGGTTCGAGAACATCTTCGAAATCAGCGCCTTCCGGCGAACGATCGTCACGAGCCTGCAGATCGCCTTTCTGGCAACGTTCATCGCGCTCCTGATCGGCATTCCGGCCGCCTATGCGCTCAACCGCTTCAGGGTCGAGCTGCCCAAATGGCTCGGGACCTTGTTCGTGCTTCCGATCCTTGTGCCTGAGATCGTGTTCGGCTTCGCTCTGCTGAAGTCGCTGACGGTCGGAACCGGCGCGCCGATCTTCCTGGCGCTTCTCGTCGGACATACGCTGATCGTCCTGCCCTACGTGGTGAGGGTGATCAGCGCGAGCCTCGCATCCTTCGACTTCTCGATCGAGGAGGCGGCGATCAGTTTGGGCAGCGCGCCGGTGAAGACCTTCTTCACCATCGTTCTGCCGAATGTGCGGGCAGGGGTGATCGCGGCCTTCATTCTCGCCTTCATCACCTCGCTCAACGACGTGTCGGTCTCGCTCTTCCTGACGGGGCCGGGCATCAGCACCCTGCCGATCCAGATCCTGGCCCATGTGGAGCAGTTCTTCGACCCGACTGTCGCTTCCGTGTCCGTCCTTCTGATGTTCCTCACCGTGGCCGTGATGGCCATCGTGGAGCGGACCCTCGGTCTTACCTTTCTTGCGAAGTAGCTTTCCGTGACACAACCCCTCGACATCAACACGGTCTCCGCCCATTACGGGACGACCAAGGTTCTCGAAGACCTCTCGCTCTCGGTCCAGGCCGGCGAACTCGTGTCTCTTCTCGGCGCCAGCGGCTGCGGCAAAACTACGACCTTGCGCCTGATCGCCGGCTTCCTGTCTCCGACCAGCGGATCGATCTCGCTCGGCGGGCGGGATCTGACGCGGCTTCCCACCCACAAGCGCGACATCGGGCTCGTCTTCCAGAATTACGCCCTGTTCCCGCACCTGTCGGTTCTCGACAACGTCGCCTTCGGCCTCAAGCAGCGGGGCATTGCCCCAGCCGATCGCCGCAAGCGAGCCATGGCGATGCTGGATCGTGTGGGGCTCTCTGCCCTTGCCGACCGGGCGCCCGGCGCTCTCTCGGGTGGCCAGAAGCAGCGCGTGGCCCTGGCTCGGGCGCTCGTCATCGAGCCGCCGCTGCTGATGTTCGACGAGCCGTTGTCCAATCTCGATGCAAAGCTCAGAGTCGACATGCGCGTCGAGATCCGGCAGCTGCAGCGAGCCAACGGCACCACCTCGGTCTATGTCACGCATGATCAGGAGGAGGCGTTCTCGATCTCCGATCGGGTTGCGATCATGAATGCCGGGCGACTCATGCAGTTCGACCGGCCGGAGGTGCTCTACCGCCGCCCAGCCAACACTTTCGTAGCCCGTTTCGTCGGTTTCGAGAACATCATTCCGTTCCAGGTGGTCGGACGTGACGGCGATGTCGTAACGGCGCAAACATCAGGAATGCAGTTGCGCCTGTCGCAAAATTTGTTCGGTGCGATCCCCGACACCTTCCTGCTCGCCACGCGACCGGATGGGTTGCTGGTGTCGACAGACGCGGCTGCCGAAGGACTTCCGGCGCGCCTTGGCCTGCGGACCTATCTCGGCCGCGCCTACCAATATCATTGCGAGACGGCGGCCGGACAACTCGTCGCCAACGGCAGCCTGACGACGCCGCTAGAAGCAGCCACCCAAGTAAAGCTTGTGCCTGTTCCGGAGCAATGCACCATCCTCGGCACCGAGGGAGACGAGTGATGGCGTCGATCCTCATCAGGAACGCCTGCCTGCTTCCCATCGACGACACCATGAGCGTTATTGAGCGGGGGTGGGTCCACGTCGAGGACAGCACGATCACGGCGCTCGGGTCCGGCGAGCCGCCACAGATCGAAGTCGCCGAGATCGTCGATGCCGAGGGCGACGTGGTCATGCCCGGCATGGTCAATCCTCACGCCCATCTTGCGATGACCCTATTCCGCGGTCTCGGCGAAGATGTCGACGACCGACTTTTTCGCTATGTGCTGCCCATGGAGCGCAAGTTCGTGACGCCCGAGATGGTGCGCGTCGGCACGCTTCTCGGCGCGCTCGAGTCCATCGAGGCTGGCGTCACCACCATCGCCGACATGTATTATTATGAGACCGAAGTGGGGCGCGCGCTCGATCAGGCGGGGTTGCGCGGGGTCGTGGGCCAGACGCTCGCGACCTTCGATCCTCCGGATCACAAGACCGTCGACGAGGGTTTCGCACTCGTCGAGGAATTGGTCGCCGAGTTCTCCGGCCATGATCGGATCGTTCCGTCGATTGCGCCTCACGCCCCTTATTCGACCGATATCGAGGTCATGGCACGCGTTGCCCGCTGGGCCGAGGACCATCCCCGCGTCCCGGTGCAGCTCCATCTCGCCGAGATGGGCAGCGAAATGGAATGGTGCCGCAAGAACCATGGCCTTCGGCCCGTCGCGGTTGTCGAGAAGGCGGGGCTTCTGGTGCCCGGACTGATCGCGGCCCACTGCCTGCACATCGACCCCTTCGAGATCGAGCGCATGGCCAAAGCAGATGTGCGCGTGGCTCATAACGCCCGCTCGAACGCGAAGGCGGGGCGCGGCATTGCGCCCATAGAGGCCATGCGCGCGGCCGGCATCAAGGTCGGCATCGCCACCGACGGGCCGATGAGTGGCAACACCCTCGACCTGTTCAGCCAGTTCGGTCCGGTCTCGATGTTCCAGAAGTTGCTCGGTCACAGCCGCAAACCCATGCCGGCCGCCCAGGTGATCCGCATGGCGACCCTGGAAGGCGCGCAGGTGCTCGGCCTCGACAGCCGTATCGGCTCGCTGGAGCCCGGCAAGCAGGCGGATCTCATTCGCATCGACCTATCGGCGCCGCGCATGCAGCCGGTCTATGACATCTATGCCATGCTGGTGTTCTCCGCCATGCCGGCCGACGTTCAGGACGTGATGGTCGGCGGCCGCTGGATCATGCGCGGCCGCAATGTAGAGAGCCTGGAGCGCAAGAAGGTCCTGCGCGACGCAGGCCAGATCGCAGCGGCCTTCAAGGCCGAGATGACCCGGATCGACGCTGCCGGCTGATCTTTACCAGACGACCGGGTGCGTCTGCCCGGTCGCCACATTGACGAAGCCCTGCGGAGCGGCCTCGCAAGGCGCGACGAGAACCCAGCGCCAGGGCGCACAGGTGAGGGTCGCGAACTGAAGGCGCTCCGGAAATCCAGGATACCAGCGCGGAGAGAAGGTGGGCTCATAGAGCCACTCGATCTTCTCCGCTGCCGCGTAAAGCCGCTGCATATCGGCATCGAGCGCTTCCGCCGGGCGCTGGGTCATCAGTCCGCCGATCTCGTAGCGCACCTCGGCCAGTATCCTGCCGCCGCTGACAAGAACCCAGCCGCCGCCGATCTCCGTCACGCGATTGGCCACCATCGCCATGGCTTCGTCGGACGATCCGACAATCCAGAGATTGTGCTTATCATGGGCAACCGTGCAGCCCACCGCCGTATCGGGGGTCTTAGGGCCGCAGCCGAGCCAGAACATGCGGGAGATCAGGCCCTCGCCCGAAAAGCGGTCGACGATGGCAAATTTCGTGACATTCCGGGCCGGATCGCGCTGGACCTCGCCGTTCTCCACCGGAAGATCCATGGTGATGAAGTCGTCGTGCCAATGGAACGGGCGCAACAGCGCGGCTTGCATCGTCGTGCGCCCAGGTGCGGCCGCGATGGCGAAATCCTTCGGCTCGATCCGGCGCTGGATGTTGACCGTCTTCGAGGCCCAGACCGGCCAGTCGATCGAGGGCAGGAACCCGAGATAGTCTGTTTCCTTCGACACGGGCGCTCCGTCCGCCCAAACCTCGACGATGGACAGTCTCTCCACATCGTCCAGCAGTACGACGTCGGCAAAGCGTCCCGGCGCGATGCTGCCGACCCAGGGCGTCAGCCGCATGTGGCGGGCCGGGTTGATGGTCACGCACTGGATCGCGATTTCAGGACTAAGGCCTGACTGAACGGCGAGGCGGACATTGTGGTCCGTCGCGCCCATGCGCAGGGTGTCCGATGCGCTGCGGTCATCGGTAGCGAAAGCGACCTGCGACCAGTCGGAAAGACCGCGCTGGAGGAGACCCTGGATGATCTCCGGCATCGAGTGCGGCCTGATCTCGACGAAGATGCCGTGCCGAAGCTTGTCCCACACCTCCTCGGCCGTCCAGCCCTCGTGATCGGAGGCCAGACCTGCGGCGGCAAAGGCATTGATGGAGTTAAGATCGCGCAGGCCTGCCCCATGGCCTTCCACCACGCCGCGCTGCTCGAACGTCGCCTGGATCATGCCCCATAGGCGCTTGTGCGACGGATTCTCCGGGTTCCACACGGCAGGCCAGTCCATGACCTCGTCCAGGCCGGCGACCATGAGGGTTTGTTTCAGGAAACCCGCCTGCTCATCGTAGCCGTAATATCCGCCGCCCCATTCATAAGCTGTCGGCGGCACGGCCGATCCCGGCAGCGGGAAGATCTTCACGGGCGAGCCGTGCCGCCGGGCGGTGAGCCAGAATTCGAGATTGTGCGGACCATCCACATTCGAGAATTCGTGGCTCGCCTCGCAGGTCCAGGTATTGCCGCGCGGCAGAACAAGCGCCGCCTCGTATTCCGGCGTCAGGTGCGAACTTTCGATGTGCTTGTGCACCTCGCCGAATCCGGGAACCGCGGCAAGATCGCCCCGATCCACCCGCGCTCCGGCCGTTCCAGGGAAGGTGCCCGCCGGTCCGGTCCAGGCAATGCGCCGGCCTCGGATGGCAATCTCCTGATCCTCCAACCAAGTGCGCGTATGAACGTCAAGCAGGCGCCCGACCCGCAGCAGCATGTCCGCGGGCCGTTTACCCAAGGCAACCAGAACGAGGTCTTGGCGGATCGTCACCTCGTCCGCGGCATTCACCAGGAGGTCGTCGGGAAGCGAGGCTGAAGGGGTCACGGAGCACCTGTGGCTATGGTCAAATCCCGTCCGGTATCGGATAAGCGGCCGAACGGACTCACAGCAAGGTTTCTAGCCCCATCATGCCCGACGCAAAACCCCGGCTGACCGTCATCGACACGGACCCAGGCATCGACGATGCCGTCGGCATCCTCCTTGCGCTTGCCTCGCCCGAGTTCTCCATTGCGGGCATGACAACGGTCGCGGGGAACATCGGCATCGAAACCACGACGCGCAATGCGGGCCGATTGCTCGCCTTCGCGGGCCAGGAGGGCATTCCGGTCTTCCGGGGCGCTGCCGCACCGCTTTCCCGGCCGGGACCCGAGCCGCTGAACTTGCATGGCGAGGACGGCATCGGCGGCGTCAATCTGCCCGAACCCTCACGGCAGCCGGAAAGCAGGACCGCCGTCCAGTGGCTGGCGGATCTCCTGCTCCATGAGCCCGCCGGAACAGTGGACATATTCGCTCTCGGACCGCTGACGAACATCGCCAAACTCATTCTTGACAGGCCGGACGCTGCCCGGCGCATCGGCCGGATCATCGCCATGGGCGGCGTGATCCGCGAGGCGGGGAATGTGGGTCCGCGCTCGGAGTTCAACCTGTGGGCCGATCCTGAAGCGGCAGATGTCGTCGTGTCCTCGGGTCTGTCCCTCGTGCTCGTGCCGCTGGACGTGACCCGGCGGGTGCGCGCCACGCGGGATTTCGCGGAGGCGCTGCGGGCACCCGCAAAGCCTCTCGCGTCCATGGTGGCCGATCTCGTCGAATCCTATTTCGAAACGAAGACACATCAGGAGAGCCGCCCGCTCCATGACCCATGCGTGATGCTCTTCGCCCTGGCGCCGGAGCTCTTCCGCCTCAAGGACCTGCGCCTGAGCGTCAACACAGGACCCGCAGAGGAGGCGGGAGCGTTGACGATCGAAGAGAGCGGGACATCGGTTCAGGTCGCCCTGGGCGTCGACGGCCCAGCCGCTCTCGAGCTCCTCGCCAGGAAATTGACCGCTGTCTGAGGCGTGACCTGGTACAACAGCGCTTCGGAGATGAAGATGCAGAATGAACCGCCCAAGCCGGAACTGGACGAGGAGACCATCGCCTTCGCCCAGCGTGTTTTCCAGCATGCCAGGGCAGGGCAGGCCCAAGACCTCGAGGACTTGTTGCGCATGGGGTTGCCGCCGAACCTGCGCAACGAAAAGGGTGACTCGTTGCTGATGCTGGCGAGCTACCATGGTCATGTGGATACCGTGCGTGTCTTGCTCGCCCATGGTGCCGATCCGGAGCTCGCCAACGATCGGGGGCAGACGCCGCTCGCCGGTGCTGCCTTCAAAGGCGACATGGCCACGATCCAATGCCTGCTGGACGGGGGAGCGGATGCCAACGGCCGCAGCGAAGGCGGCAAGACCCCACTCATGATCGCTGCCATGTTCAACCGAACCGAGATCGTCGATACCCTTCTCTCGCGAGGGGCGGATCTCCAGGCGCGCGATGCGGGCGGGCTCACCGCCGAGGCGCTCGCCGGCGCCATGGGGGCATCGGATGCCGCGGAAAAACTTGCCAAGGCGACGGGGCAGACTTGATGTCAGACGGGGCCTAATGGCTTTTGAGCCGTCAGGAACCCGTAGCGCATCGATCCCGTGACATAGGCAAGCCAGATGCGTGGGAGGCTCAGGGCGAAGACGCGGTTGCTGGAGCGCGCGTCGAGCAGGTAGTGTCGGTAGTGCGAGTGGGTCAGGAGCTTTTTCGCGACCCGGCCGGCGCAGAGAGACCAAGTGCGCCTGACGTTCCGGCTGAGATCTTCGAAGCCGTCGACGATGAAGCCGGATCTTTCGGCCCATGTGCGATAATCCGACTCGGTGCCCATTCCGGGGAGGCGGCCCTCGCGACAGATCGGCTCCAGAAGATGGCGCTCCTCCCATGGACGGACCTGGTCACGGGCGAGCCAGGCGCAGAGGGCAAGCCGCCCGCCCGGCCGCATGGTGCGATACGCTTCATCGAAGAACCGCTGCTTGTCGGGCATGTGCTCGGAACTTTCGATGGCGATCACATGGTCGAATGCGCCGTCCTCGAACGTGTTCGTGAGCCAGTCTTGGAGCATGAAGTTGAGAAGGGAGGATCCGGCGGCGCGCCTCTCCGCCTGCCGAAGTTGCGCCGACGAGAGGGTGACGCCGGTGACGTAAACACCGTAATGTCCGGTAAGCCATTCGGCGGTTGCACCATAACCGCAGCCGATGTCGCAGATCCGTTGCCCGGGTGCGAGGGCCAATGTGTCGGCAAGGTGGGCAATCAGAGCCTCGACTGCCTGGTCGGGCGTTTCGTGGCCCGTCGTCCAGAGACCATGATGGACGTGCTCGCCCCAGATCTCGCGATAGAAGGGATCGAGGTCGTCGTAGTGTTCCGCCACTGCGGCGGATGATTGGGGCTCCCTGGGAAGGATCATGATGCAACGAGCGCCCGGTGCACGGATGCCTCGTGCACGCGGGTCAGGGTGGTGACATGCTGCATGGCAGCCGGCCAAGTTCGGCAGAAATGAAAGACCGCCTGCTGGCCCGCCGCATGCCGCACGGCACGGTTCAGGATCGATGCCAGACGGATCGACCGTTGGATGTCGGATCGTATCCGATGATGGAAGATCGAGCTCGTCCGGCCGTGCGCAAGATACATCGAGGCGGCCAGGCATCCACTGTGCAGGGCAATCGACATGCCGTCGCCGGTGAAGGAGGGGATGACGCCCACCTGATCGCCCAAGCGGAACAGCCCCTGCTGTTCGCTGGAGTCCGGTTCGTGGAGGAAGCCGTAGGGAATCTGGAAGATGGCCAGCGGACGCTCGAAGAGAGATTGCGCGCCCTGCAGACGTTCCGCCAGATGAGGGCACTCGCTGGCAATATGATCGAGAAGCGCGTCCCAGCTTTTGCCGACCTGGTCGAAACACGTGCGAGAAACGACGAGGCAGAGATTGGCGATTCCGTGTTCGACCATCTGAAGCCCGGCGTAGCCGCCGGAGAACAGAATGACCTCGACAAGGCCTTCGAGCGCCTGCTGCTGTCTCATCGCCAAACGATAATGCACTTTAAAGCCGATGAGATCGTCCATGGTGCCGGCTGACGCCCGCTTCATTCCTCTGACGTCATGCTTTCCGGTGGCCAGGAAGACCGCATCCGCAGAGATTGGATCCCCCGCCGCAATTTCGGCGTGGACTTGCGACGGGTCCGCAGAGATGGACCGCACAGCCTGTCCTCTGATGATCCGGGCACCTCGAATCCGGGCTTGGTCCAGCAGAGCCTCGTCCAAGGTCCTGCGGGACAATCCTCTGGCGGCGAAGGGCAGGGCGACTTCGGTCAGCTTACGTTTCCGAATGAGACGCAGACGCGAGATGCGGCTTGCCCCGAGGCCCTCGAGGTCGATGCCGAGACGAGTCAGATAGGTTTGAGCCTCGATGCTCAGAAACTCGCCGCAGACCTTGTGCCGGGGCTCCGCATCGCGCTCGATCAGAAGGACGGAACGTCCGGCTTCTGCCAGGATGCAGGCCGCGGACGTGCCGGCGAGACCGCCGCCGACGATCACGATCTCCTCTTTGCGTCCACTGATCATTTCAATCGGCTCACGCAGAGCCGAAAGGACGGATACCAGCGGATTCGGGCTGTTCCGGGTTCCAGGCCGGCTGCGGCCAGGATGGCCTCCCAATCCTTTCGGCGGAAGCTGCGGGCGATCGAGATCGGTCCGTCATGCCGGACGAAGCGATGCCATCCCGCCGCCCAGGACAGGATGCGGAAGAAGTGGAACGGGATCGGATGACGGTGGAGATCCGCGATGAACCAGCCACGCGCGGCAACTCGCTCCATCCAGCGGACGAAGCCGGCCAGTTCCTCATTCGACATATGATGCGTCGTCTGCGAGCAGAGGATGAAGTCGACGGGGCGTTCAGGCTGGAAGTCGAAGACGTTACCGGTTCTGTATTCGATGGAGACACCCGAAGGCGTCGCGGCACGAGCGATCGGCTCGCTCATGGGATTGAGATCGACGCCGATCAGGTCGATGAGCCGGTTCCGGCGGCGGCTCCAGGTATGGATTCGGCGCAGCAGGTCGCCGTAGCCATAGCCGACATCCAGGATGGTGACGCGCTCGTTCGGATCGAGGTGCCGGGTGGCGCGGTCGAGCCATTTTAGGACCGGCCCGTGGGTCATGGTCACGACATTGACGGCGGCCAGATCCTTCAGGCAGGCGCGGTAGTCGTCCAGGCTAACGGACTCGGTGTCCATCCATTCCGTCTCTGGGCTGCGCTCGGCGAAACTCCGGCCCATGACGGTCTCATTCGGCAAGGGAGAAGCGGAAAGTCTCGGCCACCAGCCCCGGACCGAATGCCATGCCGAAGCCGTTCGTGGTCGGCGGCGCATCCTGTATCATCCGGCCCAGCACGAACATCAAGGTGGCCGAGGACATGTTGCCGAAGTCCCGCAGCACGCCGCGCGACCACTGCAACGCGTCCGGTCCCAGATCGAGACCCTGCTCGACCGCATCGAGGATCGTTCGCCCTCCCGCATGCACCGCCCAAAGGTCGAAATCGTTCTTGTGCTGGCCGCGCAGAATGCCGCCGTCGTCGTTGCGGGTCGCCTCGTGGCGAAGTGCTTTCGTAATCTGCTGGGGAACCTCTCCGGACAGGCTCATCTCGAACCCGGAATCGCCGATCCGCCAGGTAATGAGATCACGGGTATCCGGAATCGTCGCGACCCGGAAATCCTTGAGTGCGATGCCTTTCGGCTCCGCCGAGACGAGGCTCGCCGCGCAGCCGTCGCCGAAGAGCAAGGCGCTGAGAATGACCTCGAGGTCTGACGTCTCCTGGAGGTGGAGCGTGCACAGCTCCAGGTTGACCACCAAAACCCTGGCATCCGGCTCGGATCTCACGATATGGTGGGCCACCTTCAGGGCGTTCACGGCAGCGGCGCAGCCCATGAACCCGACCATGGTCCGTTCGAGAGACGGGTTGAGCCCTAGCCGCTCCATGATCTGCTGATCGAGTCCGGGAGCAGTGAACCCGGTGCAGGAAGCCACGACCATATGAGTGATGGCGGCAAGGTCCTCGTTCAGGTCGAGAGCCTCGATAGCCTGCTGGGCGAGGTCGACGGCATGGGTCTCGAAGCGCTGCATGCGGGTGCCCGTTCCGGCGAACTGGCCCGGCCTGAAAAAGCCGTCCTGGTCGGCCGCAGCCTCAAGGTTCTCGCTTGGCGTCAGTGTCGAGTAGCGATGTTCGATCCCGGAGCGCTGGACCATCCGCCGGAAGATCAGCTTGTCCTTCCGCTCGGGCAGAAACTGGTCGACGAAGCCGATGAAAGTCTGATGGATGTCGTGCTGCGGGACGGCGGTGCCGATCCGGTTGATATACGCGCCTGCCAAGGAAACCACCCTGTCAACCTCGGCCCTGGCCCGGACATCGAGCGCTCAGAGCCCTATAGAGGCGAAGATAGGGCAGCCCGGCGATGAGGAAACGAAGGCTGGCGCAGAAGTCGCACCCGGAGGGCCTTAGTGGGTCATGGATGCGGCTTCGGTCTGAGCAGACCCGGCCGGGGCCTCGGTCTCAGGTCGCCCTCGCTTGAGGGTCTGCTCGCGGGCGAAGATGAACAGGCCTGCCGCCACGACGATGAAGATGCCGACCAGGGCCAGGGTGTCGGGCCATTCGTCGAAGAACAGCGCGCCGATGGCCAGAGCCCATAAGATCTGGCTGTATTGGGCCGCCCCGAGCCGGTCGGCCGGAGCATACAGAGTCGCGACGATGAACAGCGCCTGCGCGACGAAGGCCGTTGCGGCAAAGGCGAGCAGCAGGATCCATTGGTGTGTCGTCGGCCAGGTGAAGCCCGGGATCATCAGGATGCCTGCGAGAACGGTCGTAGCCAGGAAGACGGTTCCGATCAGGGTGAACCGCTTCTCCGTATGGCCGATCATCCTGCCCGTGATGACGCCGCCTGCCGCGCACAGTGCCGTGGCGAGCGCCGCCACGTGCCCCGGCAGGAATTCCCTGAATCCCGGGCGCACGATGATCAGCACGCCGATGAACGCCGCGCAGACGGCAAGGCCGCGGCGCCATCTGACATGTTCCTTGAGAATGAAGATGGAGAGCACCGTCACAAGGCTGGGCATGAGGAACAGAAGGGCGAAAGCCTCCGCGAAGGGCAGGCTCCGGAAGGCCATGACGCTGAACGGCGTCGTGGCGGCGATCAGGAAAACCCGAAGTCCCATGAGCCAGGGCCTGTTCCATCGCACCAGATCGACAGGGCTGTCGCCGGGCTTCATGAAGACGGGTGAGAGGAGAAGGGGGATGAGATATCCGAAGAAGGTGACCTCGAACGGATCGAGGCCATGCCCGATCTCCTTCACGACGGCATCGCCCCAGGCGAAGACGGCAAAGGCAAGAAAAGCGAGAAGAATACCTTTGACCATATTCGGACGATCCCGCGAGACGGCGGCAGTGGGATGCGGAGGAAGCGGCCGTCGTGCGGCGCGTTCGGGCGGGATGATAGAGAAGTTATCTCGGCATGGCGAGGCGAGGGCGCTTGCGCTCCACGACCACCACCTTGGGCCCGTCGCTGCGCTCAGGCATGATCATCCGCTCGGCCAGGCGCTCGGGGCGGCGAGGTTGAGCGGCCGTTTTCAGAACGACGGGGCGCACTTCATTCTCCGGCATTCCCATGAGCTGCGCGGCGATCTCGACTTGGCTGTCGATATCATCCGTCAGGCCCTGTGCTGCGGCGATCGCTTCCTCGAGGACCGGCGGCTCGACCCGGGTGACGCGCCTTTGCCGGTTCTCGGGTGATTTCTTCTTTGCTAACATCGGGCTTCTCCTGCGAAGACCCCTTAACCCATCGGACTTCTGATTGCGTAATGCGCGATTGAGACGGCAGGGCTGCATGCAGCGCAAGCGGGGCCAGCTCCTGTCGCTGCTGTTGAACGCCACTCGGACGATCTTGATCCATGGCATGGCGTCAAAATGCCAAAAGCGCGGCCTTTTGTGCCGTTTCGAGGGGAAGACACCCGGCACAACCCTATCCAATGTGAATAAAGTCGATCTGGGATCGCCCTGAAACAGCCGGGACGCGACCCGGTTGCTTCAGTCGGCCATTGACGACCTGGAGCGCTGGGGCTTTACCGGATGGCGGGCGGATCAGATCCCGCACGTCGCTGCCCTGCGCCGCGGCCCTAGCCATGAACGAAAGGCATTTCCGTGTTCACAGCCAAGATTCTCCTCCTCGGGTCGGGCGAGCTCGGCAAGGAGTTCGTGATTTCGACCAAGCGGTATGGCTGCTATGTGGTGGCCTGCGACAGCTACGCGAACGCTCCGGCCATGCAGGTGGCGGACGAGGCCGAAGTCTTCCCCATGCTCGACGCGGATGCCCTTGAGGCTGCAATCGAGAAGCACCGGCCCGATTTCATCGTCCCGGAGATCGAGGCGATCCGCACGGAGGTGCTGCAGGATTTCGAGGACAAGGGATTTACCGTGGTGCCTTCCGCCCGGGCCGCCTCGCTGACCATGAACCGGGACCGAATCCGGGAGCTTGCCGCGACCGAGCTCGGCCTGCGCACATCCAAGTACCGCTATGCGGAAAGCCTGGACGAGGTCAGGGCGGGTGCCGAGCACACGGGCCTGCCCTGCGTGATCAAGCCCGTCATGTCCTCCTCCGGCAAGGGGCAGAGCACCGTACGCACGGCCGATCAACTGGAGCAGGCCTGGAACGATGCCGTGGCGAACATGCGCGGGGACCGGAAGAAGGTGATCGTCGAGGAGTTCATCGCCTTCGATTACGAGATCACCCTCCTGACCATCCGAACCCGCGAGGGCGTCTCCTTCTGCGAACCCATCGGTCACCGGCAGGAGCGGGGCGACTACCAGGAATCCTGGCAGCCGACTCTGATGACCGGGAAGCTCCTTGAAGATGCCAAGGAGATGGCCCGGAGGGTCGTCGACGATCTCGGCGGATACGGGATCTTCGGCGTCGAGTTCTTCGTGACCCGTGACGAGGTGATCTTCTCCGAGCTCTCGCCCCGGCCGCATGACACGGGGCTTGTGACACTTCTTTCCCAGAATCTGTCGGAGTTCGATCTTCATGCCCGCGCCGTTCTGGGATTACCGATTCCGCAGATCCGGCTCAATGGCCCTACGGCATCGGCCGTGATCCTGGCCGACCGGGAGGCCGAGCGGTTCACGATCGAAGGATTGCGGGAGGCTCTCGCCATGGGCTCGACCGACGCGGACGTGGAGGTACGCATCTTCGGCAAGCCGACAACCCGCAAGCACCGTCGCATGGGCGTCGCCCTCGCCTCCGGCTCTACGGTGGAGGAAGCGCGCGAGCGGGCCCGGCAGGCGGCTGCTCGGATCCAGATCAAATACGAGGGCTGAGCGGGCGCTCGATCAAGCCTGTCATGCCGATAGTCCGGCCCATAAGTGTCGCATCGGTCACACTTACTGGGTAGATATCTTGGCCCTATGTTACTTGGGCGGGAGCCGCCTACATACCGACCAGCTCTGTCAGTGATCAACGAGGGGGCTGGCGACTGACCAGCATTGCGATTGAAGACAATCAATTTCGAAGCTCTGTTCAGTGCCTCTCCCAACCCCTACGTGCTGCTGGACCTCTCGCTCACGATCGTCGGAATGAACGACGCCTATCTCCAGGTCACCATGCGCGAGCGGGACGATCTGATCGGGCGCAACATGTTCGAGGCGTTTCCGAGCGATCCGGATTCCATAAGCCACCGACAGTTGCGAGGATCGCTCGACAAGGTCATTCGCGAGAAGGCTGCGGATTATCTTCCTCTCATCGAATATGCCATCCCGCTGCCGAACGGCCAGGGCTTCGAGGAACGCTACTGGAGCGCGACCCATACGCCACTCTTCAACGATAGAGGCGAACTGGCCTTCATCCTCCAGCACACGGTCGACGTGACCGAGCTTCACCGGCTGCGGAATTTGGCAAAGAGTACCGTTCTCTCGTCCGGTCCGTCCGCACTGATCGAGACGGACATGTTCCGCCGCGCTCAGGCCGTGCAGGAGGCCAACCAAGTCCTGAGCGAGGAACGGCAGCACCTGCGGGGGTTGTTCCAGCAGGCGCCTGGCTTCATGGCAGCCCTTAGCGGACCGGATCACGTCTTCACCATGGCGAACTCGGCCTATCTCCAGCTGATCGGCCGCGATAACATCGTCGGCAAGCCCGTGCGTGAGGCTCTTCCCGAGGTCGTGGGGCAGGGATTCCTCGATCTCCTCGACCGTGTCTATCGCAGCGGCCAGCCTTTCGTAGGCCGGAGCATTCGCATTCTCCTGAAACAGAACGCCGGGGATGTTCCGGAGGAGCGTTTCCTCGACTTCGTCTATCAGCCGGTCTTCGATCCCGATGGACAGGTTTCCGGGATCTTCGTGCAAGGACATGACGTTACAGAGGCTCGCCAGGCCGAAGAGGCTCTCAGATCCGAGACCCGAAACTTAGCCATCCTCAACCAGACCGGAGCATCGATTGCCGCTGAGCTCGACTTGGATCGTGTCGTCCAGATCGTCACAGATGCTGGCGTCGCGCTGACGGGCGCCCAGTTTGGGGCCTTCTTCTACAATGTCCTGGACGAAAATGGTGAGAGCTACATGCTCTATGCTCTATCCGGTGTGGAGCGGGAGGCATTCGCCGATTTTCCGATGCCCAGGGCGACGGCGGTGTTCCAGCCGACGTTCCAGGGTGACGGGATCATACGCTCCGACGATATCCTTCAGGACCCGCGCTACGGGCTCAACAGACCCCATATAGGCATGCCAGAGGGCCATCTGCCGGTTCGCAGCTATCTGGCGGTGCCGGTGACCTCCCGTTCAGGCGAGGTGCTCGGCGGATTGTTCTTCGGTCATGCTGAAACCGGCGTGTTTCGGCAGGAGCACGAAGTTTTGCTGACCGGTATCGCCGGTCAGGCGGCGGTCGCGATCGACAATGCCCGGCTGTTCCAGTCGGCACAGCGCGAGCTGGAGGAAAGGCGCCGGGTCGAGATTGCGTTGAGGGAAAGCGAGGAGCGCTTCCGCGCCATCGCCAACTCGATCGATCAGATGATCTGGGCCACCCGACCGGATGGCTTCCACGATTACTACAATCAACGCTGGTACGAGTATACGGGCGTCCCGAACGGTTCGACCGATGGCGAGGCATGGAACGGCATGTTCCATCCGGACGACCAGGAGCGCGCCTGGGGCGTCTGGCGCCGTTGCCTTGAAACGGGCGATCCGTACCACATCGAATATCGGCTGCGGCATCGCTCCGGCGAGTACCGCTGGGTGCTCGGGCGGGCGCAGCCGGTTCGCGACGAGGAGGGCAGGATCAAACGCTGGTTTGGGACTTGCACCGACATCCATGATTTCAAGCAGGCCCAGGATGCGCTCCGGGAGAGCCGAGAGCGTGCGCTCCGCACGGAAGAGGAGACACGCCGGCTGGCGTCCATCCTGGCGGAGCGTGTGGCAGAACTCGATCAGGCCAACGAAGAGATTCAGCGTTTTGCCTATATCGTAAGCCACGACCTTCGGGCACCGCTGGTCAACGTCATGGGCTTCACGAGTGAACTGGAAGGTGCGCAGAGCGAGATCGAGAGGTTCTACCGGAAGGTCCGGCAAGCCGATCCCAGCCTGATCGACGCCGAGACTCGAGCGGCCATTGAATCCGACCTGCCGGAGGCCATCGGCTTTATCCGGTCCTCGACCGTGAAGATGGACAAGCTGATCGGCGCGATCCTGAAGCTGTCCCGGGAGGGAAGGCGCGTTCTGGCGCCCGAGCCTATCGATATGGTCCAACTGCTTGAGGCCCAGCGCGGCAGCGTCGCACATCAGTTGCACGAACGCGGCGCGGAATTGCTCATCGAGCCCCTTCCCAATGTCACCAGCGACCGCCTTGCCATCGAGCAGATCTTCGGAAATCTCATCGATAACGCTGTGAAATACCTTCACCCGACCCGCGCAGGACGGATAATGGTCCGTGGACGTGATCTGGGAGCTAGCGTCCTTTTCGAAATCGAGGATAACGGGCGTGGTATCGATTCCAAGGACTTCGAGAGGATCTTCGACCTGTTCCGACGCTCTGGGACTCAGGACCAGCAAGGCGAGGGGATTGGGCTTGCACATGTGCGTGCTCTCGTGCGAAGGCTCGGCGGCACGATTTCCGTATCGTCACGGCTCGGGGAGGGCTCGACCTTCACCGTGGCCCTGCCAAGATATATCAGTATGAATTCGGAAGCCGCCTGATGCCCCACCAAAATCCCGTCACCATCATCATGGTCGAGGACGATGAGGGCCATGCCCGACTGATCGAGAAGAACATCCGTCGGGCGGGCGTCTGCAATGAGCTTCGTACCTTCTCCAGCGGGACCGCTGCTCTGGAGCACCTGTTCAGCGATGAGGTGCGCAATGCCGGTCCGTTCCTGGTGCTGCTCGATCTCAATCTGCCGGACATGAACGGGGCTGACATCCTCGCCAGGCTGAAGAGAGACGAGAAGCTGAAACGTGCTCCGGTGGTGGTGCTTACGACCACGGACGATCAGCGCGAAGTGCAGCGCTGTTACGACCTCGGTGCCAATGTCTACATCACGAAGCCGGTGGAGTACGAGTCCTTCTCGCAGGCGATCCGCCAGCTTGGGCTGTTCCTCTCGGTCATTCAGGTGCCCGACAGTCTATGAGCGCGGGCGCCGCCGAAACCCCACCGATCCGGCTCCTGTATATCGATGACGATCACGGCCTCGGACGCCTCGTCGAGCGGACACTCTCGCGCCACGGCTTCCAGGTCAAACATGCCCTTAGCGGCGATGAGGGACTGAACCAGCTTTCCGCCGAGCGCTTCGATGTGATCGCGCTCGATCACTTCATGCCTGGTAAAGTAGGCCTCGAGGTTCTCTCCGAAATCCAGACCATGGCGAATCCTCCCCCTGTCGTCTACGTGACTGGAGCCGACGAGGGCAGGATTGCGGTTGCCGCCCTGAAGGCGGGAGCGGCCGATTACGTCATCAAGGACGTCGGCGGGGTTTTCCTCGATCTCCTCCGGACCGCTGCCGAGCAGGCGCTGGCCGCCGAAAGGCTCCGCCAAGAGAAGGAAGTGGCTGAGAGGGAAATGCGGGAGGCGCGGGAGCGGGCAGAGATGCTCCTCCGGGAGGTCAACCATCGCGTCGCGAACAGTCTGCAACTGGTTGCGTCCCTGGTCGCTATGCAACAGCGGGCGCTCAGCAGCGATACGATCGCGAGGGACACGCTGACGGAAACGCAAAGCCGCATCACCGCCATCTCGCAGATTCATCGGCGACTTTACACATCGAACGACGTCCGTTTCGTCGAGATGGATACCTATCTGCAGGGACTGGTCGAGGAACTCGAGGGCGCCATGCAAGCAGCCGGGCGCGAACATACGATTACCCTGATGGCAGAGCCGACCTCGGTACCGACCGACAAAGCGGTGTCACTTGGGGTGATTGTAACGGAACTCGTCACGAACGCTTTCAAGTATGCCTATCCAGCCGGAGTGACGGGGGAGATCCGTGTCGCCCTGTCGTCTTCGGGCGGACATGCGGAGCTTGTCGTCGAGGATGACGGGATCGGATGGAAGGGCACCGGAGTGGTCCAGGGGAGCGGCCTAGGCACGAAGATCGTAAAGGCCATGGCATCGAACCTGCAATCGGCGATCGAGTTCGATCAGGATCACGCAGGGACCCGGGCGATCCTGTCCTTCGCGATCTGAGCTTTCGATCACGAAGGTCCATATCAGATCGATAGCAGGCGTCTCACATCAGCATCGTATCGGTTGCGATCTTTCCTGTGTTCAGGATTTAGACCTACCGCGCCTGATTTTTCTTTGACGCTCCGGCACTGAAGCGTGCCTTTATCTCGCCGACAATGATGTTCAGCTCACGTTGAAGCCGGTTGAGGCGGGAGAGCAGCTCTCCGTCCGGCATTCCCGTCGAATTGGGGCGCGGCTCTCCATTCGGAGCGGATTGCGTCATGCTGCGCAACTCCTCCAATGTGGTGGGACCGATATTGGGGACGGTCAGCCACTGGGCATCTGAGATGCTGGCCACTTCGCGGATGGTGGGGCACCTTCCTTGAAATTCCGCCAGGATCGCTCCCCGGACGCGTCCGGAGCATTTCTCGATTGGAAATGGATCGTCCAAACCCATCTCACGCCCTCGCACACCGATCAGAGAGATACTGTCAATCAACGCCCGAACCGCCTTGGAACTTAGCTTTAGGACACATCCATGCGTACCGATTATACGATGAAAAGAGCAGACGACCTTAAGGGGATAGGGGCATGCGTTGGGAGTAGCCAAATTGGTATCGGCTAAGCTTGGGCCGCTTTTGGTTGTTCCGCGTGAGCCCCATTGAGCAAGTGAGCTCGTCTGGAAGGATGCCGGAGGGGCCAGGAGCGGAGGTTCGCCCTGCCGCCTGCTCCATCTCCTGGCGGAAGGCTTCGAGCCGATTTTCCGCTGATCCTTCCGGCACATGCTCATTATTAGCCGGCAACCTTATTGCGATTGTCTCCGTTGGTGGGTAAGTAAAAGGATCGTGCCGCGCTTCTTGAACCCAGAGGGCTGAATGTCTGCAACCGCCGTCTTGATCCACCTCTTCGGTGAGATTGCCCTGCTTCTGTGGGGCATCAACATGGTCAACAGCGGGGTTCAGCGGGCTTTCGGCAGCGATCTTCGCTGGATTCTCGGGATGGCGTTGCGGACACGGCTGCAAGCGTTCCTCGCCGGCGTCGGCGTGACGACGGTCCTGCAAAGCAGTACGGCGACAGCCTTGATGGTGTCATCCTTCACCGCGGGCGGGGCGGTTGACATCGTTCCGGCCCTGGCGGTGATGCTCGGCGCGAACGTGGGCACGACGCTCATCGTGCAGGTGCTCTCGTTCGACGTGTCCCTGATCTTTCCGGTTCTGATCTTCGGTGGCTTCGTGGCTTTCCGACGCGGCAGGACGAGCCGTGTCAAGGATCTTGGACGTGTGGCCATCGGTTTGGGCCTCATGCTGCTGTCGCTCCACCTCCTGAGCGAGACGAACCATCTCATCGAAGGCTCGACGGTTCTCAAGGATCTGCTCGCGTCCATCGCGTCCGACCCGCTGATCCTGGTGCTCCTTTCGGCGTTCTTTGCCTGGATCGCCCATTCCAGCGTCGCAGCGATGCTCCTGATCATGTCCCTCGCCTCGGCTGGCGTGATAGGTCCTCCTGCCGCCCTGGTGATGGTGCTTGGGGCCAATCTGGGCAGCGCCCTCAATCCCTTTCTGGAAGCCATGGGAGGCGATCCCGCCAAGATCCGCGTGCCTGTCGGCAACTTGGCGACGCGGGTCGTCGGCTGCGCCATTGTTCTTCCCCTGATCGAGCCGATCCTCTCGGCCATGACGATGATCGATCCGAACCCGACACGGCTCGCGGCGAATTTTCACACGATCTTCAACGTGGTGGTGGCTGCTGTCTTCATCCTGCCGTTGCCATGGATCGCGACGCTGCTGGTCCGGATCTTCCCTGAAAAGCTCCGGGCGTCCGATCCGGGCACTCCGCAATATCTCGACAAGGATGCTCTCGACACGCCGTCTGTTGCTCTCTCCAACGCGGCCCGCGAGGTCCTGCGCATGGTCGACACGGTGGAGGCCATGTTGCGGAGCTCCCAGGATCTCTTCCGCGAGGACGATATCGGCCGTGTCGACCAAGTGAGCCGCACCGACGATGTGCTCGACAGGTTGTTCAGTGCGATTCGCCGCTATCTGAGCTCGATCAACCACGAGGCTCTGAGCGAGGCGGAGGCGAAGCGTCTCTCCGACATTCTCGCCTTCGCCATCAATCTGGAACATGTGGGCGACATCATCGACAAGAACCTGATGGAGCTCGCCGCCAAGCGCATCAAGAACCATCTGCGCCTGCCGAAGGACAGCCTGGACGACATCACCAGCATGCACGCAAAGCTGCTGGAGCATCTGCAGCTTGCCGCCTCCGTACTCATGTTCCAGGATCTCGGTTCAGCCCGCCGGCTCGTGGCTGAGAAGGAGCGGTTTAGGGACCTGGAGCGTGCGGTGGCCCAGAAGCATCTCGAACAGCTTCGGTCGGGCAGGACGGCAGGCGATACGAGCGCCATTCAGCTGGATATCGTGCGGGACCTCAAGCGGATCGAGGCGCATATCGCCTCGACCGGGCATTCGCTCCTCGAACAGAGCGGTGAGTTGAAGCCGAGCCGCTTGACGCCCTGACTTGGGCTACCTTTCGTCCCTCAAGGCGCGCCAATCCATGTAACGGATCGGCTCGGGGAGGCCGATATCGCGTCTCTCATGATCGGAGAGCCGGCTCAAATCCGACACGGCCGGTCCCCTTCTCGGAAGAATCGGCCGGAACCAGAGTTTCACATGCAGCCAAGCGCTCTCGACGCCGCGGAGGCGGCGGGCATCCTCATATCTCATGACAGCTACCGTGGTTGATTGCCTGGGCTTCAGCGCCCTCGGTGATGAGAGAGAGGATGCGCCTCACGGGGGAGCTTGACAAAGCAAATGCCAATGGGCTGACATAAGGCAGCCTTATGGATCGTCATGACGAAACCGCCGTCGAAACTTCCCCCAATGAGCGCCGTCCGAGTGTTCGAGGCGGCGGCTCGCCATCAGAGCTTTACCCGCGCCGCCGAGGAACTCGGCATGACGCAGGCTGCCGTGAGCTATCAGATCAAGATCCTGGAGGATAAGGTCGGGGCGCCGCTGTTCATCCGCTTGCCCCGCCAGGTAACCCTGACAGCCAAGGGGCGACAGCTCGCTCCGGCCGTAACGGAGGCTTTCGAGGCGTTGCGGAATGCCTTCGCGGGCGTGGAGGAAATGGTCCAGACGGTCCTCTCGATCACCACGCTCTCGACTTTTGCCTCCAATTGGCTCGTTCCGCGCTTGGGGCGCTTTCGACAGCTCCACCCCAACATTGCGGTTCAGATTTCCGTCTCGACCGAGATCGTCGAATTCGCCCAAAGCGAATTCGACATCGGAATCAGGAGCGGTACGGGAGACTGGCCCGGGCTCGAGGCACATGTTCTGTTCCCCAACCAATTCGTGCCCGTGTGCAGCCCGGAGCTGCTCCGGGGCGTCGAGCTGCGGGAGCCTCTCGACATTCTCAAGCTCCCGCTCATCTCGCCGAGTGATCCGTGGTGGCAGGATTGGTTCGCGGCAGCCGGTGTGAAGAATGTCGACCTTTCGCGGCGTCCGGACAATTCGCTCGGAGTGCAGCAGTTCGAAGGCATGGCGGCCATCGCCGGTCAGGGAGTGGCGCTCATCAATCCTTTCTTCTTTCCCGACGACCTTGCGTCAGGGCGGCTCGTAAAGCCTTTCGATCTGCTGGCGACCACGGATCGGAGCTATTGGCTGGTCTATCCGAAAACCCGCCGGCGCTCCGCCAAGATCGAAGCCTTCCGGGATTGGGTGTTGAGCGAAGTGGCCGGCGACAGCGAGAGAACGGCTCCCGTAATGCACACGAAAACCGGGACCTGAAGCCGGTCCCGATTGGTCTCACTCGGCAGCCTGAGCCTCAGGCGGCTTGGCCTTCAGGTGCACGAGCATGTCGATGAGCGCCCGGTCGTGGAGAACGACCATGCGTTCCTTGTTGTGGAGCCAGCTGACCGCATCCTCGATGGTCTCGGCGTCGACGAGCTTGGCCTCGGCCAAAGCCCGCTCCGTCTCGATGACGCCGCGTTTGCGGGGCGGGGCGGGCGGAAGCATCTCGATATGGCGCTCCCTCAGGTTCGCATCCGCATAGATGGCCCGGATGCTGTCGGTATCGTCGAACCCCAAGGTGGCGTTGCGCGCCTGCAGCTCGTTGGCGCGGGTGGCGATCGCTGGCGGCTGATATTCCTCAGGGGTTCGCAGGAGCCCAAGCCTCTTGAGTGCAAGACCGGCTCCGAGCTGGCCACTGAGCCAGGAAAGGGGGATGGCCAGCAGCAGACCGATGATCGTGGGAGACATCCACAAGAACAGGGATGTGGCGATCATGAAGGCCGAGAGGCCGGCCAACGCCCCGAGAACCGTATGAGCCCGATGGCGACGGACGATGTCCTTGAACGGGATAGAGCCGTCGTCGCGACGCTGCGGCTGCCAGCCGGTGTCGCGCCCGAGCAGGATCTGGAAGACCGAACCCGATTGGATGAGCATCAGAATCGGAGCCAGCAGCGCCGACAGGATGATCTCGATCGTGGACGAGATGATCAGCCGGATGCTCCCTCCCGAGGCGCGCCGGTCGTCGCCGCGAATGAGCATCAGCAGAAGACCGAAGACCTTCGGTGCCAGCAGGATGCCCATGGTCAGCGCGAAGAGCGCCAGGGCTCGCTCAGGGTCGAACCGGGGCCAGATCGGATAAAGCCGGAAGTCGCGGGCGAAATATTCCGGGCGGATGTAGGTGGTCTGCAGGACCAGGGCGATACCGACGATCAGCTGGAACAGCCAGAACGGCGAGGCCAGATAGGACATGATCCCGGTGGCAAAGTGTTGCCGTGTCGGCAGCTTGAGGCCTTTGGCCGTGATAACCCGCATGTGCTGGAGATTGCCCTGGCACCAGCGCCTGTCACGCGCCGACAGGTCGATGAGGGAGGGCGGGCTCTCCTCGTAGGAGCCCTGAAGGTCGGCCAGCATGTAGACCGACCAGCCGGCGCGGCGCAGCAGCGCCGCCTCGACGAAATCGTGACTCAGGATATGTCCGCCGAAGGGCGGTTTGCCCTTCAGGTCCGGCAAACCGCCGTGTGCGGCAAAGGCCTTGGTGCGGATGATCGCATTGTGGCCCCAGTAATTTCCGTCGCGTCCCATCCAGACCGCGAGGCCCATGGCGATGACCGGTCCGGTGACCCGGGCGGCATATTGCTGAACGCGGGCGAAGAGCGTGTTGCGGTTGATGATCAGCGGGAGCGATTGAATGATGCCGGCATCGGGATCGGCTTCCATGGCCGCGGCCAAGCGCACGATGCACTCGCCGGTCATGAGGCTGTCGGCATCGAGCACGAGCATGTGCTCGTAATGGCCACCCCAGCGGGACACGAAGTCGGCGATGTTGCCGGCCTTGCGGTGATGGTTCTTCTGCCGGTGGCGATAATAGAAGCGCGCTCCTGGACCCAGGCGCTCTCTCAGGGCCAGGAAGGCGCGCTCCTCGGCGATCCAGGCATCCGGGTTCGTGGTGTCGGAGAGGATGAAGTAGTCGAAATGGTCGCCAAGGCCCGTCGCATGAACGGATTCATAGATCGCTTCCAGGGCCGCGAAGGTGCGGTCCGTCTGCTCGTTATAGACCGGCATGACGATGGCGGTGCGCTGCTGCAGCGAAGGCGGCAGCGGTCCTCGGTGCCCGGGGCGGCGCAGCAGGGCGAAGAACCCCAGGAGGGCACTTGTGAAGGCGATCGCGATCCAGGAGAAGTTCACTGTGAACAGCGCAACGAGCACCCACTGGAGCGCCGTTGTGCGGCTCACCGACACGACCTGATACATCTCGTAGGTGCCGTATGCCGTCAGCAGCAGCCCGCCTCCAAAGACGAACAGGCGGGCGAGCCATGTCCCCAGCTTGGGATGCTGGAGGAGGGGCTTGCGCTCATCAGCTGCCGACCAGTGCCGGAGCGACTGCGTCGGCATGTCGAGATGCTTTTCGGGGGGCATAGCGGCTGCAGGCCGCTCCAGGGCAGCCACATTCGGGTTTGAGTCGGGACTTACGGTGTCCAACGATAAAGCCATGTCTCGCTAATCGGTTTCCCGCCTGCTTCAAGGATCAGGCGCATCTCACACGCGTTTTCGTTGCCCGGGTCAAGCTCGAACGCAACACGTACCGTCTTTCGTTCCGGATATGGCAAAAGTTTGAGGTTCTGGAACGTCCCGGGGCCAACGGTTAGAACCGATTTAAGGTCCGCCGGCAAATTGTCACCCAAAACATCCCCGGAAAAGTCAACCGTGAACCGCCGCCGCCGTGCTCCGCTGCCACGGCCGGAGCGCGTGGCCGATACGATCGCGAGCGGTGGACGTTCGGGCGAGTTCCAGCCCCAATACTGCCGGTACGCAACGGCAACCTCCGATCCGGCCGTCATGGGGGCCTTCGGGCGCCAATAGGTGAGGATGTTGTCGTTGATCTCGGCGTCGGTCGGGATTTCGAGCAGTTGCACACTGCCCTGGCCCCAATCCCCGAGCGGCTCGATCCAGAGGCTCGGACGACGCTCGAAGCGCTGGTCGTCATCCTGAAACGTTTCATAGGAACGTTCCCGCTGCAGAAGGCCGAATCCGCGCGGAGAATTGTCGACGAAGGCCGAAATCTGGAGCGTTTCGGGATTGTGCAGCGGACGCCACAGCCATTCCCCCGAGCCGTTCAGCATCTGAAGTCCGGAGGACTCGTAGACCGCCGGCCTGATGTCGTCCGAGTTCAGAAGATCGTTCGGTCCATAGAGGTAAGTGGACGCGATGCCGCCCAAGCCCACGTGCTCCAGGTTGACGCGTGGGAAGAGGGTCGTCTCCACATCGACGATGGTCATATCGCCCGGACGGAATGTCATGCGCACCGCGCCGGTGGTCGATTCCGAATCGAGCACGCCATGTACGGTGATGGCGTTGCTGCCCACGGCTGGCCGTTCGAGCCAGAAAGCCCGGAAGACGGGGAACTCCTCGCCACGCGCTTCGGCCGGCCGCAAGGTCAAAGCCCTCGCGATGGCACCGTAAGTCTGACCACGGGCGATTGCGCGGAAGAACGTGCCCCCTTGGACAAAGGCGAAGTCGAACGGCTTGCCGTTTCCGAGCTGCGCGATGAGCTTGAAGCCGGAATAGCCGATGTCCGGTACATTGTTCGGCACGTTGATGCGGCCGTAGTCGAACTGGGAAGGGCTGAAGCCGATCCGCCGGACAGCCCCGTCCTCCACGGCGAACAGATCGACCGCGTCTCTGAAGACGAAGCCTCGGTGGAGCGGCTCCACGGCGATGCCCCGGGCTTCCGTGCTCCAGATGGCCGGCTGGGTATATCGAATCGCGGAATACTGATCCTGATTCAGGTTGGCGAACACATCCGGCAAGTCGTTGGGGGCTGCCGCATATGGTCTCTTGGAGAGTTGGCGCGCAATGTCGACCACAACCATCGGGTCGAATCGCTGATTGTCGCCCATCCTGGCCGAAATCGTCGCTTGGGGTGTTTGGGCTCGAACGGCCGACGCGTATGCGAGCCCGGCGACGGAGGCGCCGATATAGGCCAGCATGTCGCGCCGGCGAGGGTGGAAGGGGGACGGGCCCCTTGGCGAAACCGGCACAGCGATACTCTTGTGTGAACGAGGCTATTCAGCCAAACAGTTGGAATGCCCAATACATATCGTCAATCGTGAGCATGAAGTAAACGAGGCCAGCGGCGGAAAGCGCCGCATTGCTCATGAAATGATTGCCGAAAATACCCCTTCTGATTTAGCTGGACGGCCAAGTGCCACCGGATTGAAACTATATGACTTCGATCGACTCGCTCAACACGTCCCCTTCGCGGAGCTGCCTTGCCATCGTGCTTGCGGCCGGCGAGGGCACTCGGATGAAATCCGGGAAGCCTAAGGTCCTGCATCAGGTCGCCAACCGTTCCATGATCGGACATGTGCTCTCGACCCTTACGGACGCCGGTGCCACCAGCGTCGCGGTGGTCATCGGACCGGACCGAGAGGATGTGGCGAGGGAGGTGCAGAAGAGTTTCCCGGAAGCGCGGACCTTCGTTCAGCGAGACCGGCTCGGCACCGCCCATGCGGTCCTGAGCGCCCGGGACGCTCTTGACCAGAAGGTCGACGATGTGATCATCGCCTTCGGCGATACGCCGCTCGTCCTAGCTGAGACCTTTGCCAAACTTCGCGCCCCGCTGGCCCGAGGGGCCGGCGTGGTCGCCATGGGCTTCGAGGCAAAGGATCCCACAGGCTATGGCCGCTTCATCACGGCGGGCGACGAGCTTCTGGCCATCCGCGAGCACAAGGATGCCACCGATGCCGAGCGGGAGATCACACTCTGCAACGGCGGCCTCATGGCCATCCGCGGCGACCTCGCGCTGGCGTTGCTCGACCGGGTCAAGAACGACAACGCCAAGGGTGAGTACTACCTGACGGACATCGTCGAGATCGCCCATGGCCTCGGGTACCGGGTGGCCATCGCCATCGTGCCCGAGGAGGAGGTGCACGGGGTCAACGACCGGGCCCAGCTATCAGCCGCCGAGCGCATGATCCAGGACCGGCTGCGCCAGGAAGCCATGGCCTCGGGTGTGACCCTCATCGCGCCTGAGACGGTTTTCTTCAGCTACGACACCCGGCTCGGCCAGGATGTGGTGGTGGAACCCCATGTGGTCTTCGGCCCCGGCGTCGTCGTCGAGGAGGGAGCCGTCGTCCACAGCTTCAGTCACCTTGAGGGGGCCCGGATTGCATCCGGGGCGGCGGTCGGCCCCTTCGCGCGCCTGCGCCCCGGTGCCTCGATCGGGCCTAAGGCCAAGGTCGGCAATTTCGTCGAGATCAAGAACACGGATCTCGGGGCCGGCGCCAAGGTGAGCCACCTGTCCTATCTCGGCGACGCCCGCATCGGGCCCGATGCGAACATCGGCGCAGGCACAATCACCTGCAATTACGATGGTTTCGGCAAGTACCGGACGGAAATCGGTGCCGGGGCTTTCATCGGCTCGAATTCCTCCCTCGTAGCTCCCATTACCATCGGCAAAGGCGCGTTCGTGGGTTCCGGCTCGGTTATTACGGACGATATCCCTGATGATTCCTTGGGTCTTGGCCGCGGGCGTCAGATCGTGAAGGAGGGCTGGGCGATCGAGTTCCGGGAAAAAGCCCTGGCTGCCAAGAAAAAATAAGTGCCTTTGTCACAATAGGTTACGCAAGTTGATTCCGCTGCCGGGCCGGGCCTTTGTAAGAGGACCGGAAGCGTAGCGCTGATCGGATGGATTGAGAGAGTTTCAGAGAATGTGCGGGATCGTCGGAATCGTCGGTAAAACCCCTGTAGCGCCACAGATCGTGGAGGCCCTCAAACGGCTCGAGTACCGGGGCTATGATTCGGCGGGCGTCGCAACCCTGGAGGAGGGGCGGCTCGATCGCCGGCGGGCCGAGGGCAAGCTGCGCAACCTGGAAACCAAGCTGTCGCAGGCTCCCCTGTCCGGCGTCATCGGCATCGGCCACACCCGCTGGGCGACCCACGGCAAGCCGAACGAGACCAACGCGCATCCGCATGCGACCGACAAGCTCGCAGTCGTCCACAACGGCATCATCGAGAACTTCCGTGAGCTGAAAACCGGGCTCGAGGCGAAGGGCATCCGGTTCGAGACCGAGACGGATACCGAGGTGGTGGCCCAGCTCGTCACCTACGAGATCCGCCAGGGTCGCCTACCCATCGAGGCCGTCGCCGTGACCCTTCCGCGGCTGCGCGGCGCCTTCGCCCTCGGCTTCCTGTTCTCGGGCGAGGACGACCTTCTGATCGGCGCCCGTCACGGGGCGCCTCTCGCCATCGGCTACGGCGACGGCGAGATGTATCTCGGATCCGACGCGCTGGCGCTGGCCCCGTTCACCGACGAGGTCGCTTATCTCGACGATGGCGACTGGGCGATCCTGACCCGTCGGGGAGCCGACATCCGCGACGAGAGCGGCAAGCCGGTGCAGCGGGTCCGACACAAGATCCCGGTGGGCTCCTTCCTGGCCGACAAGGGCAATTACCGCCACTTTATGGCCAAGGAGATCCACGAACAGGCGGAGGTTGTCGGCCGTACGCTCGCCCATTATGTGAACTTCGCCTCTGAACGGGTTGAACTGCCTGTTGAATTGCCGTTCAGCTTCAAGGAGCTGAAACGCGTCTCCATCTCGGCCTGCGGAACGGCCTATCTGGCCGGACTGATCTCGAAATATTGGTTCGAGCGCCTCGCGCGCATCCCGGTCGAGATCGATGTGGCCTCCGAGTTCCGCTATCGGGAAGCGCCCTTGGAGCCCGGCGGCCTGGCGCTCTTCGTGTCCCAATCGGGCGAGACGGCGGACACCCTTGCATCGCTTCGCTACGCCACCGCCGAGAAGCAGCATACGCTTTCCGTGGTGAACGTGCCGACCTCCACCATGGCCCGCGAGAGCGACGTGATCGCCCAGACGCTCGCCGGGGTGGAGGTGGGTGTCGCCTCGACCAAAGCCTTCACCTGCCAGCTCACCGTGCTGTTGACGCTCGCCATTGCGGCGGGCCGGGCTCGCGGCACGCTCAGCGTGGACGAGGAGAAGGAGCTGGTGAATGCCCTCATCGCCGTTCCTGGTCAGATGACCGAGGCGATGAAGCGGGAGCACCAGATCGAGATCCTGGCCCGTGACCTCTCCAAGGCGAAGGACGTGCTCTATCTCGGACGCGGCACGTCCTATCCGCTCGCCATGGAAGGGGCCCTGAAGCTCAAGGAAATCTCCTACATCCATGCGGAAGGCTATGCGGCGGGCGAGCTCAAGCACGGTCCCATCGCACTCATCGACGAGACGATGCCCGTCATCGTGATCGCGCCTCACGACAGCATCTTCGAGAAGACCGTCTCCAACATGCAGGAAGTGGCGGCCCGCGGCGGCCGCATCATCCTCATCACGGACGAGCGCGGCGCCCTCGAGGCCGGCCTCGACACCATGGCGACCATCGTGATGCCCTCCGTGCACCCGATCGTGGCGCCGATCGTCAATGCCGTTCCGATCCAGCTGCTGGCCTACCACACGGCCGTGTTCATGGGCAAAGACGTGGACCAGCCGCGCAATCTCGCCAAGTCCGTGACGGTGGAGTGAGCCGGATCGGGCCTTCGATCCGTCTCGCTCGGTCGACGGATATTGACAAGCTCGGTGCTGTCGAGCGTTCGGCGGCATCCGTGTTCAGGAGCGTGGGTCTGGCATGGCTGGCCGACGGCGGCGGCACCATGGATCCCGCCGTCCTGGAAAGCCTGTGTCGGGCCGGAACCCTGTGGGTCGGCGTGGATGAACGGGACGAGCCGGTCGGATTCCTCGCCGCGCATGAGCTGGACGGACATTTCTACATCGCCGAGGTGTCCGTTGCCGCGTCCCACCACCGGCAAGGAATTGGCAGCCGATTGGTGGAAGCCGCCATCGAGCATGGCAGACGCTTGGGATCCGATGCCATCACGCTGATGACCTATCGCGACGTGCCGTGGAACGGGCCGTTTTATGCCCGGTTCGGATTCGTCGAGATCGATGCCGATGCGGCAGGTCCGGGCCACCGGGAGACGCTGCGACGGGACGCGGAGTACGGACACGATCCGGCCCGGCGCTGCATCATGGCGCTGCGCCTCGGCTAGCCGGCCCTCAGCAGCCGGATCGCCGAATCCCGCTCAAACAGGTAGAGCAGCACCCTTAAGGCGGCGCCCCGCTGGCTGACGAGGTCGGGGTCGCGGTCGACGATCAGGCGGGCATCGTCCCGGGCGGCACCGAGGAGATCGCCGTCCACCTCCAGGCGGGCGAGCTTGAAGCCGGGCGTACCGGACTGGCGGGTGCCCAGGACCTCGCCTTCGCCGCGCAGGCGCAGATCCTCCTCGGCGATGCGGAAGCCGTCCTCGGTCTGACGCATCATCTCGAGCCGGGCCTGGGCGACCTGGCCGAGCGGACCCTTGTAGACCAGCAGGCAGGTCGAGGATTTCGAGCCGCGGCCGATCCGGCCGCGCAGCTGGTGGAGCTGGGCAAGGCCGAAGCGCTCCGCATGCTCGATCACCATGATCGTGGCGTTCGGCACGTCGACGCCAACCTCGATCACCGTGGTGGACACGAGGATCTTGGTCTCGCCCCCGGAGAAACGCTCCATGGCGGCGTCCTTGTCCCGGCCGGCCATCTTGCCGTGAACGAGGCCGACCCGGTCGCCGAAGAAGCCCTTGAGCATCTCGAAACGCTCCTCGGCGGCGGCGAGGTCGATGGATTCGGATTCGCCCACCAGCGGGCAGACCCAGTAGACCTGGTCGCCGTTGGCGATGGCGCGCCCGATGCCGCCGACGACTTCGTCGAGCCGGTCCATGGCGATGAGCTTCGTGGCGATCGGCTTGCGGCCGGCCGGCTTTTCGCTGAGCACGGACACGTCCATGTCGCCGAAATAGGTCAGCGCCAGGGTGCGCGGGATCGGGGTGGCCGTCATGACGAGGATGTCGACGGCCTCGCCCTTGGAGCCGAGCGCCAGACGCTGGTGCACGCCGAACCGGTGCTGCTCGTCCACCACAGCGACGCCAAGATCCTGGAATGCGACGCCTTCCTGGAACAGGGCATGGGTGCCCACCGCGATCTGGATGCTGCCGTCGGCGAGACCGGCGAGGATATTCCTGCGCGCGACGCCCTTCTCGCGTCCGGTGAGCAGCGCGATGGTGAGCCCCGCCTGCTCGGCCATGGGGGCCAAGCGCTCGTAATGCTGGCGGGCGAGGATTTCGGTGGGCGCCATCATGGCGGCCTGGCGGCCCGCCTCGATGGCGCTCGCCATGGTGAGCAGGCCGACCACCGTCTTGCCCGAGCCCACGTCGCCCTGGAGCAGGCGCAGCATCTTCTTGTCCGACACGAGATCGTGCCGGATGTCCTCGATGGCCTGCGCCTGGGACCTGGTGAGCCCGAAGGGCAGGGCGGCCTTCAACCGCTCGACCAGATGCCCGTCACCCGCGTTGACGCGCCCCGGCAGCCGCCGCATGCGGCTTCGCACCAGCGCCAGGGCGAGCTGGGAGGCGAGCAGCTCATCATAGGCGAGGCGTCGGCGCGGAGCGGATTTGGCGAGCGCCTCCTCGGAGAGTTGCGACGCGCTGTCCGGCCTGTGGAGGATCTGCAGCGCCTGCCGGAAATCGGGCAGGGCGTTGCGGTCGAGCCACGCGGCGTCCTGCCATTCCGGCAGCCCGGGAATTTTTTCGAGGGCTGCCCCGATGAACTTGCCCACCATACGGGACGAGAGCCCTTCGGTCAGGCCATAGACGGCCTCGACGGCGGGCAGGCTCTCGATGCTCTTCTCGTCCAGGATCCGGTCCGGATGGACCATCTGGCGCCGTCCGTCCCAGAGCTCGATCTTGCCCGAGACGTAGCGGCGCTCGCCCACGGGAAGGATCTTTTCCAGGCGGGCCTTCTGGCCGTTGAAGAAGATCAGCGTCACGTCCCCGGTCTCGTCCTCGACCAGGATCCGGTACGGCGCCCGGCGGCCGGACGGCGGCGGGCGATGGGCCACGACGGTGACCGAGAGCGTCACCGGTTCCCCGATGGGCGCGTCCGCGACCGATCCTTTCATCTCGCGGGAGATGCCGCTCGTCGGCACGTGGAACAGGAGATCCATGACGCGCGTGGGCTTGCCCGGTTCGCCGAGAAGGCGGTCGAGCAGGGGGGCGATCTTCGGCCCGACGCCGGGCAGAGTGTTGGCCGGGGCGAAGAGCGGATCGAGAATGGACGGACGCAGTGACATGCAAATGGGTGGCAACGGGAAGGGAGATGGTTATATAGCGGCTAGAGCATCGGACCCAAAAGTGGAAGGCACTTTTGGGCCCGATGCTCAATCCCTCAAGCGGCGCATCGTTGAGTGCGGAACCGGAGGTCCGCGTCAGCGAAAACCGGACCCACTTTTCCGCACGATGCGCTAAGCCGCCCTGAGGCGACGTTATTTTTGACCCATCGGAGCAATGCCATGAGCGGAACCACACGCAGCAGCGCCGGCCTCGACACCCGCCGCAGGCAGATCCTGTACCGCTCCTGGCACCGGGGCATGCGGGAGATGGACCTGATCATGGGCCGCTTCGCGGACGCCGAGATCGGAGAGCTGTCCGAGGAGGACCTGAACGAGTTCGAACGCCTGATCGAGGTCACGGACCGCGATCTCCTCGGCTGGATCACAGGCGAGACCGAGACGCCCTCGAACTACGACACGCCCCTGTTCCGGCGGCTGAAGGCGTTCCATACGCATACGGCACCGATTCACAATTGAAACCGAGGGTCGGGATGGTCTGATTGGGTGAGACATCTTTCGTCATGGCCGGTCCTGTCCCGGCCATCCCGATCGGAAGAGCGCCCCACTTCAGATAATCGGGATCACCGGCACAAGGCCGGTGATGACGTGATCCGGAAGTCTCCGTAAGAGACGGGACCAAAGCGCCTGAGCAGGGATGACAGGAGCCCTGGCATCGGACTAAACCACATCGCTCCTTCAATTCAACGAACCGCGCCGACCACCCCGCGTTCTTCCTGATCTCTGACCCGATACCTCGTCATGAAGCCAGCCCTGACCCGTGCCCTCGACGCCCTGAAGAAGGGCCAAAGCCTGACGCTGTCCAGCGTGCCGGATGGTTTCGACGCGCTGGCCGTCGCCGATCTCGCGCGCGGCCTGTCGGGGCAGGTGGAGGGGCCGGCGGTCCTGGTCCATGTGGCTCGGGACGGGCAGCGGCAGCAGAACTTCGCCAACGGCCTCGCGTTCATCGCGCCCGAGATCGAGATCCTGACCTTCCCGGCCTGGGACTGTCAGCCCTATGACCGGGTCTCGCCCAATGCGGCGATCACGGCGCAGCGCATGACGACGCTCGCGCGGCTCGCGCGGTCCAAGACCTCGGAGGACAAGCCGCGCATCCTCTCGACCACGGTGAACGCCCTGGTCCAGCGCGTGCCGCCCAAGGCGCGCATCGCGGCCGAGACCTTCTCGGCGGCGCCGGGCAACGTGGTCGACACCACGCAGCTGATCAACTGGCTGGAAAGCAACGGCTTCCTGCGCACCGGCACCGTGCGCGACACGGGCGAATATGCGGTCCGCGGCGGCATCATCGATCTCTTCCCGGCGGGGCTTCCTAATCCCGTGCGCCTCGACTTCTTCGGCGATGCCCTGGAATCGATCCGCGCCTTCGATCCGGAGACCCAGCGCACGGTCGGGACCCTGCGCTCCCTCGACCTCGTGCCCATGAGCGAGGTGCAGCTCACCACCGAGAGCATCCGGCGCTTCCGGCAGGCCTACGTGGCGGCCTTCGGCGCGCCCACCCGCGACGACCGGCTCTATGAGGCGATCAGCGAGGGGCGGCGCTATCCCGGCCTGGAGCACTGGATGCCCCTGTTCCACGACCATCTCGACACGCTGTTCGACTACCTGCCGGGCATTCCGGTGGTGTTCGATGCGCTGGCCGACGATGCCGCGGCCGAGCGCCTCGCCCAGGTGAAGGACTATTACGACGCCCGCCGCGAGGGCATGGGGCAGAACCAGCCCGGCGTTGCGCCCTATCGACCGCTGCCGCCGGACGCGCTCTATTTCAAGCCCGAGGAATGGTCCGAGCATACGGCCAAACTGCCGCTCGCGCGGCTCACGCCCTTCGCGGTGCCGGAATCGGCCGGACGTCTCGTGATCGACTGCGAGGCCCGCCAGGGGCGCAACTTCATCGCCGAGCGCGCGGACGATAACGCGAACGTGTTCGAGGCGGTGATCCGTCACATCCGGGACCTGCAGGCCGCCAAGAAACGCGTCATGCTCGGCGCCTGGACGGAGGGCTCGCGCGAGCGCCTCTGCCACGTGCTGCAGGACCACGACCTGCGCCAGACTAGGCCCATCGCCCGCTTTTCGGACGCGATGGCCTATCCCCGCAACGAGATCCCGGTCGGCATCTGGCCGCTGGAATCCGGCTTCGAGACGGCGGACCTCGCCGTCATCAGCGAGCAGGACGTCCTCGGCGACCGCCTCGTGCGCCAGAAGCGCAAGTCGAAGCGCCCGCAGGACTTCCTCACCGAGGTCGCGGCGCTCACGCCGGGCGATCTCGTGGTCCACGTGGATCACGGCATCGGTCGCTTCGAAGGGCTGAAGACCATCGAGGCGGCAGGCGCGCCGCATGACTGTCTGGAGCTGCATTACGCCGGCGGCGACCGCCTGTTCCTGCCGGTGGAGAACATCGAGCTTCTGACCCGCTACGGGTCGGAGGAGACGGAAGTCCAGCTCGACAAGCTCGGCGGCGGAGCTTGGCAGGCCCGCAAGGCCCGCATGAAGCAGCGAATCCGCGAGATGGCGGGCGCGCTCATGAAGATCGCGGCGGCCCGCATCCTCAAGGAAGCCCCGCGCCTGACCCCGCCGGAAGGGCTCTACGACGAGTTCGCTTCCCGCTTCCCCTATGACGAGACCGAGGACCAGCTCAACGCCATCGAGGCGGTGCTGGACGACATGGCCTCCGGCCGCCCGATGGACCGCCTCGTCTGCGGCGACGTGGGCTTCGGCAAGACCGAGGTCGCCCTGCGCGCCGCCTTCGTGGCCGCCATGGGCGGCAAGCAGGTGGCCGTGGTGGTGCCGACGACGCTGCTCTCGCGTCAGCATTACAAGACCTTCTGCGACCGCTTCCGCGGACTGCCGCTCAACATAGGCCAGGCCTCGCGCTTCGTGCCGGCGGCCGAGATGAAGAAGACCAAGGAGGGGCTCGCCGACGGGTCCGTCGACATCGTGATCGGCACCCATGCGGTCCTGGGCAAGACGATCAAGTTCAAGGATCTCGGCCTCATCATCGTCGACGAGGAGCAGCATTTCGGCGTGTCCCACAAGGAGCGCCTGAAGGAGCTGCGCGCCGAAGTGCACGTGCTGACCCTGTCTGCCACGCCGATCCCGCGTACCCTGCAGCTGGCGCTGACCGGCGTGCGTGAATTGTCGCTGATCACCACGCCGCCGGTGGACCGCCTCGCAGTGCGCACCTTCATCACGCCCTTCGATCCGCTGCTCATCCGCGAGGCGCTCCTGCGCGAGCGCTACCGGGGCGGGCAGGCGTTCTACGTGGTGCCGCGCCTCGACGATCTCGGAGAGGTGAAGGCCTTCCTCGACAAGGAGGTGCCGGAGGCGAAGGTGGCCGTGGCGCACGGCCAGATGGCCGCGGGCCAGCTGGAGGACGTGATGACGGCCTTCTACGAGGGCAAGTACGACATCCTGCTCTCCACCACCATCGTGGAATCGGGCCTCGACATCCCGACCGCCAACACGCTCATCGTCCACCGGGCGGACATGTTCGGCCTGTCGCAGCTCTATCAGCTGCGCGGCCGCGTCGGGCGGTCCAAGACCCGCGCCTACGCCCTGTTCTCGGTGCCGGCCAACAAGTCCCTGACGGTTCAGGCCGAGCGGCGCCTGAAGGTGCTCCAAACCCTCGACACCCTGGGCGCCGGCTTCCAGCTCGCCTCGCACGACCTCGACATCCGTGGCGCGGGCAACCTGCTCGGCGAGGAGCAGTCCGGCCACATCAAGGAAGTGGGCTACGAGCTCTACCAGCAGATGCTGGAGGAGGCGGTGGCGCAGCTCAAGGCCGGCATCGAGGAGCCGGCGGAGGACCAGTGGTCGCCCACCATCGCGGTCGGCGCGCCGGTGATGATCCCCGAGGGCTACATCGCGGACCTGCAGCTACGGCTCGGCCTCTACAGACGCCTTTCGACCTTCGAGACCGACCAGGAGATCGACGCCTTCCGGGCGGAACTGGTGGACCGCTTCGGTCCGGTGCCGTCGGAGGTCGACCAGCTCCTCAAGATCATGGCCATCAAGGTGCTCTGCCGCCGCGCCAACGTGGAGAAGGTGGACGGCGGCCCGAAGGGCATCATCATCTCGTTCCGCGACAATTCCTTCGCCAATCCGACCGGCCTCATCTCCTATGTCACGGAGCAAGCCTCCTTCGCCAAGGTGCGGCCCGACATGAAGATCGTGTTCGTCCGCGATACCGAGACCCCGGACGAGCGCATCAAGGCCGCGACCACGATCCTGCGCAGCCTCGTACGTATTGCGGAAAAGAAGGCGGCATGACGGTCCGAGCCTGGGCCCTGATCGAGGACGGGTCTGTGGCGAAGGCCCATGACGCTCGCCTCGTCGCGCCTTGGTGGAGTTTCACGAAGACGGTTCTGGCGGCCGCGGCGCTGGCGCTCGTCCGGGACGGTCTCATCGGCTTGGACGCGCCGGTCCGCACAAGACCCTACAGCTTGCGTCATCTGCTGCAGCACCGATCGGGCTTGGCGAACTATGGCCTGCTTCTGGCCTATCACGAGGCGGTCGAGCGGGGTGATGATCCCTGGCCGGTATCCACGCTTATCGAGCGGCTCGATGGGGATCGTCTCCGCTATCCCGTCGGCGCGGGATGGGAATACTCCAACATCGGCTATCTGGTTGTCGGGCAGGTGATCGAGGCCCTGACCGGCGAAGACCTCGATGCGGCCTTAAAGCGCCTCGTACTGCGGCCGCTCGGCATCGACAGCGCCCGTCTCGCGCGGGCCAGGGAGGATCTCGATTTGGTCGCTATGGGCAGCGCCCAGGGATATCACCCGGGCTGGGTCTACCACGGGTTGCTGGTGGGGAGCGTCGAGGACGCTGCGCTGCTGCTCGACCGGCTGATGACGGGCGATCTGCTGCCACCCGCATTGCGACGAGTTATGCTGACACCATTCGTGCTGCCGGGCCCAATCCGCGGACGGCCCTGGGCGGTCCCCGGCTACGGGCTGGGCCTCATGACCGGAGAAACCAGGGGCGGCTTGAGGGTGGCCGGCCATACGGGAGGAGGGCCGGGAAGCACGATAGCTGTTTACTGGGATCTGAATGAGGGTTCGGACCGGACGGCGGCTTACTTCGTGACGAGCGAAGACCAGACCCCGACCGAGGAAGGAGCGTTCGCGCTGCTGAGGGGTTAGAGGTCCGGCGCCGCGACGGCGTGCAGTTTGAGCTGGCTCTGGAGCATGGTGGCGGCTCCGCTGACGCCGCCGGTGACGATGACGGGCGTTCCGCTCGCGGCCAAGTTTTTGCGCAGGCGGCTGGCGAGTTCCAGGAAGCGCCGCCGTTCGGCCCAGTCGGCCTGACGGGGCATCTGCAGCACCACGGCGGCCGGGCTCGGGATCAGGGCCAGGACGTCGTCCGCAGCCTCGAACGGAGTCGTCACGCTCGCATATCCCATGCCGGCCAGCTCCGCCGACAGGGCACTGTCGGGAGCACGGTCGCCGTTGTCGACGACGAGGACCTTCGGCATTGCGTTCATTACGATACCCTGCGGTTGGACGCGACGGATGGAACAGGAGGTGCTCACCTAACGTCGAAGCAGAGCATTAGTTTCATCATCTACATGAATGGAAGCTCAACAATAGGAGGTATGCACGCCCAATTGGGGCTAGTGCGGCTGGCGCCACCAGGTGTCGATATTGACCCCCATGAGCGGCGTCCGGTCCGGCCGCTTGAGATCGCTCCTGTAGGCAAGCCATTGATCCTTCAGGTAAAACAGCGGAACAACATAGAAGCCTGACAGGAGAGTCCGGTCGAGGGCCCGCACGGCGGAGATGAAATCCTCCCGGCTCCTGGCCTCCAGGAGAGCGTCGATGAGGCGGTCGACCGCAGGCGAGGCGACCCCGGCGTGGTTGTGGGAACCGCTCCGCCCGGCCGCCGCCGAACCCCAGCGGTTGCGTTGCTCGTTGCCCGGGGAGGGCGTTCCCGCCCAGAGCCACTGGACCATGTCGAAATCGAACCTTGCGAGGCGCCGCCAGTACTGCACGTCGTCGACGAGGCGCACCCGGGCCCGAACGCCGATGCGGCCGAGCGACTGCGCGAAGTTGAGAGCAAGCCGCTCTTGCGAGCGGGAATTGACCAGCATCTCGAAGGCGAAGGCCTCGCCCGTGCCCTTCTTCCGCAGGACGTCGTTCTCGAGTTCCCAGCCGGCCTCCGACAGGAGCGCAAGCGCGCGCCGGGCCATGTCCCGGTCCCGGCCGGATCCGTCGCCGGAGGGCGGCTCCCAGCGGCCTTCGAGCACGTCCTCGCGAACAGCGCCCGGAAACGCAGCCAGGAGGGCTCGCTCCCGCGCGTCCGCCGGCCGGCCCGTGGAGGCGAGGTCGGAGCCGGAGAAGTAGCTGTTGGAACGGGTGAGCTGGCCGAAATAGAGGTTGCGGTTCACCCAGTCGAAATCGAACAGGTAGCTCAACGCCTCCCGCACTCGGACATCTCCGAACAGGGCTTTTCGGGTGTTGAAGACGAAGCCGTTCATGCCCTTGGGCAGACGGGTGGTCAGGGTCTCGCGGCGGATGCGCCCGTCCCGGACGGCGGGAATGTCGTAGCCCGTGGCCCATTGGCCCGGATCGCCCTCGATGCGGAAATCGTAAAGCCCCGCCTTAAAGGCTTCGAACAAGCTGTTGGCATCGCGATAGAAATCGTAGCGGATCTCATCGAAATTATAGAGCCCGCGTGTCACGGGCAGGTCCTCGCCCCAGTAATCCTTGCGGCGGGTCAGCACGACGCGCTCGCCGGGCCTGACCTCGGTGAGCGCATAGGGGCCTGAGCCGATCGGCGGGGTGAGGGATGTCCTGTCGAACGTTGCCATATCGGTGGCATGGGCCGGGAAGATCGGCATGGACATACCGAGGAGGAGCGGCAGCTCCCGGTCGTTGGAGCCGGACAGGTCGAAGCGGATCCGGTGCGGATCCAGGATCTCGACCGCCTTCACCTGACCGAAGCTCGAGCGGTGGAACGGTTTGCCGTGCTTCCGCAGCGCCTCGAACGAGAAGCGCACGTCTTCGGCGGTCAGCGGATGGCCGTCGGAAAAGCGGGCGCGCGGGTCGAGGTTGAACGTGATGGAGCTCCGATCCTCGGGCGTCTCGACCGAGCGGGCGAGAAGGCCGTAGATCGTGAAGGGCTCGTCCGTCGAGCGCATCATCAGGCTCTGGAGCACGTAGCGCGGCACCACGTCGGGTGCGACGCCGAGGACGATCAGGGGATTGAGGCTGTCGAAGGTGCCCTGGAGGGCGAGCGTGATTCGTCCGCCCTTGGGTGCCTGGGGATTGGCATAGGGCAGGTGCTCGAAACCCGGCTTGAGCGCAGGCTCCCCGTGCATCGCGATCCCATGCCGCAGCATCTCCGCTCGGGAGACGGCGGAGAGCCCCAGGACGGACACGAGAAAGACAGCGGAAAGCAGCAGATTCCGTATAAGCCAGCGGCCCATGGCGCTCCCGGTGCGAGACGGCACTGAACCTGAGCAATGTTGTACAGAAATTTACCTCAGGTGACTGGAAACCTACCACACGAAAGGTTAAAGGAGCGCCACACGTCTTGTCCTCGCCACATTCGGCAGGGATTGGGACCCCGTCATTGAAGGTTAAGAACACGCCGGATAAACGGCCTATTCGAAAGCCGACCTTTCGATTGAAGAGGATCACACACATGTCATTCGCGACACGCTTCGCGAGCCTTGGGGGGACCCGTGGCCTGGCAACCGCCCTGGCCCTTCTGGTGAGCGCACCCGTTCTGGCTCAGACCGCCCCGGCCCAGCGGCCCGCAGCCCAGCCGGCCCGTCCCGCTGCACCGGCCCAGCAGCCCGCCCAGCAGCAGCCCGCCCAGGGCGGACAGGCGCAGCAGAACGCCGGCCCGACCGTCGTGCAGGTGAAGGCCGAGCCGTCCCAGCCGGAATGGACCAAGGTCTGCGGCAAGGACCAGAACACCAACACCGAGATCTGCTACACCACCCGCGACTTCGTGTCGGATCAGGGCCAGCCGGTTCTCGCTCTCGCGGTCTATGACGTGAAGGGCCAGCAGCCGCAGAAGGTCGTCCGCTTCGTGATGCCGCTCGGCCTGCTCCTGCAGCCCGGCCTGCGCTTCGCCGTCGACCAGGGCCAGGCCACCCCGGGCCGCTATGTCATGTGCCTGCCCAACGGCTGCTTCGCCGAGGCCCAGGTGAAGGACGACTTCATCGCCGCCATCAAGAAGGGCAACAACCTGAACGTCAGCGTCCAGAACCAGATGGGCCGCGAGATCACCTTCGCGGTTCCGGCCGCCGGCTTCGGTAAGGCCTTCGACGGTCCTCCGATCGACCCGAAGGTGCTCGAAGAGCAGCAGAAGAAGCTCCAGGAAGAGCTGCAGAAGAAGAGCGAAGAGATGCGCCAGCGCATGCTCCAGAGCCAGGGCGGCGCTGCCGCTCCGGGCGCGGCTGCTCCGGGTGCTGCGGCCCCGAACGCTCAGGCTGCTCCCAAGCCGTAAGGCTCGCGACAATCGACCAAACAGAAACGCCGGGCTCCTCAGCCCGGCGTTTTCTTTTGACCTGCCGAGAAGGATCTCAGTTGGCCAGGATCGGCTTCGCCTTGTAGCTGCCGTTCTTCTCCAAGGTGAACATCTCGGCGATCATCGGATTGCGCAAGGGTTCGTCGGAATGGTCGGGCAGAAGGTTCTGCTCGGACACGTAGGCGATGTACTCGGTTTCCGCGTTCTCGGCGAAGAGGTGGTAGAAGGGCTGGTCCTTGCGGGGCCGGACCTCCTCGGGGATCGACAGCCACCATTCCTCGGTGTTGTCGAATTCCGGGTCGACGTCGAAGATGAGCCCCCTGAAATCGAAGACCCGGTGTCGAACCACTTGGCCGATCGCGAATTTTGCTGAACTCGCTTTCATGGTCTTAACTCCTTGATCTCCATATAGAGATCTCGGCCGGATTCTCCAAATCTGCCCCCCGTCACAATCGAGAGAGCAAAACCGCCCGGGACGGAGCCTTGCATTCGCGGAGGGTGGGCCTTCCGAAAGGCGGGATTGTCGCAAGGTTGGAACCTTGCCAGAAGGAACGCTCACGTCACGCCCGCCCTCGCTTCCACCTGCCATCCCTTCGGAGCCGCCGATGTCCGACCTGATCGGGCTGTTCAATCTCCTTGCCCCGTTCTTCGGCCTCATCGGGCTCGGCTTCTTCTGCGGCAGGGTGGTGAAGCAGCCGGAGGCCGGGCTCGCCTGGATGCAGTTCTTTCTCATCTACGTGGCGCTGCCCTGCCTGTTCTATCGGCTCATCGCCGACAAGCCCCTGGACGAGCTGGCCAATTGGCCGTTCATCGCTGCCACCACGGTCTCGACCGCCTGCGCCTTCATGCTCTCCTTCGCGACAGGCTGGCGCTACACCCGGGATCTGCCGCAATCGGTCATGCAGGGCGTCGCCGGGTCGTACTCCAACATCGGCTATATGGGCCCGCCGCTGATCCTTGCGGCGATCGGCGCCTCGGCCAGCGCCCCCGTGGTCCTGATCTTCGTCTTCGATAACCTGTTCCTGTTCTCCGTGGTGCCGCTGCTGATGTCCATGGCCGGGCTCGACAAGCTCAGCCTGCCGGCGACGATCCGGCGGATCGTCTGGCGGGTGGTGACCCACCCGTTCAATGTCGCGACGGCGGTCGGCATCGCGGCGAGCTACCTGCACCTCGAGCTGCCGGGGCCCGCCGAGCAGATCGTCACCTGGCTCTCGGGGGCAGCCGCGCCCTGCGCCCTGTTCATCCTCGGCGTCACCGTGGCCCTGCGGCCCATGCGCAAGATGCCCGAGGAGGTGCCGGCGCTCGTGTTCATCAAGCTGATCCTGCACCCGCTCCTGGTCTGGGTGGTGCTCTCGGCCGTCGGCGATTTCGGCCCGGCCTGGACCTATGCGGCCATAATCATGGCGGCCCTGCCGCCGGCCCTGAACATCTTCGTCATCTCGACCCAGTACAACGTGGGCGTGGAGCGCGCCTCCGCCTGCGTCCTCGTCGGTACGCTGGTGTCGATGGTCACGCTGACGGGGATCCTCTATCTCACGACGAAGACGGGGGCTTTGCCGTACGATCTGTTTCCATAGATCGCGGGCGCAGCACCAACCACGTCATCACCGACCTTGTGCCGGTGATCCCGATGGATTGAAGCACAACGCTCTTCCGATCGAGATGGCCGGGACAAGCCCGGCCATGACAGAGCGAAGGCCCGAGGCGTTCAAGTCGGCGACGTCCCTTGCATCAGCCGCGGCACGCCCATGCGCGGGAGCACACCTTCGCGCATGACGATCCGGCGCAGGGGGCCGATGTTGCTCAAGGCCAGGAGCCCGGCACCGCGCAGGAAGTCGGTCGGGATCATGCCGGTCAGCAGCGTCCGGTTGAGACCGTCCACGGCGGCGGTGCGGAGGCGGACGTCGAGATCCCGGCCGCGCTGGTAGCGGGTCAGGGTCTCGTCCGATCCGGGCGCATGGCCCTCGTCGTGGCCGTCGATGACCGCGTCCCGCAGCGATGCGACATCGCGGAAGCCGAGGTTGAGGCCCTGGGCGCCGATGGGCGGGAACACGTGCGCGGCCTCCCCGACAAGCGCGAGGTGGCGCGACCAGTAACGATTCACCGACAGGCCGCTCATGGGCACGAGCCCGCGCGGCCCGTCGACCCGCATGGCGCCGAGATGCGACTGCGCCTGACGCTCGACGGCCAGCGCCAGGGCCGCGTCGTCGAGGGTCGACAGGCGTTCCGCCTCAGCCTTGCTCGTGACCCAGACGAGGCTTGAGCGGCGGCCGGGCAGGGGCACCAGGGTGAACGGCCCGTGGCGTGTGTGGAACTCGGTCGAGGTCTCCCGGTGCTCCCGGTCGTGGGCCAGGATCACCGTCACGGCCGATTGCGGGTAGGACCAAGTCTGTGTGCCGATCCCGGCGATCTGGCGCAGCTTCGAGTTCCGTCCGTCGGCCGCGACCACGAGGCCGGCCGGGATCGTGCTGCCGTCCGCAAGGGTAAGGGCGGCTCCTGTCTCGTCCGTGGCAAAGCCGGTGGCGAATTCCGGCACGAGGGTCAGGCCTTCGGCAGTCTGGGCGGCCGCAGCGAGCGTCTCGACCAGGGCCACGTTCTCGACGTTCCAGCCGAAGGCGTCCAGGCCGATCTCGCCCGCCCGGAAGGAGGCCGGCGGCGGGCGGAACAGGCTGCCCGTGTCGTCGACGATACGCATGGTCTCGAGCGGCGCCGCAACGGACGCAACCGCGGGCCACACGCCGAGCGCTTCCAGAAACCGGACCGAGCCGTTGAGCAGGGCGACCGTTCGGCCGTCGCGCCGCACGTCGAGGCCACCGACGAGAACGGTCCTGTAGCCGTCCCGGGCGAACGCGAGCGCAGCGCTCAAGCCCACGGCTCCGGCGCCGACGACGGCAATGTCATAGGTGTTCTCGGTCACGGGGCTCTCCCACCACTCCATCGGGACGGTTCGCGGACTCACAACAAACCACGGTTTCGGCATTGCCGACCGGCGCGCCGCTTCCCTATGATCGTTTATAACGGAAGTACGCACCCGTACGGCTCTTGCCAAGAGTTCTTGCCAAGAGCCGTACGGGCCGTCATCCCTGTGCGTATTCCTACCCGGCAGTAACCCTCGAAATCAGAGTCGCTTGTGTGAAGCCAGACGTATCATCCTCGGGGCCGCCCCTCGTCGAACTTCAAGGGATCAGCAAGCGCTACGGCGACCTTCTCGCCAATGATGGGATCGACCTTTCCATCGAGCCGGGCGAGATCCACGCGCTTCTGGGGGAGAACGGCGCGGGCAAGTCGACCTTGGTCAAGATCCTCTACGGAGTCATCGAGCCGAGCGCGGGCGAAATCCGATGGGAGGGTCGTCCCGTTTCGATCGGCTCTCCGGTCGAGGCGCGCAATCTCGGCCTCGGCATGGTGTTCCAGCACTTCTCCCTGTTCGACGAACTGACGGTCGCCGAGAACATCGCCGTCGCCCTGTCGCACGAGTGGAGCCTGTCGACGGTCCGCAGCCGCTTAAGCGAGATCAGCCGGACCTACGGTCTGGCGCTGGATGCGGACCGGGCGGTCTGGACCCTGTCGGCCGGCGAGCGGCAGCGGATCGAGATCGTGCGCTGCCTGCTGCAGAATCCGCGGCTGCTCATCCTCGACGAGCCGACCTCGGTTCTCACGCCACAGGAGGCCGATCACCTCTTCACCACCCTGGACCGGCTCTCGGCCGAGGGCTGCTCCATTCTCTACATTTCCCACAAGTTGGAGGAGGTGCGCCGCCTCTGCCGGCGAGCCACGATCCTGCGGGCCGGACGCGTGGTTGCCACCATCGATCCGCGGGCAAGAAGCGCTCGCGAGATCGCCGCTCTCATGGTCGGCAACGAGGTGGGCGAAGTCCGGACTGACGCGCCGCATCAGGTCCAGGGTGAGGTGCTCAAGGTCTCGCGGCTATCCATGCCGCCGGGGGGTCTCCACGGGCAGGCCCTGCGCGACATCGATCTGGTGGCCAGGGCCGGCGAGGTGGTGGGCATCGCCGGCGTCGCCGGCAACGGGCAGAGCGAATTGTTCGCCGCGCTCTCGGGCGAGCGTCTGGCCGAGCGGGCGGAGGCGATCGTCATTGCCGGGAAGCCGTCGGGAACCCTCGGCATCGATGCGAGGCGCCGCCTGGGCGCCGCCTTCGTGCCGGAGGAGCGCCTGGGCCATGCGGCCGCGCCGAGCCATCGCCTGAGCGAGAACACCCTCATCTCCCATGCGGCCGCGGAAGTGAGCCGCTCCGGTTTCATCCTGGTCGATGCCGCCAGGCGGCTGGCCCGTTCCATCGTCCAGAGCTTCGACGTGCGCACCCCCGAGGGCGATCCGCAGGCGCGCAAGCTCTCCGGCGGCAACCTGCAGAAATTCGTGATCGGCCGCGAGATCATCCGCAAGCCCAAGCTCATCATCGTCGACCAGCCGACCTGGGGCGTCGACGCGGGCGCGGCGCGGCTCATCCGCCAGGCCCTCGTCGATCTCGCCCGCGCGGGCAGTGCCGTGGTCGTGGTCAGCCAGGATCTCGACGAGCTGTTCGAGGTGGCGGACCGGATGGCCGTCATCCATCAGGGCCAGTTGAGCCCGCTCAAACCGGTCGGCGAATGGACCAGGGAGGCGATCGGCCTCGAAATGCTCGGCGTCGCCCAGGCCCAGGGAGGCGTCCATGCGGTTTGAGCTGACGCCCCGTCCCACCGTGTCGCCGGTCATGCGGGCGCTCGCGCCGGTCGCGGCCTTCATCACGGCCTTCCTGATCGCCGGCTTCGTCATCTGGCTCATGGGGCGCTCGCCCATCGCGGCCTTCGACGTTTACGTGCTCCAGCCCCTGAGCGATCCCTGGTCGCTGCAGGAGCTTCTCGTCAAGGCGACGCCGCTGGCGCTGATCGCCATCGGGTTGTCCTATTGCTTCCGCGCCAATCTCTGGAACATCGGCGCGGAGGGCCAATACGTGATCGGCGCCGTCCTGGGGAGCTGGCTCGCGCTTCGGACCCACGGCACGGAGGCCGGAGCCTGGGTGCTGCCGCTCATGCTGATCCTCGGCATCATCGGCGGCGCGCTCTACGGGCTGATCCCGGCTTTCCTGAAGACCCGGTTCGGCGTCAACGAGATTCTGACCAGCCTCATGCTGGTCTATGTCGCGCAGCTGATCCTCGACTACCTGGTGCGTGGCCCATGGCGCGATCCTCAGGGCTTCAACTTCCCGCAATCGGTGACCTTCGACCCGTCGGCGACGCTCCATCCGATCCTGGAGGGCGGGCGCGTCCATTTTGGAGCCGTGTTCGCCCTCGTGGCCGTTCTCGTCACGGCCGTGATCCTCGGGCGGACGCTGTTCGGCTATCGACTCAAGCTGACCGGCGACGCGCCGCGCGCCGCGCGGTTCGCGGGCTTCAGCTCGAAGGCCACCACCATGGCGGTCTTCGCCATCTCGGGTGGTTTGGCTGGGCTCGCCGGCATTTCCGAGGTCTCGGGCCAGATCGGGCAGCTCCAGCCCTCGATCTCGCCCGGCTACGGCTTTACGGCCATCACCGTGGCCTTCTTGGGCAGGCTCAACCCCATCGGCATCCTGATTGCGGCCCTCGTCGTCGCGCTCACCTTCATCGGCGGAGAGAGCGCGCAGATCATGCTGAAGCTGCCGCTCGACCTCACGCAGGCCTTCCAGGGCATCCTGCTGCTCTGCGTTCTGGCAGCCGACGCGCTGGTGAGCTACCGCATTCGTTTCGTGAACCGGGGAGGGGGCAAGTGACCATTTTCGAGGCCATTCTGCTCACCATCGTGACCGCGTCCACGCCGCTCCTGATCGCCGCCCTCGGCGAACTGGTGACGGAGCGCTCCGGTGTGCTCAATCTCGGCGTCGAGGGCATGATGGCGATGGGTGCGGCCTGCAGTTTCGCCGCCGCCGTTACTTTCGACTCGACGCTGCTGGGCGTCGTCGCCGGCATGTTGGCCGGCGCCCTGATGGCCGCCCTGTTCGCCCTCGTGGTGCTCGGCTTTGCCGCGAACCAGGTCGGCTCGGGCCTGGCGCTGACGATCTTCGGCCTCGGCCTGTCGGGCCTGATCGGCGCACCCTTCGTGGGCGCGCGGCGCGATCCCGTCGCGCCGATCGATATTCCGATCTTGAGCGACATTCCGGTGATCGGCCGCCTGTTGTTCGAACAGGACCTCTTCGTCTACGTGTCGGTCGCTCTCACCATCCTGGTGGCGCTCTACCTCGCCCGCACCCGCTCCGGCCTGACCCTGCGCTCCATCGGCGAGAACCACACCTCGGCCAACGGGCTGGGTCTGCCGGTCCGGCGGGTGCGCTTCTGGGCCATCCTGTTCGGCGGCGCCTGCGCTGGATTAGCCGGGGCTTATCTTGCCCTCGTCTACACCCGGTTCTGGTCGCCCGGCATGACGGCGGGGCGCGGCTGGATCGCCCTGGCGCTCGTGGTCTTCGCGGCCTGGCGGCCTGGCTGGGTGCTGGTCGGCGCCTACATCTTCGGCGCCGCGACCGTGCTGCAGCTCCACGCCCAGGCGGCCCAGTTCGGCGTGCCGTCCCAGCTGCTCTCGGCGGTGCCGTATCTCGCGACGATCGTCGCCCTGCTGCTCCTGTCCCTGCGTCATGGTCGGGCCATCGGCGCCCCCGGGTCGCTCGGCACCCCGTTCGTGCCTGACCGGTGAGCATTCTGGTGTTAATCTGACCAAAGTGCAGGCCGGGGAATTCTTGCCAGAAGCCTTCAGACCTGCGACGGAATATTTGAACCCAAAACTCGAGGGAACGAGCATGTTTTCAGGTAAAGTCTTCGGAACCTTGGCGGGTGCCGCGGTCGTAGCCTCTCTGGCTGCAACCGGCGCCGTCGCCCAGCCGAAGGACAAGATCAAGGTCGGCTTCATCTATGTGGGACCGGTCGGCGACCACGGCTGGAGCTACCAGCACGACCAAGGCCGCCAAGCCATCGAGAAGGCCTTCCCGGGCAAGGTGACCACCACCTTCGTGGAGAGCGTGCCGGAGGCCGATTCCGAGCGCGCCATCGAGCAGCTCGCCCGCACCGGCCACGACCTGATCTTCACCACCTCGTTCGGCTTCATGGAGCCGACCCTGAAGGTCGCCAAGAAGTACCCGAACATCAAGTTCGAGCACGCTACCGGCTTCAAGCGCAATCCGAACCTGTCGACCTATGCGGCGAAGTTCCACGAGGGCCGCTACATCATCGGCCAGATCGCCGGCAAGATGACCAAGTCGAACACCATCGGCTATGTGGGCGCCTTCCCGATCCCGGAAGTGATCGCGGGCATCAATGCCTTCTATCTCGGCGCGCAGTCGGTGAACCCGAACGTCAAGATCAAGATCGTGTTCGCCAACACCTGGTACGATCCGGCCAAGGAAGGCGACGCCGCCAAGGCGCTGCTCGACCAGGGTGTCGACATGCTGGCCCAGCACACGGACAGCCCGGCGCCGATCCAGGCCGCCGAGGCGCGCGGCAAGTTCGGCTTCGGCCAAGCCTCCGACATGGAGCGCTTCGCCCCGAAGGCGCAGCTCACCGCCATCGTGGACAACTGGTCAGACTACTACGTGGCGCGCACCAAGGCGGTTCTCGACGGCACCTGGAAGTCCGAGGACACCTGGGGTGGGCTGGCGTCCAACATGGTCGTAATGACGCCCTACAAGAACATGCCCGACGACGTGAAGAAGCTCGCTCAGGACACCGAGGCCACCATCAGGTCCGGCCAGCTCAACCCCTTCAAGTGCCCGGTCGTCGGCCAGGACGGCAAGGAGATCGAGTGCAAGGGCCAGGGCGCTCTCTCGGACGCGCAGGTTCTCGGCATGAACTTCTACGTGAAGGGCATCGAGGACCGGATCCCCAAGTAAGCCCAAGTAAGCCCGCGCAGGCTTAGAATGCAAAGGGCAGCCGGGCGACCGGCTGCCCTTTTCGTTGGAAATTCTATATTCATCGTCGGAATGGCAGAGGATGAGGAATGGCCGAACGGGCGACCATCGAGACGGGTGACAGCGACGTTCTGATCGTCGTGGACGTGCAAGTCGACTTCCTGCCGGGCGGCGCGCTCGCGGTACCGGACGGCGATGCGGTGATCGCGCCCATCAACCGCCTCGCCAAGGCGTTCCGCCATGTGGTGCTGACCCAGGACTGGCACCCGGAAGGCCATGCTTCCTTCGCCTCCAGCCATCCCGCCAGGCAGCCCTTCGAGACGACCGAGCTGCATTACGGGCAGCAGGTGCTCTGGCCCGACCATTGCATCCAGGGCACACCCGGCGCCGAGATTTCTCGCGATCTCGACATTCCCCATGCCCAGCTCGTGATCCGCAAAGGCTACAATGCGGGGATCGACAGCTATTCCGGCTTCAAGGAGGCGGACCGGCGGACCTCGACGGGGCTGGCGGGCTACCTGAAGGAGCGCGGATTTCGCAGAATCTTCTGCGCCGGGCTCGCCTTGGATTTCTGCGTCGCCTGGACGGCCCTCGATGCGGCCGAGGCCGGGTTCGAGACGTGCCTGATCGAGGACGCGTCGCGCGCCATCGACACGAACGGATCGCTCGAGAAGGCGCGGCGGGATCTTGAGGCGGCGGGTGTTCGGACGATCATGAGTGAATGGATCGTGGGTGCTTGAACTCTCCGGGTGTCATCCCCGGCGGTCCGTAAGACCGCCGGGGATGACACCATGACGCCTCTCCGCATCGGGATCACCGGCACAAGGCCGGTGATGACGAAGAAATGTGCAAGAGGTGAACTTAGACCGCCGTCCCGTGCAGGTCGTACTCGTCCGAGCTCTCGATCTGTACATTTACGATCTCGCCGGGCTTGAGCGCCTGGCGCGAGGCCACGTAGACGACGCCGTCGATCTCGGGAGCGTCGTACTTGGTGCGGCCGGTGGCGACTGTCGCACCTTGCTCGTCGATGATGACTGGCAGAGTCTTGCCGACCTTGCTCTTGAGGATCCTGGCGCTGACCTTCTGCTGGGTCTGCATGAAGCGGTGCCAGCGCTCCTCCTTCACCTCCGGGGGCACAGCCCCTTCGATGTCGTTGGCGGGCGCGCCTTTGACGGGCTCGTACTGGAAGCAGCCGGCGCGGTCGATCTTGGCGTCCTTCAGCCACTGCATGAGGAAGTCCACGTCTTCCTCGGTCTCGCCGGGGAAGCCGACGATGAAGGTCGAGCGGATGGCCAGGTCCGGGCAGATCTCGCGCCATTTGTGGATGCGCTCCAGGGTCTTCTCCTGGTTGCCGGGGCGGCGCATGGATTTCAGGACCCGCGGCGAGGCGTGCTGGAAGGGGATGTCCAGATAGGGAAGGATCTTGCCCTCGGCCATCAGGGGGATGACCTCGTCCACATGCGGGTAGGGATAGACGTAGTGCATGCGCACCCACATGCCGAGCTCGCCGAGCTCCTTGGCGAGCTCGAAGAAGCGGGTGCGGACCTCGCGGTCCTTCCACAGGCTCGGCTGGTACTTGATGTCGAGGCCGTAGGCGCTGGTGTCCTGCGAGATCACCAGCAGTTCCTTGACGCCGGCGCGGGCGAGCTTTTCGGCCTCGCGCAGCACGTCGGCGATGGGACGGCTGACGAGATCGCCGCGCAGCTTCGGGATGATGCAGAAGGAGCAGCGGTTGTTGCAGCCCTCGGAGATCTTCAGGTAGGCGTAGTGGCGCGGGGTCAGCTTCACGCCCTGGGGCGGGACGAGGTCGACGAAGGGATCATGGGCCGGCGGCACGGCCTGATGCACCGCCGAGACCACGGATTCGTAGGCCTGAGGGCCGGTGATCGCCAGGACATTGGGGAACTGGTCGCGGATCTGCTCCGGCTCGGCGCCCATGCAGCCGGTCACGATGACCTTGCCGTTCTCGGCCATGGCCTCGCCGATGGCCTCCAGGGACTCGGCCTTGGCGCTATCGAGGAAGCCGCAGGTGTTGACGATCACCACATCGGCCCCGTCATGCTCCTTGGTCAGCTGATACCCTTGAGCGCGGAGCTGGGTGATGATGCGCTCGGAATCGACCAGGGCCTTCGGGCAGCCCAGGGACACGAACGAGACTTTCGGCGCGGGAGCATTCATCCGCCACATCCACCTATCAAATCGAAACTGACATCCCTGAGGCGTCCGACCGAGACCGCATCGATGCGATTCATGGCGGAGAAACCTGTCGATCGAGGGCAGGAAGACTCGGTAGATCCTGCGGCACCGCGCTCGAACCTGCTCAAATCTTGTTGCCTGGATCGATCCAGCGCCTCGCGCAGGCGCTCCAGGCGAAAGGAACGCGCGACTTAAGACGCGCGTGTGCCTTTACAGCACCGGGTCTGCCTTTACAACATCCGGCATTGACGCGGGCTGGACTATGGATGCGCGGCCCGTTCGAGCTCCTGCTTGGCGATCTCCCGGACCACCCTGTCGGCAAAGAGCTGAAGCTCGGCCTTGTCTCCGCGCGAGAAGGTACGAGGCTTGGTATCGAGCAGGCAGAGAGCCCCGAGCCGGATGTCCTTGAGGAAGATCAGGGGAGCGCCGGCATAGGACCGGATGTGGGGGGCGCCGGCAACGAAAGGATTGTTCCGGAATCGCTCGTCGGCCAAGGCGTCCTCGACCACGAACACCTCGTCGCTCAGAATCGTGTAGTTGCAGAAGGCTACGTCCCGCGACGTTTCCCCGGTCTCCAGGCCCTCGGCTGCCCTGATGAGCTGCCGAGCCCGGTCGAGCAGGGTGATGGTGCACATCGGCACGTCGAAATTGGCGCGGACCTCCTCGCAGATCTTGTCCAGGGCCGGATCGGGCTTGGATTCGAGGGCGCCGGTTTCCAGGAGAGCCTGCAGGCGCTCTTCCTCATGGGGACCGGTCGGGAACGACATGACTCATCTTTCTACGCAAACTGCTGCGCCAGGTGCAGCTCTGCAAAGCTTGAACTGATTGAGCTCATACTCAATGGCAATCCTGCATAAGCCGGGTTCGCCGTGGAGGTAAGCCCTCGACCACGCAATAACATGTCTGGGTTAATGGGATGGTTCGGCCCCGGGATCCGGCTGCGCCGGTCCGGCGGCATGGTTGACGCGGAGGAGGGCTTTCCTGACCGCGTGCCAGGCAGGCTTTCTCCGAAGGGCCCGGTCGAGAAGAAGCGGTCTCTGGGGAGCGCCGTCGGCCCTGGGCCTGAAGGAGTTGAGCCAGGTGGAGCCGTCGGTGAAGCCCCAGGTGCTGACGGCTAGAATACTGCTCTCGTCCAGCACGAGGTCGAGATAGGCCCGGTAGGTGTCGGCCACGATGGCGTCGCGACGTCTCTGGTCCCGGGGACAAAGATGGTCCGACACGTCCATTTCCGTGATCATCACGTTCAAGCCCATCCGCCCGATCTCGCGCAGGAATGCACGCAATCGGGGGTGCTCGCGGGGCTGCTCCAGAGCTGTCAGGTGGGACTGAATCCCCAGGCAGGCGATGGGCGTGCCTCGGGCGAGCTCCCGTTCGAGAAGGGACAGCATCATGCGCCGCTTCGTTTCGGCCTCCGGCAGATCGTATTCCAGGCCCATCTCGTTGAGGACCAGGACTGCGGTCGGATCGAGAACGGCCGCCCGGCTGAATGCCGTCGCGATATAATCGGGTCCCAGGGCGTCGAGAAACCGGGAGCGGCGCAGGCCATCCTCGCGTCCATGAGCGGGTTCAAGGGCCTCGTTGATCACGTCCCAGGAGGTCAACCGGCCCGTATAGCGGGTGACGGTCATGTCCAGATGCTGCAGGGCCGCCTCGGCGAAATCGGCGTCCGAACCCTCGCGATAGACCTCCGGAATGGCTTCGTGCCACCAGAGAGTATGGCCGTGGAAGGCGAGGGCGTTATCCGTCGCGAAGGCGACAAGCTTGTCCGCAGCCGAATAGTCGGGGATGTGAGGGCGGCTCTGAATCGCATCCCATTTCATCTCGTATTCGGCCGTGACGAGGTTGCAATCTTGGAGAATTGCATGGTGAAGCGGTTGCAAGGACAGGTCAGAGGTGCAAAGAGCGGTGCCGCAAAGCAGGCCTCGCCGAACGGCAACGCTCGACAAGCCGTCCTCGTCAGGTCCATGCTGTGCCATAGATTCCTATTCCGCGAATAATATCGTTTATAGCTGTTTAAACCGATCAGAGCGACTGCAGATCCCCACATGAAGATCCGCCACACCCTCATGATACTGACGGCGTTTCTGGGTATCGCGCTGCTGATTGCGGTTTGGATTCAGATCCGGAACGAGCTTTTGGAGTACCAGACCGCGCAGCGGCTGGCGGCTTCGAATGCCGTTCGCGAGCAGCTTCTGCTCGGGACGGATGCCCTCGCCAACGAGCGAAGCCGAACCTATGTCGCGCTGCTCGACTCGAACGGCCAAGGCGGCAAGGCTGGGAGCCTGGCGGAGATCCGTCGTCGTGTCGACGGGTTCCTGAACGCCTCGGAACAAGAGCTTCGGGCGACCGCGAACTTCCTGAGCAGCACCGAGGCGGGCTTGGACGTTCTGACGAGGATCCGGAAAGACATCGGGGCCCTTCGGGAGCAGGCCGATGCCTATTTCACGCCCGATCAGCCCCAGCGAGGCGGGGAATTCGCTCCACGTTGGTTCCAGGAGGCCACGCGTCTCCTCGAGGAGCTGCAGTCCTCGCGCCTCACCCTGCTCCAGCGTGAACGGCCGCTGGAGCCGACCCTGCGGGCGGAGGCGAGCCTAAGGACCCAGGCCGGCATCCTGAGCGAGAGCATCGCACGCAACCAGGCTCTCATGACCCGCGCATTGATGAACGCGAAGGAGGCCGGAGGGCTGGACTTCGACGCCATCAGCCGCAATGCCGGACGAGCCGGTCTAGCCTGGGAGCTGATCGACGGGCAGCTGGCGACTCCGCTGAGCCCATCCGTGAAGGCGGCGATCTCCTCCGCCCACGAGGATTACACTTCGACCTTCGCACCGCTCCAGCAATCCCTGCTGAACGCCCTCTTGAGCAAGGTGCCGCCCGGGCTCACTCCAACCCAGTGGTACGACATAGCGGACCGCTCCCTGCGTGGCATCGCCCTCGTGCAACAGGAGCTGCTCCGCAGCTCCCGAGAGCGGCTCCAGGCGGAGCTTCACCGGGCCCGCAATTCCGTCCTGCAATGGTCCGGGCTGCTGCTCCTCGGCGTCGGGGCGGTGATCGGCAGCGCCCTCGTGGTCCGCAGGCGCGTCGTCCAGCCTCTCGAGGCGCTGAGCCAAACCATGCTGAGGCTCGCCGACAACGATCTGTCGACGCCGCTCCCGCGTCTGGCGCGGGCTGACGAGATCGGAGAGATGAACGACGCCCTACGGGTCTTCAAAGCCAATGCGATCCAGCGCGAGCGAGCACAGAACGAGAAGCAGGTCCTGCACGCGCGCCTGAGAGATGCCTACCGGCAGCTCCGCAAGGATCTCGAGGCCGCCGCCGTGATCCAGGGCGCCATGCTGCCTCGGTCCTCGGTCATGGGCGATGTGAGCTACCAGGGGCTTTACCGTCCCTCGAGCCTCATCGCCGGCGATACCTACAACGTGCTTCGGCGCAACGATGGCGCGATCGGGTTCTTCCAGGTGGACGTGGCCGGCCACGGGGCAGCCGCGGCCCTCGTTTCCGTCGCATGCCACCACACCTTGTCCCAAGCGATCCTGACGCGGACGCAAGGGATGCGCCTCGAAGAGATTGCTGCGGAGATCAACGATGGCTGGCCCGAGGATCTTCCATACTTCACGATGATTCTCGGTGAAATCAATCCGCGATCCCGGCAGGCCAGCATCGTGCAGGCCGGTCACCCGCCGCCGGTGCTGATCCGATCCGGCGGCCTTGTGGACATGATCGGCGAGGGCGGCTTCCCTGTCGGCATGATCCCGGCCGCCTCTTATGAGAGGCTCGATTTCGATTTCGGGCCGGGTGACCGGCTTCTGATCTACTCGGACGGTCTGATCGAAGCCGAAGACCAGGCCGGTGAGCAGTTTTCGGAAGCCCGCCTGCGCCGTATCGTCCGTGAGAATGCCATGGATGCCAGTCCCGCGCTCCTCGACAGGCTCGACGTCGCGGTGCGGAATTGGCGCGGCTCTGAAACCCTGGACGACGACTTGAGCGTTCTCATGCTGGAGCGCTTGCCTGAAAGGATCCCTGCCAATGCTGTCCACTGATGTCCGTAAGAATGTCCTTGTCGTCCGGGTTGCGGAAAAACGGATCGATGCGAGCAAGGCACCGCTCTTCAAGGACGAGATCGCCAAGTGCATCGACGCCGGGCAGAGTCAGATCGTCCTCGATCTCAGCGGGGTCGACTTCATCGACAGTTCGGGCCTCGGCGCGCTCGTGTCCTGCCTCAAGCGCCTCGGGCCGAGAGGAAGTCTTGCCGTCGCAGGTGCGACAGGCGCCGTCAGTCGGCTCTTCACGCTGACCCGCATGGATAAGGTCTTCACCCTTCATCCGAATGTGGATTCCGCCGTCGATCAGCTTTCCGCCTGACCCGTCGCAGTACAGGAGCAGAAAGAAACACGATGGTTTCCTCCATCAGCCTTTCCATCGACAGCGACCTGGACAAGGTCTCTCTCCTCTCGCGCGCCGTTCGGGCCCTGTGCGAGGATTTTCTGACCGCCGACGAGCTGGATGCCGTGGAGCTCAGTCTGGTCGAGGCCATCAACAACGTGATCAAGCACGGCTATCACGGGGAAAAGGGCAAGGACGTCCAAGTCGCCGTCGGGCTCCAGACCGAACAGATCGTCATCGACGTCATCGACCATGCACCGCCGATGGCGCCTGATGTGCTGGAGCAGCCTTCCGATGACCCCTTCAATTTCGACGAGGCCGATCTGGCGCAGATTCCGGAAGGCGGCATGGGCTTGGCGCTCATCCGCATGAACATGGATGAGGTCGAGTATCTGTCGAACGAATCCGAGAACCGCCTGAGGATGGTCAAGCGGATCGAACGTCCCGCCTCGTGAGCATCAGCTCCTGGGCGCGGAATTCAGGCTCGCGATCCGCTCCTGAAGCGATGGGAACGCGACCGCAGCCGTCCCGAGTGCGGCATCGACGACCGGGCTGGGCTCGCCGCGCTGGCGCTCCATGTCGGCCAGGATCCTCTGTGCTCTCGCCAAACCATCCTCAGACTTGAGGATGCCGAGCTGCACGGCCGACGAGAGAGAGGCGAGCAGGGCCGCTCGGTTCGCAGGGCTGCCGGGATCGCCCGAATAGGCCTCCTCCGAGCGCTGGAGATTGGCTCGCACTGTTGCCTCGATCGCCGGAGAGACGGTTGCCGGAGCATTCCGCTGGCGCGACAATTCCGTGGCGACCCGGCCTTGGATATGGGCCTCGGTATCCAGGGCTTCGAGGTAGATGATGATTCCTGTCGAGATCGCCAACGCGGCGATGAAGGTAAGCTGCCCTCGGGCCTTGAGGAGGCCTTCCCTGAAAGTCACCGTTGAGCCTCCGGTAAGCTTGAGACGCATTACTGAAACTGCCTGCTATCCGCATAGCTAGGAAGAGGTAGGGAGATTAAAAGCGTCACGTCGCTCGTGACAAGAGAAAGACCGGAGGTCGGTGTGGAGGGCGATGGAATGCATGGAACAAAGTAGAACGTTGCATCGTATGGAAACTGACCAAATCCCTATCATGACGGTTGGATCCCAGTGGCCGAACCTCTAGACCGGCTTAAATCGATCGGAATGATTCGCAGCAGAGCTTCGGCTTCCGCAAGGCTCATGTGGCAACGAAGGGCACGGCCCGATTCTCTTGGGGTCAGGTAGGAAAAGCAGAGATCCATGAACAGTTTGATGTCCGGACCCGCGCTTTTCATCCAGCCGCATTACGATGATGTCCCTCTGTCCTGCGGCGGGACTGTCGCCCTTCTGGCCGAGCGCGGGCATGAGCCGCGCATGGTGACTGTCTTCGCCGGTGAACTGGTGGACGAGATGGTCGGCCCGTTCGCCGCGTGGAAGCACGAGCGCTGGAAGGTGACGGATGCGGAGCAGGTGCTGGCCGTCAGGCGGGCCGAGGATGCCGACGCAGCCCGTGCGCTCGGCGCTCCCGTGCGTTGGCTCGGCCTGCCGGATGCGATCTATCGCGGCGATCGCTACAAGTCCGATCCCGAGCTGTTCGGCACTCTCATGGTCGAGGAACTGGAGCTTGCGGCGCATTTGGCGGAGGAGATCCGCCAGTTGCCGGAATGGCGCGAGGGAATGCGTGTCTTCGTTCCGTTGGGCGTCGGATCCCATGTCGACCACCAGCTCGTTTTCGAGGCCGGTCGACATCTCGCGTCGCAGGGAGCTCACGTCTACGCCTATGAGGACTGCCCCTATGCCATCCATACGCCGGCCGGGGTCGCCGCCCGGCTCACGGCGCTGGGTAGCGCGGTGGGCGAGCCTCTGCTCGTTCCGGTCGGCGATGCGCTCGAAACCCGCCTCGAATCGATAGCTTGCTATAAGTCCCAGGTGCCCGTCATTTTCCGATTCACGACAGATTTCAGAGGCACCGTTACGGAGTTTGCGCTAAAGACCGGCGGTGCACTGGGGCCGGCCGAGCGGTTCTGGCCCGTTCGCCCGCATGGTTCTGAATGATGGTCTTCGACGTCGAACACTTGGAGCAGTCCGTAACTCTCATGCGCCTCCAGGGACGCCTGGATGCCGCTGCGGCGCCTGGCCTCCTCGCCCGCCTGACGGGAGCGATCGCGGAAGGAAAGACGCAGTTCGTCGTCGACTTGGCCGAAGTGCCGTTCATCGACAGCACGGGCCTCGGAGCTCTGGTGTCGGGCCTGAAGGCCGCGCGTCGGGTGGAAGGGGATCTGCGCCTCGCCGCGCCCGGTCCGCAGGTGCGCAAGCTCCTGCGTCTCACGACCTTGGATCGGGTGTTCACGATCCTCGAGACCATCTAGTCCGTCATGGTCTTCGGCGAGGGCAGCCCGCCAAGTGTGTCTCTTCCGATCGAGCTACCCCTGAAGGTCGTTTATCGCAGCAGCGGCCTGCGGCTACACTGCATTTATCGCGGGTGAAGCAGGCGACGACGAGGTGCCACCTCGCTCGGCGGCGGGGCAGCACCGTCCCACCCGCTCCATCTCTCCGACCTGTTCGCGCAACAGTCGAGCGTGGGGCTCCGGCTCAAGAATGCAGCATTAATGTCCTGCCCAGCCGAGACCACACCGTCCGGATGAATTCCTTTTGTAGATCTGTGGGTTCGGGGGCGTAAGTGATGTTGAAGGAAGCAGTCAAGACCGTTCTTCCGACGTCGGTCACGAACCAGTATTTCGAACTGAGAGGCAAGATCCGACTGCAGAAGATCCCTGTCAGGGCCTTCGATACCAGGAATTTGCGCAGGTTTTCGTCCGTGGATATCTCCCATGGCTTCTCCGACCCGGAGATTGCCAAGGCGTGGGAGGATGATCATCAGGCCATCTCGCAGCTCTATCGCGCGGGAGAACTGACCATGGGGGTCAATCCCGGGGATCGACGCGCCATTTATTCTCTCGTCATGTCGCTGCGGCCACAAAATGTGCTTGAAATCGGAACCTACATCGGAACATCGGCGATCTACATGGCTGCTGCCCTGCAACGCCTCCACGGGAATCGGCGTCTGACGACGGTCGACATCTTCGATGTCAACCATCCCAAGCAGGGCGCCTGGAAAGACGTAGGCCTCAGCACGCCGCCAGCCGAATGCGCGAAGGCTCTCGGTTTATCGGAGCATGTGCAGTTTCATGTGGGAGCGAGCCAGGACTTTATGAGAGAGACGGATGAGCGTTATGATTTGATCTTCCTCGATGGCGACCATGATGCATGGGCCATCTACGAGGAGCTCAGCCTGGCACTGCCGCTGCTTCAAAAAGACGGTATCATTCTCCTCCACGATTTTTATCCCGGCGGAAAGCCAATTCGTTCGGACGGTTACGCCATCGGCGGACCGTTCCGGGCTGTCGAACGCGCTCAGAGAGAAGATCCGGCGATTCAGGTTTTGCCCTTGGGCACATTGCCGTGGCAAACGCAGCCGGGGAGCAACACGACGACTTTAGCCCTGGTGTTGAAGACAGGTTGAGGCTCGCACTAGAGCATCGGACGAGAAGTCGGATCCGATAAGTTCCGTATCTCGGCAATCGTGGAGTCGTCTCGAAATCGCCAATAGCGCGTTTACGTAAAGGTCCGACGCTCTAATCCTCTCCGCCTCACCTGGAGCGATCAGATGCCTTTCGGCAACGCACCCTCGGCGATGGCCGCCTCATGCTCGGGGTCCGGCTCCCAATAGGCCGCGCGGATCACTGGCAGCATGGACAGGGCATTGCTGAGCCCCCAGAGCGTGTTGGCGATCATCGCCCCGAGGGTGTAGCCCTCGCGCGCCGTGCCGTATGAGAACCAGCCCCAGGCGAGGCCCGACAGGGTGACGATCACCAGCCCGATTTGCCACCGGACGAGGCGGCCATAGGTTCCCACCTGGCGATCTTTCGGCGTTACCGGGAACGAGATCTTCTGGCCTCTCACGACCGCCCAGAGCGCCTGAAGGTTGAGCGGGAACATGGCAAGATACCAGGCGCGCCCCTTGGCATTCGAATTGCCCCACATGGCCACGAGCTGCGACAGCTCGTTGAGGAGCAGGAAGGGCGCGATGTGCAGGAAGAAGTCAAGCGAATAGCCTGAGACCGGAGCGATGCCCGAGAAGAGAAAGACGATGGGCGAGACCAGGAAGATCACATTCCAGATCGGCGACAGGTACGAATAGAAGGTCGAACCGTACATGAGCTTCTGGGGAAGCGTCAGGCCGCGGCGGAAGAGCGGATTGTCGTGAGCCAGGATGTCCAGGGTGCCGCCCGCATATTTGAAGCGCTGGATGGTCCAGCTGAGAAGATCGTTGGGGGAGAGCATCTTGGACTGGACGACCGGATGCAGAACGGATTTCCATCCGCGCTCCCTGTCGCTGTGCAGCACGATGGAGGTGTAGATGTCCTCAGAGACGTGGAACTTGTACGGCTGGAACTCTTCCTCTAGGGCGCTCTGCCAGCGCATGGCGTCGCTGATCGAATCCATGATGGCGGCTTCGCCGGTGAGCTGGCGCGCGGCCTTCTCGTTGCGGCCCGCCGCTGCCGCCACCTGATCCGACCATTGGCGCAGCGCCGCCTCCATGACGGCCTCGCGGCGATGAATCGAGCCGGCGCCGCAGCAGAAGCTCGCATTGGCCCAGTTGCGGCGGCGCTGGATGACGTCGAAGAAGAGCTGCGGGTCGTTTGCGAACGGATCCTCCCCGATCTGGACCGCGCCGAAGATCCGCTCGAAAGCACGTCCGATGCCGCGACCGAAGGCCCCGAGGCGCCGCTCGAGAACCGCGGGCAGAGGAACGCCCGGGGGAATGTCGTAGAACCAATGGGGCGTCTGGACCCAGGCGACCTTGGGGTCTCGGAAGTAGCCGAGAGTCTCCTCCAGAAAGGTCGGGAAGGGGTGCATGTCCGCATCGCAGATGAGGATAAAATCGCCCGATGTTGCCGACATGGCATTGCGCAGGTTGCCGGCCTTGAAGCCCACATTGTCGGAACGGGTGATGTAGTTCACCCCTTCCTCCCGCGCAACGGCTTCCATGGCGGGACGCTTGCCGTCGTCCAACACATGGATCTGCAGGTTGATGGGATGAGGATAGGTCAGTTTCTTCGACTGCTGCAGCCCGACGCGAACCAGCTCCGGATCCTCGCTATAGGTCGCAACGAAGACGTCGACCGAGACTGGGCGGTCCGGCATGTCGGGATCGTCCGAGCAGTCGCGCGCCGTCACGGGAAGCGGTCCTCGAACCGGCGACTTCGCCGACCAGAGATTCACCGTGAAGAAGACAAGTCCGATGAACGAACCCGTCTCCGCAATCAGGAGCGGGATCGAGAACCACAGGGCATCGTAGTTGATCGACTTGAGCCAGCGCCATCCCAGGTACCACGCTCCGAACACCAGGCTCGCGGTGCAGAGGAACTGCCATATGGTTTCATGGAGCGGCGAATAGGGCAGCGGCGTCCAGGGCGTCTGAGTCTGGAATCGGGAGGCGGGACGGGACAAGAACGACATCTCCGAAGAAAGATGGAGGCAAAATCTCTGGCCGAAGGAGGAAACTAGGCTATCTTCTAGGAAAGGAACCCATGCAGGTGGTGCGACCCCACGAAAGGCAATCTTTACCTGCTATAAGGCCAAATTCCAGATATTGATCCTCCCGACGTTAGTTCCCGATTCGAGATCCCGAGACAATGTTTCAATGCCGGCTTGCCCTCCATCTGTGTTTCGCAAGCCTGCTGATCCTGTGCGGGATGAGCTTGAGCCCGTCGCCGGTTTGGGCTCAGTCGGCTGATGAAGTGGTGGAGCAGGCCCGGCAGGCCGCTTCGACGAACGACAACCGGGAGGCCGCGCGCCTCTTCGAGCAGGCCATCACTCTTGCCCCTGAGCGTCGTCGCGAGCTGCTGCTCGAATATGCGGATCAGGTCTCCTATTCTGGCCGTCCCGCGGAGGCCGTGCCGCTCTACCGCGAACTTCTGGCCGACAGCGGCCTCGATGTCGACACCCGGGACCGCGCCGAACGCGGACTGGCTTTCTCCCAGTTGTGGGGGAGCCGGTTTCAGGAAGCGGTCGCCGCCTGGGAGGCGCGCCTGCGCACCGACCCCAACAGCGATGAAGCCCGAAAGGCTCTCTCCGACGCTCTCGTCGGCGCCGCGCGGCAGGCTGCGGAGCGCAATGAAAATGCCAACGCCCTCCCGCTCTTCGCACGAGCCATCGAGACGGCGCCGCAGCGGCGCCAGGAGCTGCTGCCGGAATTGGCCGATCAGACGGCCTATGCCGGCCAGCCGGCTCAGGCCGTTCCCCTCTACCAGGAGGCGTTGCGGGATGGCAGCCGTCCGGCGGATCAGCAGCAACGCCTGAGGCGCGGCCTGGCCTTCGCGTTGCTCTGGAGCGGCCAGTTCCCGACCGCCGTCGGTTCACTCGAGGAAGCGCTCCGAGAAGCGCCCGACGATGCGCAGATCCGCCAGGGCTTGGCCGATGCCCGCGCCGGTGTCGCGCGCACCCCTGCACCGGCCCCTCAAGCGTCCCAGGCTGCTCCCGCACCCGCGCCTTCACCTGCTCCGGTGTCGCCTGCCTCTCCGGCCGATGCGGCCATCGCGTCTGCTCGCGAGGCAGCAGGCCGTGGGGCGAACAAGGAGGCTGCATCGCTCTTCGAGCGCGCAATTTCGCTCGATCCGTCGAAGCGCGGCCAGATCGTGCGGGAATATGCCGACCAGCTCGCCTATTCCGGCGAACCTAGCAGGGCGGTTCCCGTCTACCGGGAGGTCTTGGCGCGTCGGGATCTGCCGCCGGCCGAGCGCCAGCAGGTGAACCGGTCCCTGGCTTTCGCCCTGCTGTGGAGCAGCCAGTTCCAGCAGGCCATCGATGCCTGGGACGAGATCTTGAGATCGAACCGGCACGACACGGAGGCGCGCAAGGCGCTCTCGGATGCATTCGTCGGGGCAGCCCGCCAATCGGCCCAGAGGACCCGAAATGCGGATGCCGCCACGTTCTTCGGGCAGGCCATCGAGACGGCGCCGCAGCGTCGTCAGGAGCTGCTACCGGAATACGCTGACCAGATCGCCTATTCCGGCGATCCCGCACGAGCGGTGCCATTGTACCGAGAAGCCCTGCGCGACGGGCAGCGTCCGGAGGCTGAACGTCGACGGGTCCGCCGGGGCCTGGCCTTTGCACTGCTCTGGAGCAGCCAGTTCCGCGAGGCGATCTCCGCTTGGCAGAGCATCGTCCGCGAGAACCCGCGCGATGAGGAGGCTCGCAAAGCGTTCTCCGATGCCCTCCTCGGAGCAGCTCGCCAAGCTGCGGGCCAAGCGCGCAATGCCGAGGCGGTCAACCTGTTCGAGCGTGCTCTGACCGTGATGCCAAGCCGCCGCCGGGAGCTGCTGCGGGAATATGCCGAGCAAGTGCTCTACGCAGGCCAGCCCCTGCGCGCCATCCCGCTCTTTCAGGAGATCCTGCAGCGTCCCGATCTCACCGCAAAGGACAGGCGCGATGCGCAGCTCGGGCTTGCCCGCGCTCTCGCCTGGAGCAGCCAGCAGAAGCTCGCCATTCCCGTTTTCAGCGACATCATCGCGTCCGACCCACGTGATGTCGAAGCGCTGATCGGGCGCGGCAATGCGCTCAACGACATTACCCGCCACCAGACCGCACTGGTCGATTTCGAGGTCGTCCTCACGCTGCAGCCGGACAACGTCGAAGCTATCCGCGGCGCAGCGACCGCCGAGCGGTCCATGGGCCTTCCGCGGGCGGCGCTCGCCCGCTTGGAGCCTCTCCTGGCGAGCGGCGACCGCAACCCAGCGACCTTGTTCATTGCCGCGCAGGCCCGGAACGAAATGGGCCGCCCTGATCTGTCAGAGGTGTATGCGAGAGCAGTGCTCGCTGAGAAGCCCAGCGATGAAGGCGCGCAGCGCCTTCTCGAGCAGCTCTATCGGGAGCGGCGTCCTTTGACGCAGATCGAATCGTGGTATGCGCGCCGCTCGGACGATCTGGCGATCTGGTCCCTGCAGGCATCGCACGAGCTGACCTTCAACGCCGGCCTAACCAAATTCGCGCCGCAGACCCGTTTCATGCGCTACCGGGGCGGGGACTTCCCAAGCGTCGACATGTACAGTCTGGGCCTTTCCGGCCGCCATCGGTTCAACGACTATCTCGAGTTCAAGTCGTCCTTCTTCCTGAACCTGGAGGAGGAAGATGGCCGGGATCGTCCAGATCCCGACGATGACAATGACATCACGTTCACTCACGAGACGACGCTCAGTCTGATCCCGTCCGATCTCCTGCGGTTCGATCTGGATCTGGGGCGGCGCTATGCAGACGAGAACACGCGTTCGATCGTGAACGACATCCTGGCGAACGACTTCGGCGTCTCGATCGACGTCACGCCCGACAACGCTACCCGCTTCAGCGGACAGGCTATCTATAGCCATTACTCGGACGGCAACGAGCGTTTCTGGGGGCAGGTGGAAGCCGCAAGACGGTTCACCGCCAATCCTTATTTCTGGCTTGGCGCCCGCTACACGGCCTTCGAGTTCGAGAAGGTCGTCGATAACGGATACTGGAATCCGAAGCGCTACCAGTCGCTCGAGGGGACTCTCCAGTTCTACGGCCCGCTGGCCGACAAGTGGTGGTTCGACATCCAGGCGGCGGCAGGATACGGCTGGAGCGAGCCCGGGGAGGGCGGCTTCGTCTCCTATACGTCGGCGCGCCTGAACTACGACTTCGCCCCGCAGGCATCCTTTGCCCTCTATGCGAGCTATCTCGTCTCTTACGCCCGCTCATCGGAGGACGATGGGAACTTCAATCCGGGAGACGACGACGAGCCGTTCAGCCGCTGGTCCGTCGGAGGCCAGTTGCGGGTGCGGTGGTAAGCCGGTGCAATTCCTCGAGGATTGATCGTTCGGTGCTCTAAACCGGGGCGTTGTGGCCCTCGCGTCCAGCAGGAGCGATCCAATCTGTGGGTCGCGTGGGCTGTCGAAGCCTGGGGAAATTCCGGGGTACTCCAGGACAGTTGCTCGAACAATCGTTGTAGCCCCGAGTTGTGCGATCCTGATTGTGGCGTCGGACATAGCAATAGGGCAATGTAGGGCGACTTGCCTCTGAACGCGAGAGCCCTTCTCGATGTCACTCTGCTGGACCAATACTTCAGAGCTCTCGGTCGTGACTTGTCGCCGCGCATATCGGCCAAGGTTTCGAGCAGTCAGAGGCAATTCCTCATTTGTATCTGCTCACGATCAGACAGGTCGACTGGCATGAAATATCAAGAGACGAGTGTCGCTCCTGATCTTGGCGTCGCTGCATCCCCTGCAGGGCATGCGCCCGGCACGGGAGGTCAGTTGTATCAGACGCCGTCCGTGGTCGGGGGAGGCCGTCAAAGCGTATTCAAGACATGGCAGCCGATCGTCGATAAGCCGGAACCGGAAGACGTGCGCCAGGGTCTTCAGGATCTTCAGTCTCGCGGAGACCTACGTCCTTCCGAGGGACAGAGACCCAAAGGCAATCTCGAGATTCTCGGCAAGGTGCTTGGTGCCGTTCGCCGTCAGTTTTGGCTGGTTGCCTCTCTGAGCATACTTCTATCGCTCCTGGCACTGGGCATCGTTCTGATCCTCCCGCCGCAGTTCACGGCGACGACGCTTCTGGCTGTCGATGCGAGCGACGGGCGTCCTACGGAACCGGCGGTCACCGGCTATTCGCTCAACGTCGACGGCGAAGTCGAGGTCATGCAGTCGATGAAGGTCGCCCAGCAGGTCGTGAAACGGCTCAATCTGACCGAGGACCCGAGGTTCGTCGACAAACAAGCATCGTCCACGGCGGGCGTCTCGGGACTTTTCACGAAGGTTCTTCCGGCGGGCAATCCACCCGCCAAGCAGGCTGAAGGAAGCTCCCAGTCGGGACCTGTGCCGGCAAAGGATGCTGCCGAGACCGAGGATCCGGCGGTGGTCCGTGCGGCTGTCGCCTTGCAGAAGATTACGAATGTTCGCAGGCGCGGCCTGACGAATGTGATCGCCTTGGACATCACGATCAACGATCCCAAGGATGCTGCCTTCCTGGCAAACGCCTATGCCGACACTTACATTACCGAGCAGATCAGCTCCAAGCTCGGTGCAGCAGGACATACCGAAGCTGCACTTTTGCGGCGCGTCGCCGAACTTGGCGAGGAATTGAGGCGCTCGGAATCCCAGATCAAGGCCTTCGCGCTGGTGCAAGGGGCGCAATCCAGCGATGACGCAGCCCGGACGAGCATTGACCGGTTGCAGGCCGATATTGCCGCCGCCAGCCGGGAGGCCGGCTCACAGGCGGCGAAGCTCCGTGAGGCCGACGGGCTCCTGGCGTCGGAAAACTACGCAGCCTTGGGGAAGCTGCTCAGCAGTCCTGAGATCGTGCTGCTGGACGAACAGCGCCGTGCTCTCGAACAAAGGGTTCAACGTCCCGGCGAAGGAGAAACGGATCTCGCAGGATCGACGCAACGTCTCGACTTGACGAGATCGCAACTGCGGTCCCTCAGCAGCAAGTCCGTCGACAACCTTCGGCGGCAGTCGGAAGCCAGTAACAGTCAGGCTTCCGCTCTTCGGCAGGAGCTGAGGCAGGTCGTGCAAAAGTCCGACCTGTCGACAGACAATTCTGTCCAGCTTTTCCGTCTCCAACAGGAGGCCGCAACAACGCGGCAGCTCTACCAGGATTATCTCGGCCGGCTGAAGGCGGCGGCGCAACAGCGCAGCACGGTCACTCCGAGCGTGTACGTCGTGGCCGAGGCCGGCATTCCACCAAACAGGAGCTTTCCGCCACGGTCGCTTCTGCTTGTCATCGGTTGTCTCGCAGGTTTGGGGATCGCCGTCGGAGCTGGATACGCCCGCGACAACTACCCCCAAAATATCAAGTTCGTGGACGAATTGGAGGCCGCCTCGCGGGTCCCGAACGTCGGAGTCATTCCAGATTCGAGACGATCCAAAGCGAAAGCGCTGCAGCCTGAAAACCTGATCTACGCGCGTCCCCTGTCGAATTATTCTGAAGCGATCCGGAGGCTGCGCGTATCGCTTCAGCTGACCTTCAATCAGGGGGCAGGGTTCAAGTCGCTTCTCGTGACCTCCACCCAACGGCAGGAGGGCCGGTCCACCCTCGCGCTTTCCTTGGCCAGGGATGCTGCCCGGGCAGGTCTCAAGGTTGTTCTGCTGGACTGCGATCTGCGCAACCCGAGCCTGCATTCAAAGATAGGGCTGAGCAATGACGAGGGCGTCAGCACGATGCTTCTCTCATCGCCAGCAGTCCTGAAGATGTCTCTTCTTCAGATGGATCCTCAGTCCTCGTGCTTCGTCATCACGAGCGGGGACCTTGGGAGCGCCAGCGCCGACCAACCTCTGCAGTCACCTCAACTGGGGCGGATCGTCAAGGAGTTGGAAGAGCGGTTCGATCTGGTCATCATCGACACAGCATCGATCGAAACAGCCGCTGATGCACTCATGGTCGCCCAGCACGTCGATGGAGTGTTGTTGGTTGCGCGTTCGACGCAAGCGCGACCCGCGAAGGTCCGTGACGCCCTGCTCAATCTTCAACGCACGAGAATTGGCAATCTGGCAACGGCACTGAATTTCGCCATTGCAGCCGATCTCTGACGCTATGAGCCGTCGTCGTTCAGCAGGAACAAAATGAAGCGGCCCTCGTGGTGACGAGGGCCGCTCAGTCTCAGAGCAATTAGAGGATGTTGAAGTCGGCTGCCGTCATCTTGAGGTTCGTGGCAAGCTTCGCGAACTCGACCTGCGCCGCGGAGCCTGTCCCGTCCTTGTCGAAGTACAGGCTACCGGTGTCCTTGTTGTAGATGAAGCGGTCGGACGAGTCCGTCGCCTTAGTGCCAATCTTGAACATGGACGATGAGAGCGAGCCCCAGCTGACGTTGCCCCCGGAGAAAACGCCGTTCTCGACATGGATCTTGTCGGTGCCAGGGAGGAAGTCGGTGATCTTGTCGATATTGCTCTTAGGCGAGGTGTTGAACACGAAGACATCACGGCCCGAACCGCCGGACAGGACATCGTTGCCGCCCTTGCCGTTCAGCTTATCGTTGCCGCCATATCCCTTGATCGTCTCGCTCGCCGAGGTGCCGGTCAGCGTGTTTGCGCTGTCATTGCCGTTGATTGCGGTACCCGGAGTCGGGGTCGGAGTGGGCGTCGGCGTTGGGGTAGGCGTCGGCGTGGGCGTCGGAGTGGGGGTAGGAGTCGGCGACGGGCTGGGGTCCGGGCTGTCGCTGTGGCTGGCGGAGCCGTAGGAGATATCGATGTCTTTGTAGTTGACGGCGAAGCTCTCGCCGCCGGAGGGCGACTTGCGGTAGGCGCCCATCTCCCAGTGCGACTGGGTGGCGTTGGTGTAGCCGATCTTGCCGGTGTAGTTGGCGATCTTGGTGCCGTCGCGCCAGACGTAGGCGTGGCCGTTGGAGCCGTTGGCGTCGAGCTGGACGTCGATTTCCATGTCGTACCACTTGCCGCGCTGGATGTCGGCGGTGTCGAGGTAGACGGTCTTCTCGACGGGCGAGCTCGAGGTGCCGTACTTGATCACCACGGCCATCTTGTCGTTGCCCATGAACTTGATCTCGAAGGGCGGGGTGCCTCCGGTGAAGAGCTGGCCGGTGACGAGCCACTGGGCGGTGTTCTTGGCGCCGGGCTCGATCATCATCTTGTAGGTGGCGTGGAAGTGGCTGCCTTCTCCCGACAGGGCATGGTTGGAGGTCTCGCCCATCTCCGAACGCTCAACTCCAACCGAATCCGTCCAATAGGAGGCGCTGAAACGATCGCCCTGACGCAACTCGAAACGGTAGTTAGTGCCGTCCGACTTGAAGCTATGGGCTTCGTCGCCGGCAACTCGCCAGTTATACCCATCCAGAGAGAACGAGTCGCTCTCATAGATATCGGGCTTCCACGCTGTGGCTAAATAAGTCATTGGTTAAACCCCTACGTTACCTCTCCGAATAGGGAGGTTTTTTTGATGTATAAATATTATGCCCACCTCAGTAATGCAGGCGGTATTTCTGGCAAGTAATTGATATAGGTACTAGAATGCCTGGGAAGACATGAGGCGGGTATGCACTATTCATGTTTTATCAAGTGCACGTATTTCGAATACACAGAGCTTGGTTTATCCGTCTTGCGATATGATGACAGTTCTTTGCCAAATCGTGCCAGTCCCACCACTCGAAGCGAGACTTTGTCGAAAGCTTGGCATGACTTTGCAAGTGATGTGGAGGACCGCCGTCGACACTAAGGCATGACGCCTCGGATTGTTCGGGAATGCCGTAAAGATTCGGTGCACGCCTCGTCAGAACCGATACTGACAATCTGCGTCGTGTCTTGCTTGGGGACACGTAGCGTAAGGTGTTCCTCTTTCGGTGTTCTTACGTTGCGTCAATCGACACCTAGTGCGCCACGCTGTGGCAAGCCATTGCATCTGTGGAATGACCTTAGGGAAACGATGCGCGAGGCTGACATCGATGCTTGTTGGACAGGATCGCCGTGGAAAGTTCTGTCTCTGGCGCTTTTCCGTTCATAATCCAACGGAAATCCGTCCACTATGGCCACGAGGCTCTACTGTTCGCGTACGAACAGATGGTAAAAAAGATTATCGGTATTCACGCTTCGACGAAGCTGTTCATTGTTTCAAACAATGCTTGGCAAATAAGTATAAACGGGCCGATTAACTTATTTTGATGAGCCAATATTACGACGGCCTATCTTGTCAGTGTCGGCCGAAAGAGAGAATATTTGTGCCTGCCATAGGACCAACCAATGCCAGAGGGTCCGATTCATCATGCGGCACGAAAGGACAGCACTCAACTCCCAACTGCGTCCGGGGTATTGATCAGGCTCGCCGCCGAGCGTGTCGTTCAGGCGGGAATCGACGTCCTACCGGTGTTCAGAGATTCCGGCGTGCCGGAAAACTTCCTGAGCGAACCGGATGTCCGGGTGCCCGTCCGCAGCCAGATCGAGTTCCTGCGTCTCGCCGCGGAAGCTTTGGGAGACGATTTGCTCGGTTTCCATCTTGCCAAGGATTCCGACCTGAGAGAAGCGGGCCCCATCTTCCACGTCATGGCATCGTCCGAGACTGTTGGCGATGCATTTGATCGTGCCGCCCGGTATTGTTCTACGGTCAACGAGGGCGTTCAGCTTCACCGGGGGGCAAACGCCTTTACGATCGAGTTCGAGTATGTCGGCGTTCGACGCCTCCTGGACCGCCACCAAATAGAGTTCTGGATAACGGCCGGCCTCCGTTTGATCCGTCTTTTCACAGGGCGTGAACTCATCCCTTTTCATGTCGGCTTCCTCCACCGGAGGGACGATGATGTGTCCGAAATGGAACGTTACTTTGGATGCGCAGTGGAGTTCGGAGCTTCGAAGGACAGCATTTCCTTCGAGGGGCAGGATGCAAAGCTGTCTCTCCTTTCCGCCGATCCGTACTTGAATCGGTTCCTCGTCGATTACTACGACGAAGCGGTCTCCAGACGGCAGCACAGACCTCAGTCGCTTCGCACCCGGGTCGAGAATGCAATAACGCCCCGATTGCCCCATGGGACGATGAACATCAACAATATTGCGAGCGATTTAGGAATGAGCGTTCGCACGCTGTCGCGGCGGCTCGCCGAGGAAGGTCTGACCTTCAGCACGATCCTAGAAGAACTTCGGTCCGACCTGGCCAATCGATACCTGCAGAATAGTAGTCTATCCGTCTCGCAGATCGCTTGGATGCTGGGATACTCCGAAGTGAGCTCGTTCGCCCATGCATTCCAGCGCTGGACGGGACATTCGCCAACCTCCGTTCGCAAGCAGATGGGCGAAAGCTCCTTTTCGGAGAGTGCGGCGACGTCAAAATAAGGCGTCAATCGCTGATACTTTGGATCTCCGGGTAAGTGCCTTGAGCCGCCGGCCGATAGACTGTGCCGGGGGACACCGATTCAGAGATAAGCGAACGCAACTCGTTCATGCGCGCTTCGATGGAGAAGTCCGTGATGATCCTCTTTCGAGCCAACTCACCCATGGCTCGCCTTTCCGAAGGGCTCTGCGCGAGTTGCATCATGGCCGAGGTAATGGCCTCGCTGTCCCGTTCATCAACGAGAATTCCGGTGCCAGGCACGACAAGCTCTCTGATGCCGCCGTTTGGCGTCGTGACGACGGGAAGGCCAGCCGCCATAGCCTCCATGAGGAACACCGGAATGCCTTCCTTGTCCCCGTCCTTCGCCGTGACGCTCGGAAGGACCGCGAAGTGGTAGTCCCCCGACCGAATTCGTTCGAGCAGGGTTTCATGTCCGACCGACCCATGCCAGGTGATCAAATCGTTGATTCCGATTTCGTCCGCTTGGCGCCGAAGCTCGGTCTCGAGGGGACCATCCCCATACGCATCGATATGGACTAAGAGACCCCTTTGCTTTGCAAGGCCTACGGCTTCTAGAAGGTATCCATAGCCCTTCTTCTCAGCGAGACGCGCACCAATGATACCCCGGAACTCTCCCTGTAGCGGGGAGGGGGCAGCCTGTTCCGGGATGTTCACTCCCATGCGCAAGACCATCGCATGGCGTTTGGTGCTCCCGGCTTGCATCGCCAGTTCCGACGCCCCGCCCTCATCAATTGCGCGAATGAACGATGCTGCTTCGAACTTGGTCGGGATGAGGTTTCCCTGGGCGATATCATACCGATGGGCGGTGATGCTGAACGGCACCTCGGCGACTGAAGCCGCGATGAAGCCCATTGTTGCTGGAACGGCGATCCAATGGGCATGAACGTGCTGAATTTTCAAACGCCGAACCTGGCGCCCCAGCCACAGACCTTTGGGCCACGCTGCGAGGTTGCGCGGCAAAAGGGCAATCCCGCTGCGTGTCAGCAACGTCCATAGGGTATCAAGCGCCAGGCCGGGCGTCCTGACGAACTGAGCGAGGGCGCCGGCGCATATGCTTGGACTAATCAGGAGCCTGTTCAATGTGCGGTCGAGAACGTCCTGTTCTATGCGATGTACCAATCTGCGGCCGTTGAGCGGGCATATGACGACATCCCACCCTGCCTGAATGTGACTATCGATTTCCGGAAGAATGAAACCCTCGTTGTCGCCATAAGGCGCCTCCCTTGTCACATAGAGAAGCTTCATGTTTCAAGACCTCTTTGACGGCGACTGTCGAGTTGTAGGTTGTTCCTGATCAGTAGAGAATTTATACGATTATTGAACATGTACGACCAGGATCATCAGTCTTATTTTGCCATCATAATATGCGAGGCAACTTCCATTCATGCTATTATGGCAGGCGGGCTCTGATAATTGAATTCCCCTTGTTGGTGGGATCGAGGCCTTATCAGTAGAACATCCGGGGTAATTTGGATGGTATGTGTCTTAATCGGCTGGTGCCGATTGAGGTGCTTGAGACTCCTCAAAGATCCGCGTGGTCAGGCTGACTCGACGGGAGAGTTATCTGCTGCCGGCAGTCGGGCTGGGGTCCGGGCTGTCGCTGTGGCTGGCGGAGCCGTAGGAGATATCGATGTCTTTGTAGTTGACGGCGAAGCTCTCGCCGCCGGAGGGCGACTTGCGGTAGGCGCCCATCTCCCAGTGCGACTGGGTGGCGTTGGTGTAGCCGATCTTGCCGGTGTAGTTGGCGATCTTGGTGCCGTCGCGCCAGACGTAGGCGTGGCCGTTGGAGCCGTTGGCGTCGAGCTGGACGTCGATTTCCATGTCGTACCACTTGCCGCGCTGGATGTCGGCGGTGTCGAGGTAGACGGTCTTCTCGACGGGCGAGCTCGAGGTGCCGTACTTGATCACCACGGCCATCTTGTCGTTGCCCATGAACTTGATCTCGAAGGGCGGGGTGCCTCCGGTGAAGAGCTGGCCGGTGACGAGCCACTGGGCGGTGTTCTTGGCGCCGGGCTCGATCATCATCTTGTAGGTGGCGTGGAAGTGGCTGCCTTCTCCCGACAGGGCATGGTTGGAGGTCTCGCCCATCTCCGAACGCTCAACTCCAACCGAATCCGTCCAGGATGCCGACCTGTATCGGTCGCCTTGGCGGACTTCGAAGCGTAGGATGCCATTATCCAAAATCCGGAAGTTGTGCGAGCTGGAGGCGGCAATTCGGTAGACGGTACCGCGATAGTCGATGAGTTTGTGCTCGAGAATGGAAGCCGTCCATTGTAAAAACGGAAATGAGAGATTGGACGTCGCCATCGACGCCAATGCGCGCGATTGATACCGGATCAGGATGAGACCGAAAAGGCAGGTCAACATCGCGGCAGAGATCAAGACAGCCCCGAGCCGCCTTCTGTCAGTGCGCATCATGGTTCTGATCAGTCCCCTGGGTCTCCTATATGTTCGAACCCATAGGTTGAACATGATCTGCTGCCCTCGACAGGCTTTGATTTCGCTTCGGTGCGCTTCTTCACGCTCTGTCAGAAGTCAGCAAGCCGTCATGCACGATAGCCGCACCGCAGAAACATTGGTTTAGGGCGATCGCGGCATAGTCAAGTAACTTGTACTTGACTATGATGCATCTCGAAACGGGGGAGGTATACTTTCCGCTAGATGAAGCTGACTGATGTCGGTGAGAATGTGCATCCTTGATAATAAATCCGAGCTCCAAGAAGAATTTGCCCTCCCATCAACTTAGTACTACCGCCCCAGTATAGTATGGGTCGAGGATCTTATCCTCTATACATGGTGGTCTCCCATCCTGGGAACGGTGCCGATCGTGTCGAAGCAATCGAATGCCTGGCAAGGCTCGGAACAGCTATGGTGACACCCGTCGGTCGGGGATGTGGTGTTCGGCAGGAGGATGTTGTCCGATGGTTCGAGCGGGCATCCTTCGCAAACGAGGAGTTCTCGAACCTGAATGACCAAAGAGGTTTCTCGGAGCAAACCATATGCCACTTCTTCACCCGTCAGTTCGCTCCAGGTTGCTATCGCGTGTCCGGTTGATCGCAGCGGTTCCAGCAATGATGCTGCTTGCCGCGTCTGAAGCTTGGGCGTCCTATGCCGTGGCGCCCGGCGACATCATCGAGTTATCTGTCGTCGGTTTGCCGGAACTCCGGCAAAGAGCAACGGTCAACATGGAGGGGCAGGTATCTCTTCCTCTGATCGGATTGATGAACGTCGCTGGTTTGTCGTTGAGCGACCTCCAAACTAAACTGAGAAACGACCTGACCAATAAGACGGTTCGCAGCAGGGCTAATGACGGGAGCGAACGGGCCGTCTACATCTATCCCGAGGAGATTACCGTCACGATTGCCGAGCACCGGCCCATCTATGTGAACGGAGATGTCTCCAGGCCAGGTGAGCTCCCCTACAGGGCCAGGATGACGGTTCGGCAGGCGATCGCACTTGCCGGAGGGCTGGATGTCATGCGCTATCGGTCCGGAATCGATCCAGCAATACAGGAAGTCGATTTGCAGACGGAAGGTCGTCTTCTACAGGCAGAGTATCTTCGCCAGCAGGCGGTCGTCTCCCGAATCTCGGGAGAACTGAACGGAACGCCGAGCAAGGGGGCAGCCGACGCAAGTTCCGGAAGGCAGGACCTGACGAAAGCGCAGCGGGCTCAGATGGAGCAGCTTGATATCGCGCTGGACGACTACAAGAAGGAAGTTGCCTCTCTTGGACGATCCATCGAGCAGACACAGTCGCAGATCGCAACCCTTGGACGATTGCGTGAAGAATTGCTGCAAAGCTATCAGCAGCAGGCTACCGAAGTTGCGCGATTGAAATCGAATTTGGAGAAAGGTCTGACCTCCATCGCTCGGATATCCGAGGAGCAGAGGGCGCTAACCTTCGTGTCGGAGAGACTGCTCCAAACGGAGGCGAACCTCACCATCGCAAAAAGAGGCGAAGAGGAGCAGAAACGACAACTGCAGAGAGCTGGCGACCAGCGTCGTTTGAGGCTGGTACGGGAGAGGGAGGAGGCTGAGAACAGGCTTGCAGAAATACGGACCAGGATCCAGGCCGCAGGGGACAAGCTCCTGCACGTCGGAACGATGAAATCTCGTATCCAGGAGAATTCGACTGACAAACCTCGCCTCAAAGTCTTCAGGAAGGATGGGAACGTTTGGGAAGGCTCTGATGCCGAATTCGACACAGAGCTGATGCCTGGGGATGTCGTAGAGATCATGCTTCCGCGCGACATCTTCAGAGCAACGGACTGATCCATCCTAGGCAGGGGCGGCGTCGATCGCTGATATTACGACAATCGTCGAAATCGAGAGGAGTTTTCCTTGCTGACTGGCTTTGGACGAAGCAGCCTGCGTGTATGTGGATGGTTTTGCATCTTTTTGCTGGCTTACCTATCGTTGATCCCTGGCGATCTTCAAGTTCGAACGGGAGCACCTACTCAGCTCGAGCATTTTATTGCCTACTTCGGAACTACTATGTTCTTCATGCTTGGATATCCAAGAAAGAGAGTTCTCGTTTCCGTCTCGCTCATGGCCTATGCGTGCATCCTTGAATTGTGCCAGATTATCTCACCCGGGAGATTTGCAAGTGTTGTCGATGCAACTGCAAGTATCTTGGGAGTGGGCGCTGCGGTCGCTCTGTCGATTCTGATCACGATTTCACTTCTGGTCTCCGGTCCGAGCTTCCCCGGCGAGAGACAGGATCTAACAAAGCGTCCGTTGGAGGAACTGGGTGACCGCTCGCAGTGGCTGAATTGAGAGCAGATACGTCATAACAGGTACCTATGCTGACGGTCGAGAATCTGCTTGCGCAATTTCAGGTAAGTCTCTCCGCCGGCACGCTTGAGGATCTTTTTCAGTTCCCACGTGACGGCTTCCCGCAACATCGTAAACCGGCGCCCAGATACTATCGCGGCCACTTTGGAGGCCGGCGTTCGTCGATTGACTGAAAATCGGCCGTACACACGCAGGCCGTTCACCATCGTCACACGAGTGGTGGGCTCGGAGGTGAAAAGGTCCGTCAGTCCCGACGCAGCAGCCGCAATCGCAATATTTTGGGAATAGTACCCGCCTGGAACCGAACCTGCTGTTACCTGTGTGCTTAAAATTTCAGACAAAATCGTTCTGCTTCTCTGCCATTCATCCAAGAGGGTCTGCTGCGAGCATGTGGACATACGGCGCGGATGGCTGCAGGAGTGGGTGCCGATGATATGCCCTCGATGAGCAAGGTCGCGAATCTGCGACGACGTCATGAATCCGGTGCGGCCAATATAGTCGGTTGTGACGAAGAAATGACCCCGCCAGCCATTTCTCTCGAGGGCATCGGCGATGATGTTTGCTGCGCTCACCCCACCGTCATCGAATGTGATGAGCAAGGCCTTGGAATCGTCTGCTTGGGCGTGCCCGAGTTCTGGAAGAAGTATTGGGGACGCTGAGCCGGCCGCGATCGCATTGAGATGTCGCACAAATTCATGAGTCGAAAGTTTGTACAATGCCGGGCCGCCACCTGGAAAGCCGCTAGAATCAGGATGATCCTCGATCACGTCGTGATACGTCAGCACGCGCGGCATGACGGTTGTCTCCTCCCACTCTGTCATCGTTTCCGCATGCATCCCGAACAATCCTTTGCGATCCCACCCGACACCTTGGTAAGACAGGGTTCCGTCTCCTCCGGATGAGGACCTAGCCTTGCCTGAGGACGATCCATTCTCCCCGATCGTGCCAGCGATTCCAAAACTTCACCAACCCGACCAGGAAGCCGAAGCCATAGGAGAGGTGGAGGACCGAGAACGCAAGCGAAAGACGTGGTAAGAGATGCCAGCCCGCCTGTCGGGCTGTTAGGACGGATGCACATAGGTTCGCCAGGCCATAGCTGCCAAGAATCAGACCGATTCCCCAGACCGCAACGCTGGAGAACGGGAGCAAAAGGGTGCAAAACAATATAGATGCCGCAAGGAGCGGCGGTGCAAATTGCCTGGGTCGCATCTGCGACGGATGCTTCTGCATCACCCGGACCTTCCAGTAACCGTACTGGTAATATTGCCTCCAGAGCGAGCGGGGCGTGCTACGATTGTAGTACTTTGACCGTATGCTTGGGCTCAACAGGATCCTGCCACCTTGCTCGAGAAGTCGATAATTAAATTCGTCATCCTGGTTTCGGACCTGCTCTTCATCGAAGAGGCCAATGCGTTCAAAAACCTGTCGAGGCCAAGCGCCCATCGAAACGGTGTCGCTCCATTCTTCATGGTCAGAGTAGTGAAAGCGCCCGTGACCCACTCCGAAACTCGTACTGGTGGCCCAAGATACTGCCTCGCCGAATGGTCCTTCACTGACAGTCTCCATTCGTCCTCCGACATGGTCCGCCCCCGAACGTTCAAGCACCTCCACGCATTGCTGGACATGGTCCGGATCCAGAAAGGTGTGGCCGTCGACGCGAATGATTACATCGCCGCGGGCCTGCTGGAGGGCGGCATTAAGGCCGCTCGACGCGATACGGCCATGATTGTCGACAATTCGGACCGAAACTGCCGGATATAGCGCCGCGACGCGAGAGATGATCTCTCGTGTGTCATCAGTCGACATTCCGTCGGCGATCAGAACTTCCATTCGATTATGAGGATAATCCTGGGAAAGCACTGCTTCAAGGCTTGCCGCGATGAAGCGCGACTCGTTCCGGACCGGCATCAAGACGCTGACATAAGGTCGATCTAACGATGATCGCTTTTCGTCCGGATAGTGACCGACAAGGTATCCATCTACATAGTTCATCGGTTGTTCTCATTTCTGAAGCGCGTCACATGCTGCTGCGTAAGTTATAGGCAGATGCTATTCGAATCTGAGTCGGCACAGTGATGAGTGATGGAACAAGGTGCGCCAAAGCTTCTACTTCGCTCGGATGATGTGCCATCCGATTGTAAGCTCAATCGGGCCTCATTGTCTTTGACCCTATTGGATTGCTCCAAAGTATGAGTGAGATCGTGTGTGCTGAGCTGTGCCGCTGTCGAGCAATCAAATTCCTGAGCGTCTGCACAGATTGATGCTGGATTATCCGACGCGGTCGCGACTGTTGCACAATGCAAGGCAAAGGACGATTTGCGCTAGCGTTGCGCAGGCGCCTGCGATGGAGAACAAGGCAATCGCGGCGACATCACTCTTGAGATACAGAGCGCCAAATCCCAGTGCCGCTGCTCGAATCAATGTTGTACCCACCTCATAGGCGAGAAGCTGGCCTTGAAGTCCCATCAAGGGGACGGCGCTCAGCGTTGGGACGGCGATAAAAGCGAAATATGAGGACAGCGTCAGCCAACGCGCATACTCTCCGGCGATCTCCCAATCCGCACCGAAGACAACTCCAAACAACGAGGGTCCTGCAAAGCCAACCAACCCGAAGGGAAGCAATCCTATAGCGGCAAGGGCCATGCTGCCTCTTAGCAAAATGGGACGGAGATCCTGACGTTGATGACTCGCTTTGGCAATCCGAGCCAGGAAAACAGGTCCCGCAGCCTCTGCTATGACCGTATTCGGAAGGTGAATGACGCGCGTGGAAAGAAGGTAGAAGCCGACGGCCGCCGGGCCGAGCAGAGACGCGAACATTAGGGATGGAATCGTGTAAGCCAGGTCTCGGAGCCATTTTTGAGGCGCGCGGAAGAGGGGAAAGTCCCGGTACCGGTAGGCCATCGATCGTAATGTAGCAGAGGCCGTTGTCCCTTCTGTCAGGCAGTCGGCAATTTCTGTCCGCATTATAGAGGGGCGCGCCCTTTGCCATAGTAGGACAGTCTGCAGAAACTTCGACAGAATGCCCAGAACCAAGAGTACTGGCGCTGTAGCTGAGACAAGTCCGATTGATACCTTGGATATATTGTTTGCCAACGCTTCTACGATATTGATGCGCGAAATTTCATTGAATTTGCCTTCCCTGTAGAGCCAGTGATGAAGCGGCTGACAAAGGCCGGAAAGCAAGATCATAAGAGGAGCGAGCAAGAGCAGGTCAGGCGAGGCATCAAACCCGATGGTGGCCGCTATCTCACTTCGAAAGATAACGAATGCAGGAACAGATATGAATGATATCGCGAGGCAAACGATTGCAGATAGCTTGAGGAGAGACCGGGCTTCCGTTTCAGACCGAGGCAGAACGATTGCGGCTCCGTACATAAGATCTGCAATGGAGCCGACGACGAGCACGGCCGCCGTGAAGACACCCACTGCGCCGAACGCTTCTGGTCCATAAAGACGTGTGACCAGAGGGGAGAACGCGATGGTTAGGAATTGAGCTGTAGCAGCTCCTCCCACTGCCACGCTTGCGCTGCGAACAAATGGATGCCGTCTTAGCTCGTGAAAGCGTTTGAACACGCGGAGAAACATACCTCGTGACGTTCGGCTTACGTTACTTGAGCCATATGGATCGCTTTCCTGGGCAGATTGCGCCGGATGAGAAAAGTCTGCACTAGGAGAGCTGCTGGGCCACATGTAGATCGCTCAATTCGTTTATTGTTTGGTGCGGGCTCGTGGACTTAGGTTCAGGGAACCCGTGATCTTGACGCCTCCATAATGCAGTATCCGCCACCGTCACTTGATAGATCCGCCGCTTCCATCATCAGTAACGAGCCTGCCTTGAAGAATGGCTCGCAGAATAGCGTGCCATGTTGAAACCAAGCGATGGTTACGTACTGAAGCCCGCATCACGACGAACCAATCCACGATCTATGCGATCGCGCCACCAGCCTATTGTTCGCTCTAGGCCTTCATACAGGCGAACGCGCGAGCGCCATCCAGTCTCTTGAGAAAGACGGGTGCTATCGGCAAGCAGAGCGCGTACCTCAGAGTTTGCGGGCCGGAGCCGTTGAGGATCTTGAACGACGGGCTTACTGCAGTTTGTCGCTTCCACAATTATATTGATGAGATCGGAAACAGTAACAGCCATTCCGCTTCCGGCATTGTATGCTTTGCCGAATTCGATCTTCGAAGATGATCCTAAAGCCAGAAACGCGGCAACGGTGTCGTCGACGAAAGATAAGTCGCGAACGGGGGACGTATCGCCAACCCGTATTTCCAGACAACTCCGGTCTAGGGCTTGACGGATGATGGTTGGGATTATGGCGCGCTCGCTTTGTCGAGGCCCGAATGTATTAAACGGCCGAAGAATGGCAACGGGTAGATCAAAGGAACGAGCAAAAGCCTCCGACATCATGTCAGCGCCGATCTTTGATGCCGAATAGGGAGACTGGCCCTGCAGAGGGTGAGTCTCGTTGATGGGCATTGTGACGGCCGTACCATATACCTCGCTGGTGGATGTGTGTACGACTCGCTTGATGCCAAACTCCCGCGCCGCCTCCAGGACATTGAGAGTTCCAATGATATTGGTTTCGACGTATGAGTGAGGCGTCGCATAGGATTGGGGAATGGCTATCAGAGCTCCAAGATGGAAGACCACTTCCTGATCGCGGACAATGCGGCGCACGAAAGCTGAGTCGCGCAGATCGCCACGTACCAATTTCGCACGCGATCGTGCTTCATCTGGGATGTCATCCAGCCACCCGTAGCTGTCGTACGAGTTGTAGAGGCTTAATGCCGTCACTTGGGCTGATTGGGATAGTAGAGCTTCTGTCAGGTGTGAACCGATGAAGCCGTCAGCGCCGGTGATAAGTACCTTTGTGCCTTCGTATCTCACGCTTCCGTACCCCGTGTCGTGGCTGGGCCTTGAATTGGCATGGGAATCGTCGGTCTAGACATCAGGACGTGTGGAGTTTCGTCAGTTGCGTTGAATATCTTCGCCTTCGGCAACCGTGGGCCAATCCTAAGAACCGCGAGAACCCCGTATGCTAGCCATAGAATATCCTGGATGAGACTTCGCTGAGAGTAATACTGAAGGTCGATGGAGGCTTTGGCTGGGAAAATTTCGACCCGATAGAACTCGCTTGGATCAGAGTCCCGAGGGTAGAGAGAACATTCGTTTCGAAAGGCCACTTGGCTTGGGCCAAGGATGCCAGGCTTATGGTTGAGTACTTCCGTGAAGGTTCCTGTGAAGCAGTCTGCGAAGGCCAATGACTCCGGGCGAGGACCAATGACGGACATGTCACCCCGAAGAGTATTCCAAAGTTGTGGCAATTCATCAAATTTCGATGATGCCAAGAAGCGTCCAACATTAGTCAATCTCGGGTCTTGCTGTAATGTGAGTGGAGGTCCGCTGGTGCCGCAGTCTTTGTGAAATTTGCGAAACTTATACATATGGAACGGCTTCCCATATCTTCCAAGGCGCGCCTGCTTGAAGAAGATTGGCCGTCCACCTTCAAGCCAGATCGCTACCGCAATGAGAAGCAGGGCAGGGGATAGAACAATGAGACATATGCTGGAGAACACGATGTCGAAAATTCGCCGGGATGCTTCGGACATAAACCGTTGAAAGTCTGATGTGAGGCTGATTGCTCGCGGGTTAAACATTTTATTTAGCCTCACTGGCAACGAATTGATGTCGCAAGCGCGTCTGTGATTCGTTCCAGATGCACGAGGTCGAGACGCGGAAAGAGCGGAATGGTTAGCTCTCGTTTGCCATAGTCCTCTGTCGTTGGAAGTTCGGCTGATGGCAGTTGTCCGCGATAGAAGGAAAAGAGATGCGCAGGAGGGTAATGGATCGTTGTTTGTATGCCTGAGTCTCGCATCATCTTGATCACGCGCGATCTGTCGACGCCCTCCGGCAGAACAACTGGCATGATATGGAAGGAAGATACATAATTATCGTTGAAAGGAACAACAACCTCCGGAACATGTTGTTCGAGCAGTGATCGATATACCCGTGTAAGATCTTCTCTCTTGCGGTTCCATGCCTCAAGATGTCTGAGTTGGACAATTCCTATAGCGGCCCTCAACTCGTCCATACGGTAGTTGAAGCCGAGCATGATCATGTCATATCCAGGGCTCGATCCAGAATGGCGCTGAAATGTACCGCTTGTCAGGCCGTGACCCCGCATTTTTCGGAACTTGTCACGTAAACCCTGATCGGAGGCGATGATGGCGCCTCCCTCAGCAGTAGTCATGTTTTTATTGCCATAGAAGCTCAAAGCTGCAGCCACTCCATAGGTGCCGACATCCTTGAGACCCGTCGCGTGAGCAGCATCCTCGATGAGAAGAAGACCTCTCTTGTCTGCGAACTCCTTCCAAGCAGAGAGTTCGCCGAGGTAGCCAGCATAGTGGACGAGTATGACTGCTTTCGTATTCTTCGTGCACTTGCTCGCAGCGTCGTCGAGAGACATCAATGGGTTGCTGATGGACTCAATATCAACGAGCACTGGCGTGGCGCCGACATATAGAATGCAGTTGATGGTGGCTACGAATGTCAAGGAGGGTACAAGGACTTCGTCACCAGGTCCGATGCCCAGCGCATGGAGAATGAGGTGCAAGCCAGCGGTACAGGAGCTGACTGCGACGGTGTCCTCGACAGAATGTACTCTTGCAAGATCTTGTTCGAAGCGTTGCACTCGCTCGCCCATTGTTATCCAGCCGCTGTCTATCACTTCGCAGAGAGCAGCTTTCTCATCGTGACCAAGTACCGGATCCGCTACGGGGATGAAGGAGACGTCAGTCAGTGACGCCGGCAGGTCTGAATCGTGTTCGATCTTCGAGATAGGCGCGGCTGAAAGCATAATTCTCTCCGATTATCGATCCCGTTGCGTTCGAAGTTATGCTTCGGCTTCAAACCGCGATAGACGCAAGCGATGGGACTTGCTCATCCCAGTCGATTTCCTGGGCTTTGTGGAAATCTTCTACACGTCCGATGTCGAGCCATAGGCCTTGATGCTTGTAGATGTGGACAGGCACGCCCCTTTCCATCATGCAGAATACCAGGTCATCGAAACCGAAGGGCATGCCGGAAGGAATATAACGGAGGACATCCGGTTCCATGCAATAAGCACCCATACTGACACAATTAGTAAGCGTCGGCTTCTCACGGAATCGCGTAACTACACCATCGACATCATCAACAACGCCGAAATCCATTTTGGTCGTTCTGATCGTAGTGGCGATCGTTAAAGGGTGACCGTGACTGCGGTGGAATGAGCTGAACGCATTGAGGCTCAGGTCCGTCAGCACATCGCCGTTCAGGACGAGGAACGTGCAATCCAGCTGGTCACGCAGAAGTGTCAGTGGACCAATCGTCCCGAGTGGTTCTGTCTCTTGCGTATAGGTGATGTTCATCCCCCATTGCTTGCCGTCGCCACAGACGCTGCGGATAAGATGTCCTAGGTATCCTGTCGTGATATAAATGTCCTCGATCCCGTTTCGTCTGAGCCATTTGAGAAGGAGTTCGATGACCGGTTTCGCACCAATGGGCATCAATGGCTTGGGCAGAACAGATGTATACGGCCTCAGACGCGTTCCTCTTCCTCCCGACTGAATGACAGCCTTCATTCACGCCTCCTAATTAAAGCCCACGTTGTTGCTTTTGGCAGAATGAGCCGCTTCATGCGCTTGGGCGATCATCGCGAATCCAGATGGCGAGGATGAACCTCTGAAACCTTGAAGTTTCAGGAGCATATTTCAGTACAGTCTCAGTGCGCTTATTCTCTAAAAGCTTGCCAAACGATAGCATTGCAAGTTGAACGAGCAAAGCAGAGTGCCGGCCATATTATGAGTTAATCCTAGAGATGGTCTTGTTCTTACGTTGTATCCCGGGTCTGCATTTTTCAGATAATTAGACGGCCGCGGGATGAATGCGCGGAAAGTTGCAAAGTGGATGCTTGGTCGCCTGTTCAAGGAAAACAGACTGCAACTTTGAGAAAACAATCAGAATGCGCCCAAATCACGTTGCCTTACAAGGCTTAGATTTAGATCGCGATGCAACTATAAATCAATAATTCTAGTTATTCCGAAGCTCGCCGGTACTGGGAACATGACTTTCAACTGACGTCAAATATGATTAGTTGCGGAAATTACGTGAGATTTGATAAGCCGCGTGGTTCGACATTCTGCCTGCCTGGCGGAGTGTCCAATATAGAAAGAAGTACGTTGCATTTATCACTTCTGACGCGTGTCGGGTCGAGACTGACGTGTCGGTGAAAAGATGCCCCGCGGTTGAGGGGAATTGGTGTAGATCAGTCTCGATTTATCCTGGACGCATTATGTCGTGAGGAACGATCGTGTCAGTGCCAACACCTGTTTTCTCACGTTGCGTCCATAAAAGTAAAGGGCCTTAGCAGTATCTCTGGCTATGGCCGTGGCAGCTCCGCGGGAGAGGCGAAACTCCATAAACGGAACCTCTTCACCTCCATACTTTCTCTTATAGTCTCCACCATTCCCCCAAAAATGGGACTGTATACCACGCGTCTTCCAGTATTTCATCGCGTACCAGTGCAGAGCCTCGTTGGGGCGCAAGTGTTGCTGCTCTCGAAAGCTGGCGTTCCCCCAGAAGAAGGAAGTTTTGTTGAAGCCAGGGTAGATGCCTGTCGCGATGCATTGTCCATCTGGACTTCGTGCTCGCAGAAGCAAGAGATTACCTGTCGAGTGATAGTGTTTGATCAATGCCTCGACTCTGTCTCGCCGGTACGTCGGTCTCAGATTTTGCTTAGCAAAAACGTCGATCAATTGCTGGTAATACTCGTGTGCAAACCCCTCGGAATCTGCTTCTTCCACTGTGACGTTACTTTTGGATGCTTTCCGGATGCAGCGACGGCATGCGCTATCCATGCGAGAGAACAACTCGTCTTCAGACACGGTCAGGTCCGATCGAAATGTCTGGCCCATTCGCATCTGAAAGCCAAGCTTGGTCATATCGTGACTGGCTAGGGCCGGATCGGCGATCTCTAAGTGGTGACAGTTAAGGTCGCGGAAGGCAAATGGTATCAATGCTGAAACGGCTGCGGTCCGTGAGACTTCCGGAGAGAGATTGAAACCCATATAGGGCGTGGTCCAGCCTGGAAACGGACTGCCCAGGATGGTGAAGCCCATCCTTTTGATGAGGACACCTGTAAAGTAGCCAAGCGTATAGCCACCGTCTTCAAGTCTTGCAATGACGGGTTCCCCGCCTTGGGTCTCGCAGACGAAGTCGAGCCATTCCTTTCTTTGTGAGAAGGTTCGATCCTCGTAACTGTCGAGGCATTCCCAGGGAACGAGGTCGTAAGGAACTCTCGAGAATTTCATTGGATACCGTCGGAGATGAAGATGCTCCCATACCCTTTATAGGTGCATGTGCTCATCATTCGTGCAGTTCCCGTTTGGGTCTAGTTGCAGTCAGCTGCAACTACACCAAATTCCCGCGTCTACATCCAATGACCCTTGCCGCTGATGAGGCGGCATGAGCCTCAGACGCATCGGGGCTCGTCGAAATGTCAGGCTAGCGCCGAAACAGGAAGCTGCCCGTTGGCTGCCTTTGAACGCCCCTCAGATTGCAGGATCTATATCAACTCTCGGCGCATGAAGCTCGGCATCTCTGCCGGTCGAGCGTAAGGGCTCAGTGTGAACGATGTTGATAGACTGGCATCCGTCTGTAGGTCTTGGTCCAACGGAGGTACCTCAACAGGAAAATGGTTAGCTAGAATGAGCCGCCGTTCCCCCAGCTCTATGATGATAGTGTGTCGAAGGTTTGGGCGGCATAGGGGTTCGGCAAGTCGCGAACTGCTCATGATGCGCCTTGGGTCTAGGGACATCCTAAGGGAAGATCATGTGTGGCATCGTAGGGTTTCTTTTCTCACCTCAGGATTGCCCAAGCGAGCCGGGTCGACTCCTGGAGCGAATGGCCACAGCCTTAATTACAAGGGGACCGGATGATGATGGCCAGTGGATAGATATCTCGGGTGGAGTCGCGCTGGGCCATCGCCGCCTCAGCGTCATCGATTTGTCGCCAGCTGGCCACCAGCCGATGTTTTCCCATAGCGGGCGCTACGTGCTCGTCTTCAACGGCGAAATTTACAATCATAATGACATACGAAAAACCTTGGAAGAGACTTTGCCGGGAGGTCCAGTCCTTCATCAGTGCAGCGATGTTCTGATGCGGCAAGCATGCTGGAAGGGTGGATCCGATACGGAGACTCTGCTGGCCGCTATTGAAAAATGGGGCGTTCGCGGCGCTCTTGACCGATGTGTCGGAATGTTTGCATTCGCGCTATGGGATCGCCTGGATCGTACTCTGATACTGGCTCGTGACCGTCTCGGGGAGAAACCGCTATATTATGGGTACGTCAATGGAATGTTTGTCTTTGCGTCTGAGTTGAAAGCCTTACAGGCAATTCCCGATTTCGCGCCGACGATCAACCCGACTGCCCTGTGGCAGTATTTCTACCAAAGAGCAATCCCGGCTCCTTACTCGATCTATGAAGGAATCTTCAAGCTTGAGCCTGGTCAGTTGCTTACGTTGCAAATGAAAGGATCATTTTCTGCGAGTGATATCAAGACAGAGTATTATTGGTCCCTCCAAACAGCGCTAAATACCGAAGTCTTTCGAGGAACGCCCGATGATGCGGTGGAGGAGCTCAGACATCTCCTTGTTCAGGCAGTTCGTATGCAAATGGTTGCTGATGTTCCCGTGGGTGCCTTTCTATCCGGAGGTATCGACTCCAGCACCATTGTCGCTCTCATGCAGTCGGTATCAAGCCAAACGGTCCAAACCTATACAATTGGTTTCGAGGAGGCTGGCTTCAACGAAGCTCATCACGCCAAAGCTGTTGCCCAGTGCCTTGGTACGAACCATCGAGACATGACGATCACGTCGTCCGAAGCACTCGCAGTTGTCCCTCATCTCGCTGAGATATGGGATGAGCCTTTTGGCGATAGTTCTCAGATACCCACAGCAGCTCTTGCCCGGCTGACCCGGCGGGACGTTACAGTCGCGTTGAGTGGTGATGGAGGAGACGAGCTCTTTTGCGGCTATAAACGGCAGCGCACCGCAGCAGCCATCGAGCGCATCCCGGGAAAGCCTCTTCTCGGCGCGTTACTGTTCGCATTTAATTCGCCCTCCGCAATGATGCGCTTGCGAGCGCTTCCTGTCGGCCGATCGTCCAAGGCTGCCGCAAACCGTCTCGGGGCACTAGCGGAGATGTTTGCGCTGGGAAGTCCGACTCATCGTTACATGGCGTTCTCCTTCCGCCCGGACTATTGGAGTTCAATGTTAAAGGAAGCATCCGCATATGATATCGGAGCTTCGAACTTCCCGGTTTCTGGCGCGCGGGACATGCTCTCACTTGTGTCAGCGATGGACACCGTGACGTATCTTCCAACTGATATCCTCACGAAGGTAGATAGGGCTGCCATGGCGGTAAGCCTTGAGACCCGGCTACCCTTGCTCGACCACAGGGTCGTCGAGTTTGCCTTCTCTCTGCCGTCTTCGTACAAAGTTAGGCACGGTCAGACGAAATGGCCCCTGCGCAAGATTCTGAACTCCTACGTTCCGAGTTCGATCGTTGATCGTCCCAAGATGGGCTTCGGTGTGCCGATTGGCGAATGGCTGAGAGGGCCGTTGAAGACTTGGGCGGCTGATCTACTGTTCTCGGAGAGTCTTCAGGATGACATTCTCAACAAGGAGAACATCACGAGGATGTGGGATGACCACCAATCCGGAACATGGAACTACGCGGACCACCTGTGGCGTGTATTGATGTTTCGCGCATGGCAGGCACGCTATGGCAGCTAAGAAGATCAGTGCCCTGTTTTTCCTTCCGAGCCTGGCTGCGGGAGGAGCTGAGCGGGTCGTCTTGACTTTGCTGAGAAATCTGTCGCGGGACAGGTTCGATGTGTCATTAGCGGTCGTCAATCAGAAAGGAGCTGCTCTCACGGACGATCTTCCATCGGATATCAGGATATACGACCTGAAAGCTTCGCGTCTCCGGTTCGGACTCGTGGGTGCTTTACGGCTTCTGTGGGAGGTAAAGCCGGACCTGGTCTTCTCGACAATCGATTATATGAATGTTGCGCTTGGAAGTACCAAGCTGTTTTGGCCAAAACGGACCGCCTTTGTCGCACGTCCGGCGATTCTCTTCAGTGCCGAATTGCAAACTCGAAAACGTCCGTTCATTTGGCGACTGCTTAACAAGGTTTCGGTCTGCAGCGCCGACCTTCTCGTGTTTCAGTCCCATGCCATGGAAGAAGATTTCCGTAAGTCTCTCGACTGGAGAGATGAGCGAGCAGTCGTGATACACAATCCGCTGGACCTCAATCTCATTCGGAAACGGGCTAACCAGATTGTTGACACGGGATTTGATTCCCGCTGCTTCAATTTTGTGGCAGCCGGGCGCCTCGAGGATCAAAAAGGCTTTGATATTGCAATTGAAGCCGTGGGCCTTTCAAAGAACAAGAATGTCACTTTGACCATTCTTGGTGATGGCACCTTACGGCACTCCCTCAGACGCTTGATTGAAGAACGTAAGCTGCAGGATCGCGTGAGGTTGCTTGGGTATATCCAAAATCCGTATCCTTATTTTGCGCAGGCAGATGGATTTTTTCTGTCGTCACGCTTCGAAGGATTCCCAAATGTCGTCCTAGAAGCTCTGTCGTGCGGCACTCCTGTGGTTGCGACACCGGTGGCAGGCTTGAAATATATATTGAAGGATATTCAGGAATGCCGTCTCTCGCTGGATTACAGCGCGTCTGCTCTGGCCGAGGAAATCGATCAATTCACAAACGGGGGACGATGTCGGGTTGCATCGGAAGTCGTCGGAAGCTTCGACGTGCGCCATATCGTTACACAGTATGAAATGGCGCTAGAAAAGATCAGCTCTCAACGATCATCAAAATTCAGGATGTCTTCAAGCAGTCGGTTGCGAATGCTAGAAGCGCTACGAAGACGCCTTCTCAGAGTGAAAGCTTTTTTTCCATGATGAGAAGCTGAAATAGGGGAGGCGGAGGTGCTGGCCGGTACAGAGACAATCAGATCGCATTCCGTGCCGAGCTTACTACTCAATCCATTCGGATTGGGATTGTTGTGCTTTACTGGGCTGAATTTGAATGCTGTCGCCGCAATGTTCATGGGCGAGGCTGAGATGCTGTCTCCGCTCGTCCTCGCCTTGACTATAATTTTGACCCTCCAATACGCTAGATTGCGGCATCTGTCATTCATCTACCTGTTATTTGCAGCGACCATAGCGCTATATCTCATAATGGGCTCGATGCCGCGATTTGAAACAATTTCAATCGATCTATCTTACGTGCGGCTTTATTTCGCTACATTTTTGCTGGTCTCTGCGCTGTATTTCTGGATTGTCTCTCTTGATGAACCACAGGTATTGTCTGTTCTGATCATTTTCAAATATCTCACACTTATAGCATGTGTCGGCACAATATTCTCGAGCACCCTGCAGCAGTATCAGGCAGTGAATGCCGCCGATGCCATATACTCTGCACCTATGGAAGAAGCAGAACGTGCATCGGGCCTGTTCGAGAATCCGAACCAAGCTGCCACGGCTGCCTTATACTGCCTTGTTCTGATTGTGGTGCTTCCCGCAAGGAGCCTTGTTTGGAAGGTAGTGCAATCCGGCATCGCCATCCTGGCGCTGGTGATGACATTCTCAAAAGCGGCTATGCTTGGAGGATTGGTGTTGACGGCCGCGTTCGTGCTGACGAGACGATCGATGGGAAGCATCTTGCTGTTCTCCGTGGCGGTCGCCATGGGAGGAGGCGCACTATGGTTCGTCTACGAACACGATCTATTTAGGTTATCGTGGGATCAGCGCGAGAGATTGGCGGATGTGCTCAATCTGGCCGGAGGTGAGGTCAGTGCGCGGACGACGACGGGACGTACAGTTCTTATTGAGTTCGGATTCCACAAGATCAAGGATGTTTTTCCCTGGGGCGCCGGATTGGGCGAATTTCACGCCATGGAAGGCGGGCTTCGGAAAGTCCTGAATGGCCTCGAAACCAACAGATGGTTGGGCATCCACAACACTTTTCTGACGATCTTGGGAGAGAGCGGCCTTGTTTCCTTTATGGTTTTCCTGTGCTTCTTGGCGTGGCCTGTGATTGCCGGGAGGAATTCAAAGTATCGCGGGATCATCTTTGGATTTACGACGATTCTCATCATCCAGATGTCGTCCGCGCATGACGTTTTGCTGCTCCGGTTTTCTGATTCGATCATCGCAATCACACTCGCCATTGCCACATTGGCCGCCCGCGAGCGCACCTCATGAGCGTTCGCTTCTATGGGTCCATAGTCGGCTACTGCAGCGAAGAGCTTTGGGGGCGACCTAACAGTATCGCGAACTGATCCATTATCTCAAAGTGCTGCGCCTAAACTACGACGAGGCGAAAAATGAGTGATGCAGAGGTTGACCGAATACGCCAAGCCTATGAAAACTATAGGAAGCACGGGAAGTGGAATAGCCCGAATGCGGGTCGAGATTATATGATCTCGGAAGGCTATCGAGAACTGCGCAATATTCTCAACCAGGAACGCCGGCACTCACTCGCCGAAGCCAGGATCCTGGACATAGGATGTGGAAATGGAACTCTCCTGAGTCGATTTTCCGAGTTGGGAGCTCAAGCCGATAATCTATTCGGGATCGATCTTGTCGCTGATCGGATTGCTGCTGCACGTAACAAACATCCTGAATTTACATTCGAAGTGGCGAATGCGGAAGCGCTCAACTTTCCCAATGAATCCTTCAATCTCATCTCAGCCTTTACAGTCTTTTCCTCTGTTCTGGACGAATCAATGTCGGACAACATCGCCAGAACCATCACTCGACTGCTCAAGCCGGACGGCGCCATTATCTGGTATGATCTTCGTTATCCAAATCCTCAGAATCCTAATGTGAAAGCCATGACAAAGGCGCGCATTCGCCGGCTCTTTCCAGACTTCACTCTCAATCTCAGGTCAACGACCCTCCTTCCTCCAATAGCCGAGAGGCTCGGTCGTCATACGGAGCAGCTCTATCCATTGTTCAAAAAAGTGCCTGTCCTTCGATCGCACTATATCGGGACTCTCAGCAAAAGGTGAAGTCACCCACGGCTGCTGCTTGGGTAGAGCAGTCCCAATGCGGACTGGTCCCTGGGAGACCTGAGATGATGTTGGAGGCCGAGTAAGTCAGCTTCGACGCGGCATTGTCCTAACCACGATGTCGTAGAGCCAGCCATTCGCTGTCTCAATTTCACTCACGAAATCGACGCGACGACCTCCAGCATGACTTCGGTCGCACCGCCGCCGATCGAGAGAACGCGAGCGTCGCGCGCCATGCGCTCGATTGGGCTCTCGCGCATGAAGCCCATGGCGCCGTGGAATTGCACGCAAGTATACATGACTTCATTGACGAGCTCTCCGCAGAAGGCCTTTACCATCGAAACCTCGCGGATGCAGTCCTCATCCGCCGCCATGCGCCAGGCGGTGGCATACAGGAACTGGCGGCCTGCCTCCACTTTCGTGGCGAGCATGGCGAGGCGCTCGCGGATCGCCTGCATGTCCCACAGGACACCCCCAAAGGCTCTGCGGGTTCGCACCCAGGCAAGCGTCATGTCGATTGCCGCCTGAGCCGCTCCGATCGCCATGGCAGCGAGGACGAGGCGCTCGTTCTGAAAGTTGCGCATGATCGAGTAGAAGCCTTGGCCTTCCATGCCGAGGACATTCTCGGCCGGGATGCGGCAGCTGTCGAAGACAAGCTCTGCGGTATCGGAGGAACGCCAGCCATGCTTGTCGAGGGCCCGGGCGACGTTAAGACCCGGCGTTCCCTTCTCTACGAGGAACATGGTGATCCCGTGGCCTCCGGCCGATGGGTCAGTCTTGGCGGCGACGCAATAGAGATCTGCATAGACACCGTTCGTGATATAGAGCTTTTCGCCATCAAGAACGTAGGAATCGCCGTCTCGGCGGGCTCGTGTCCGGATAGCCTTTACATCGGAGCCGGCATCCGGTTCCGTGATGGCGACTGCCGTAATCACCTCGCCGCTGACGATGCCTGGCATCCAGCGTTCTCGTTGCGCTTTGGTTCCGTCATGGAAGACGTGCACGGAGGCCATATCGGTATGCACCAGCGTCGCGATGGCAACGCCGCCATAGGTCGAGCGCCCGAGTTCTTCGGCAAACACCGTTGACGCAACTGCATCCATTCCGGAGCCCCCGTATTCGACAGGGTAGCGAATGCCGAAGAAGCCGAGTTCGCCCATCCGACGCAGGACGGGTCGGGGGATGAATCCTTCCTCCTCCCAACGGTCCGCATGGGGCTTGATCTCCTTCTCCACGAACCGGCGCACCTGATCGCGCAGAAGCTCGTATTCTCCCGTCGCCCAAGGCAGTCCAGATCCCCGGGTTATTCCCCCAGCTCTGTCCATACACATCACCCGCTTTACTGACCGGTTCAGCATAATGCCGTCCGTCCCAAGTGGCTGAACGGCACCCTTCGAAGACCTCCCCGCGAGCTAAATCTCGATTTCCTCCCTAGGTCCCTCAGACGTCGAGGCGGTTCGTGTCTCGGCCATCCAGAGCATTCCGTCGATCACTTCTGCGAGTCCCGCCACTGTCGGACGTTCGAAGAGATTACGGAGCTGCATGTCGACGCCGAAGGCCTCCCGTATACGCGATACCGCTCGCATCACGAGGAGTGAATGGCCCCCCAGGCTGAAGAAGTTGTCGTTGCGACCGATCGACTCGATCTTCAGCAGATCGCACCACAGGGCAGCCAGAGTCTTCTCCGTTGCTGTCGACGGGGCGATGAACTCCTGCGTGGGCTGGATGTTCTCTGCCGTCGGCTCGGGAAGCGCGGCGCGGTCGATTTTGCCGTTAATCGTGAGCGGCATCCGTTCCAAGCGAATGAAGTGCGTCGGCAGCATTGATTCGGGCAACACTTCGGCGAGGTGCGTTCGCAGATCTGCGACGCTCACGCTTTTTTGAGAGACATAGTAGGCTACGAGGCGGGCAATGCCATCGTCGGTCGCAGCCGGTTCAATGTAGCCGATCTTGGCCATGATCTCTTTGATGCGGGTCACGTCGAGCTCATCGTTCAGCTCGTCGATGGCCTCGTCGCGCGTCTTCTGGCCAAGTCGAACGTCCCAGCTGTAGGGCAGGGCGTAATTATGGTATCCCCGCTGCTTCTTGTGTATGTAAATGCCGACATCGTTGATGAGGCAGTTCGTCGAGCGCCCAGTATCTGCAGGCCGACTCCATCCCGCCTGCGTCTTCAGGAATTCGAGCATATCCTCCAGCGGAACGCTCCAATATCGGTAAAAGTCGATGAACTTCACCTCCTCGAACACGGAGTCGCCGCGGAATACATCCACATCGAGATATCGCGACACCGCATCCTCGCGACGATGGTACTCCTTGCGCGCTTCCGTCACGAGGGAATCTAAGCGGGCCGGATCGTAGTCGTCCCGCTTGAAGACTTCTTCCGTCAGCCGAGTTTCGAAGAACTGGCCACGTGACAGGCCGGTCACGATGTAACCGATCCCTTTCTCGCGGGCGAAGTTCGTGGCCAGAGTGTAAATCGTCTTGAAGCAGCCGTTGCAGACATTCGCGAACCGCTTCAAGCTATCCACGAAGATCTCGTTCATATAAGGCGTGCTTCCCCAGTGGTGATCCACGCCGAGTCCGTTCACGAGTCGCCTGATGTTCGCCTTTGCCTCCTCGGAAATGAAGCCGTTGTCCAGAGTGAAGGTGAGCGGTTTCACGCCCATGGCAACGAGCTTGCACAACATGAAGCTGCTATCCTTGCCGCCGCTCAGCAGCACGATGCAGTCATAGGGTCCATTTCGGTTGGCCTTCATCTCGGCAATAAGGGCCTGGAGGTCGTCCGGTGTTTTGAAATAGGTTTGAGCCTTGTCGACATAGGTGTCGAAGGCCCGACATAGGCTGCAGACGCCGGCCTCGTCGTACGTCGTGCCAGGCAGGTCGGATGAGAGGCCGCACCGCTCGCAATAACGCAGTTGCGTCGCGGGCTTCGCGGCTATTGCGGTGATGGCGGCGACGGCGCACTCCTGAATGTCCGGGTGCTTCAGGAGGCGGGCTTCGATTTCGCCCAGTTCCACACGAGCACCGCCGACTTTCACCTGGTGATCGGCGCGGCCGAGAAAGTCGAGGAGGCCTTCTGAATTCCAGCGGGCGAGGTCGCCCGTCTTGTACAGCCGCAGCATCGAAGTGCCATTCCGAGGGTCGGTTGTTGTGACGAACCGTTCCTTCGTCAGGTCGGAGCGATTGAAATAGCCTTGCGCGAGGCCGTCTCCTGCGATGAACATCTCACCGATGTTCCCGGGCGGAACGGGCTGATGCAGATCGTTGAGGACGTAGATCCCGGCATTGGCAGCTGGAGTGCCGATCGGCACCGACGGGGACAGATCCCGGTCGATGTCGAACCGGTGGATCATGCAGCCCACTGTGGCTTCGGTGGGTCCGTACTCGTTGTAGATCTCGACCGGGTGGGAAATGGCCTTCGTTATGTCCCGGGCCAGTTCGGTCTTGAAGTCCTCGCCGCCCACAATGAACTTGCGTATCCGCGTGGCACGCAAATCGCGATCGCGGATCATCGCAAGATGGGCTGGTGTCAGCTTCACGATATCGACGGCGTTGTCGTCGATGACTTTGAGCACGACCATGCCCTGCGCGCCGGGATCGCCGCAATAGACAACGATACGGCCGCCCGTGACGAGAGGCGTGAAGAGCGTCGTAACGGTCAAGTCGAAAGCTAGCGAGGAAAACAAGGGCCAAGCGAGGCGTTCGCCGGGGCTGTAGACCTGGGAGGCCCACCAGATGTAGTTCACCAGGCTTCGGTGACTAATCATGACGCCCTTGGGCACGCCAGTCGAACCGGATGTGAAGATGATGTAGGCGGTGCCGTCCGAAGCGACTGCAGACGGAAGGTCCGCTTCGGAGTGGGACGAAATGGACCGGAAGTCGGCGTGGAGTACGAAGACCTCTGCGAGGTCGGGCGAAAAGGCAGATTGCAGGTGCGCCTGTGTGATCGCGACCGGGGCGACTCCGCCGGTTCCCTCAGCGATGTCCTTCAGGATCGTGGAAAGGCGCCCCTTCGGAGTCGCTGCATCTAGCGGCACGTAGGCGGCGCCAGATTTCAGAATTCCAAGGATAGCGACGACAACCTCGATGGAGTGTTCCATGAGTACGACGACGATCTGTCCAGGCCCGACACCGGTTGAGGTTAGGTGGGCGGCCATCTGGTTCGAGCGCTCGTTCAACTCCCGGAACGTCAGCTTTTCGTCGCCGAAGCGAATTGCTTCTGTGTCGGGGGCCCGCGCCACCTGTGCTCGAAAGAGATCGACGATAGTCCTGTCCGACGGATAGGGCGCGGCCGTGGCGTTGTACTCAACGACCAGCGTTCGACGATCATGGTCGCTTAGGAGGGGAGGAGTGACGCTCTGCAACATGGAAGGCAGGATCTGGTTCATGGGGTTTCCTCGACTCCGCGCTCCGACTGGCGGTACAGATCGGCAATGGCCGGCGCGTCCGGTTCCTGGAGCATAAGCGGGCCGTAACAGCTCTTCGGCCCGTAATAGACCTCAGTCCGGGGCGCTGCCTCGAGCCATCGGAGCGGCCTAGCTCCGGATCGCACCCAGGCCTTGTTCGGAAGGAAAATGCACACACGGCCCAAATATGGAGTGGGATTGTACCGCCGCACTGCCTTTGTGGCCGTGGCTGCAAGCCGGGCTCTGCGCACCAGTACGGGATCAGCCTTGACCGACTCGTCACGTGCACCAAGATAGGCGAGGAGCGGTCGCAGGCCATTGCTACGATTGCGAAGACGACCGCCGAGATACCCGAGACGATCGCCGACATAGCGAAGGCTTGCCTCTAAGGAAGGCTGCTCCGCCGCTTTCCGCATGTGGTGAACAACCGCGCCGGCTCGGCGTTTGGATTCGAAGAACAGCAGTCGGGAGGACGTCTGATACGTACTCGGGTGAACAGGACCGAAGAGGGCCAAGCACTGAACCTCCGCTCCGCGCTGACTGAGAAGCTTCGCCAACTCGAATGCCGTCGAGGCACCGGAGCAGTAGCCGGCGATAACGTACGGGCCGACCGGCTGATATTCCAGGATCTGTTCGGCGAAATATTCGGCGATGTCTTCGATGCGCTCCATAGGCTCAGTCCGCCCGTCAAGGCCGGGCGGCTCCAGTGCGAAGAATGGTTGCTCTTCGCCCAGGCGCTTCGAGAGATCGGAAAACGAGAAGACGGCTCCAGCGTGTCCGGGCACGGCGTAGATGGGCGTGCGTGTCCCCCGGGGCTGGAGCGGCACGATCGCCCGCTGTTGCTGGGTGGCTGCCGCAGCCATATTCAGAAACCCGATGATCTCGCTCTTCCGGTCGCGCAGTTGATCGCGGAACTCCGGCGTCAGAGCGCCCGCAGGTGCGCTGCACCGCAGTTGATTGCCCTCTAACCAGACTTTGATGTCTTTGCCTGCGAGATCAGACAGAAGGTCCGGTATTTTCATAGCAGCCGTATTCATAGGGACCCTCCAATCACTTATGAAAGACCACAGTCCCGATGTATCCCGGTTCCGGTGCGAATGGATGAATCGTCCAGTCGTTGTCATCCGAAGGAAACGAGCACCCTAAGCCGCACCCCAATGCTTTGGAGATGGCTTCCAACCGGGTCCACCGCTGAAGGAAACCTTCCAATCGCTTCTCCAGTCCGAGGGCGCAATAGGACTCGTACTCAGGTTTTGTAAAGCATAGCGACGCGATATCGTCGGCTTCGGCCAAGGGACGAACTGCTTCGATATCAATCCCGACTTCCCCCGCGCGTGAAAAAGCGATGACAGCCAAATCGTCAGACCGCGATACGCCGAAGTGCAGATCGCGGACAGACATTCGGGGCGAGAGTCGAGGCTTTCCTTGCGGACCGTACTTCAGCTCGATGTCGGACGGCGGGATCCCTAGCCTCGAAGCGAGGAGATGACGCAACCGGCTTCGGGTAACGACATAGCGGCGACGGTCACGTTCCCACACCAAACCTTCAGCACGCCGACGTTCGTCTTCGCTCAAACAAGTGTCGATGCCCTGCATGAGATCCGGCTCAGAATCGAGCCTGAAGGCCAGAATTTCCAAGCCGTCATTCTCAAGGACCGGGATGATCTCGGACCTCAGGTCAGCAGCCAGAGTCATATGTGGATCCCGATCGCTTGGGGCGCAAACATGCGCAAGTGCAGATCCCTCCAATGAACGGGATTGCCGTTCACACGGGGTGAATTCATGAAACATTCAACGTTGTGCGGAAGCAAGTGGCGTGCGGTGGATATTTGGGTGTATGGGAAGACTACGTCGGAAGTCGGGAAATAGACATAAAAGCATATACAGCATTGCTTGCTGAGTGTCTGATACCGCCAAATATCGGTGCAGTTCTGACTATCCAACTTTTGAATAGTTCAAATCAGCATGCCGATCATACCTCGCCAAAGTGATCGAGTCTTTCGCTCAACGTGGTAGGCCTGAGAAGTTAAACGTCGCATTCGCCAAGGGTACAAGGACACCACAGTGAATGGGCAAAGCCCTCACGGTTTGAGATGCAACTCAAGCTTGGAATACAGTTAGGCGACTGCATTGGGACAGCGGTTTGGCGAAAGTTTATCCGGCTTAACGGTCCTCACCTAACAGTCATCATGACGGCTACGAGCAGGCTGCTGGGGATCGTAAAGAATCGATAGGAGTCTAGGAGCGGGCGATCTCCATTCTTCGGAGTACCTCGGGTGTTCAGTTGCAGAGCAGTTGAACATACTTCAATCTGTGTTGGTTGTACTCCTGCAACGTTGTGCTTTGCGGCTTAGGCCCAAAGCGCATGGCATAACTGTCGTTCTGGTAGGAGTGCAGGCGCGCTTCAGGCTGGGTCCGCGGTCGGTCCGGACACCGTCTCGCGCGCAGCCGATGCATTCGCCTCATATGTGCTCGTTGCGATCGCGACCGAACCGGACTGCGTCAAGGTCTCGGACTTTAACTTCTGGAGTTAGACCACTATCCGGTGCGATGGCTGCATCGCCCGCGAAAAGCTTGGTTCTATGGAATCAAGAGCCGCATCGTCCTGATCTCGAAAATCGATAATGAGAAACACTTGACTCCATAGGATATTCGGCTGCTTGGCTCGAACTCCACGAAACGCACAGTGCCAGTGGCCGACGGTTGCGCTCCAATAGGCGCTCGTGTGCTGCTCGAATAGGCTTCCACAGCCGCCGAGGGCTCCGATGATTATGCCGGAGTAGAGACGGTGGACTCCATCATGGTTGGTTTCGCCGAATGCGAACCTGTTTCTCGCCAGAGTCAGCCTCGTTCAAGCGAGTCTCAATCCAAAAAGCTTCTTTCTTGAGAAGGGGGACGATTTCAAGTTGGCGCTCGGGAGTCAAACGACTTTCGGTTGCTGCAATGGATAGGGCGCCGACCGGCTTGCCGTCCGAGCCTCGGATCGGGACGCCGATGGCCCAGGAATCCGAAAGAAGCATGCCGGGGTTTAGAGCATAGCCCCTCGCTCGAGTGTCCTGAACGAGACTGCGCAGGACCGAGGGAGAGAAGGGCGGATACTTTTCTGCCAATACGTCGGCATTGGCAGCCAGCGCTTCCTCCACTGCCTCGTCAGGCAAAGCGGCGAGCAAAGCCAAGCCTCCTGCTCCCACGCCAAGCGGGTGACGGTCTCCCGCATGAAGGGCATGAACCCGGATTGGAAACGGACCTTCTTCCCGATGCACGCAGATGGAGTAGACGTCCCGCGGCACCGAAAGAAATGCAGTGTCACCGGTCTGCTGGCTTAACTTCACGAGTGACCGAAGCGAGATCGAGTGGATGCCAAAACGAGTGCTCGCCAGGGCTCCGAGAACGTGGATCTCCGGGCCCAGATAGTAGCGCCTCGTCTCGAGATCCTGGTCCAGCAGCCCTGCCCGCACGAGGGCGAGAAGCATCCGCCGGACGGTCGGCTTCGGAAGATTGCATTGCTCGACCAAATCGGACAGGCGGGCACCTGAAGATGCGGCTCGCCCGACGAGCAGGAGCAGGGTTGCAGCCCTGTCGATCGCCTGTGCTCCGTTAGCGGCTGCACTTCTGATACCTTGGATAGCAATCTTGCCTGACAGGGTCTTGTGCTGTTCCAGCATATGGACCTTTGATGACACTGGATTGTGGTTTTCTCTTGATGAGCAGTTTTTCGTTGACAATGTAGGGTATCAGAGTGCCTCCTTTAGGGCCAATGAAAACGCCCGATACGTGGCGCGTCAGAAAGAAGTATGGTCCGACATATGGACCAAGGTTTGAGGAAGCCTGGAGATCCCATGGGACTCCAACCAGGAGGGTTACATGATCTTGTCTCGCCGTCGGTTGCTCACTGCAGGCTCGACCGCTTTCGCCGGGGCCCTTGTCGGGGCGCCGTTCATCGCGCGGGCGCAGCAGGCCGAGTTTACCTACAAATATGCAAACAACCTGCCTGACTCCCATCCGATGAATGCACGGGCGCGAGAGATGGCTGCGGCGATCAAGGTGGAGACGAATGGCCGCTTCGATCTTCAGATCTTCCCGAGCAGCCAGCTGGGATCCGACACTGACACCCTTAGCCAAGTGCGCTCGGGCGGCGTGGAATTCTTCACGCTTTCAGGACTGATCCTGTCGACCCTCGTCCCGGCGGCATCCATCAATGGAATCGGTTTCGCCTTCCCGGACTATGCGACGGTCTGGAAGGCGATGGATGGTGACCTTGGAGCTTATGTCCGTCAGCAGATTGCCAAAGCGAACCTAGTGGTCATGGACAAAATCTGGGACAATGGTTTCCGGCAGACGACGTCCTCCACGAAGCCGATCAATACGCCTGACGACTTGAAAGGCTTCAAGATCCGGGTGCCGGTCTCTCCGCTATGGACGTCGATGTACAAGGCGTTCGAGTCGGCGCCAACATCGATCAACTTCAACGAGGTCTATACGGCTCTTCAGACCAAGGTCGTTGACGGTCAGGAAAATCCGCTCGCCATCGTCTCAACGGCGAAGCTCAACGAAGTGCAGAAGTACTGCTCTTTGACGAACCATATGTGGGACGGGTTCTGGTTTCTGGCAAACCGGCGCGCATGGGAGCGGCTGCCTGAGGATGTGCGTACTATTGTGGCCAAGCACATCAACGCTGCGGGCGTAAAAGAGCGTGAGGATGTAGCCAAGCTGAACGGAACCCTTCAGCAGGAACTCGCCGCAAAGGGTATGATCTTCAACCAGCCTGATCCGGGGCCCTTCCGCGACAAGTTGCGCAAGGCCGGCTTCTACTCGGAATGGAAGGGCAAATACGGCGACGAGGCATGGGCTCTGCTTGAGCGGGCAGTCGGCTCCTTGGCCTGATCGGACCTTGGATGCCGGGTCTCACCGCGCGTAGCGCAGAGACCCGGTGCTCCCGTGACGGACAGCCAGCTCGGTTGGGCGGCGTCCGGAGAATCGTAGGGAATGTTTGGACATGACATCCTCCGCACAGGCTCTTCCTGCATCGGAACCTCTTATCATCGCGGAAAGTGATGAGGTTCGCTCAGGGTCGCGCTTTCTGAAGCCTGTGGAGATTGTCGCCTCCGGTCTGCTGGTCGCCATCGTCGCGCTTCTGTTGGCGGGCGTGACCTCCCGCTATGTCTTCTCGCTTTCCGTCGTATGGATCGACGAAGTTGCGTCGATCTGTTTTCTGTGGCTCGCGATGCTGGGATCTGCCATCGCGCTCGACCGCAACGAGCACCTCAGGCTGACATTGTTCCTGCACAAGATGCCTGAACGGCTTCAGGGCTTCCTGCAGGCCTTTGCTCTCCTGGTGATCGCGACCTTCCTTCTCTGCCTGATGGTGCCGGCTTTCGATTACGCGCTGGAGGAATGGTACATCACGTCCCCCGCGCTGAACATCCCGAACACCTTCCGCGTGGCGGCTATTCCCTTCGGCATGGTCGCGATGTTGGGCATCGTGACAGCCTATGCGCTGAAAGGCTCAGAATGGCGCGACCTCGCCGTCGCGGCTCTCCTGATCGTTGGGGTCGCCGCTGCGCTCTGGTTCTTATCGCCTTCTTTTGTGAGAATGGGCAACGCCAAAATCCTGCTGTTCCTGGTTGTGTTCGTGGCGGCCTGCCTAGTCGCCGGGGTGCCCATCGCCTTCTGCTTCGGCATCGGCACATTGAGCTATCTGGCGTTTGCCACCCAGGTTCCGACCTTCGTCATGATCGGGCGGATGGACGAAGGCATGTCCGGCATCATCCTTCTGTCGGTTCCGATCTTCGTTCTCTTGGGGTGCATTCTCGATGCGACCGGGATGGGCAAGGCCATCGTCGATTTTCTGGCCTCGCTCCTCGGCCATGTGCGCGCGGGCATGTCGTACGTGCTGCTCGGCTCGCTCTTCGTGGTGTCCGGCATCTCTGGCTCCAAGGTCTCCGACATGGCCACCGTCGCGCCGGCGCTCTTCCCCGAGATGAAGCGGCGTGGTCACAGCCCGCGTGAGATGATCGCGCTTCTCGCGACCGGTGCCGCCATGGCCGACACCGTTCCGCCCAGCATCGTCCTGATCGTCCTGGGATCCGTCGCGGGCGTATCGATTGCGGGTCTTTTCACCAGTGGCTTCGTCGTCGCCATGGTTCTCCTTGCCGTGCTGGCGATTTTAGCGCGGTGGAAGTGCCGCCACGAGAGCATGGAGGGTGTTCGCCGCGCGCCGGCGTCCCTGATCGGCCGCACGCTTCTCGTTGCGGCTCCTGCGCTGGTCCTGCCGTTCCTCATCCGCAGCACCGTCGCCGGAGGTGTCGCGACCGCTACCGAAGTGTCGACCATCGCGGTCATCTACGCTCTGTTCGTGGGTATTGTTCTCTATGGGGGCATCGGCTGGCGCAAACTCTACGGGATGCTGGTCGAGACCGCGGCGCTCACTGGGTCGATCCTGCTGATCCTCGGCACCGCTCTTGCCATGGCGTGGGCGATCACCCAGGCGGGGGTCGCTCAGGGTCTCGCGTCTGTTATGACCGGCCTACCTGGAGGCTGGATCGGCTTCATGGCCGTGACCATCGTGGTCTTCATGATTCTGGGCTGCGTGCTCGAAGGGCTTCCCGCCATCGTCCTGATGGCTCCGCTGATGTTTCCCATCGCGAAGAGCCTCGGGATCAACGACATCCACTATTCGATGGTCATCGTTACGGCGATGAACATCGGCCTGATGACGCCACCCATCGGCATCGGCTTCTATCTGGCCTGCAAGATCGGCAATGTTTCGCCGGACGAGGCCATCGGGGCAATCTGGCCCTACCTCGTGGCGCTCATCGTCGGTCTGGTAATCATCGCCACTGTACCGTGGATTTCGACGGCTTTCCTCTGATGACAGCCTCAACATCGCGAGGCGATCATTCAAGCCGTTCGGCAAAAAGGAAAGTCGCCCGATGGCACACCCTGTCACAATCTGTCTTTGGAAACACCATAGATGACTGCATCCATTCAGGTGTCCTCCGGGGGCGTTCTTCCCGTGTCCCGACGGGTCATGAACCTGGCCAACTTCCTGCACCAAGCGGCCCGGCGCCATGGCGGGGAAATCGGTTTTGTCTGGGGCGAGGCGACTTGGACCTGGGCAGAGCTTAAGCAGCGTGTCAATGCCATGGCAACTGCATTGGCTGCAAAGGGAATAGGGAAGGGCAATCGCGTGCTGGTGCAGTCCAAGAACTGCAACCAGATGTTCGAGTCCATGTTTGCCTGCTTCCAGATCGGGGCCGTCTGGGTGCCGGCGAATTTTCGTCAAACCCCGGATGAGGTTGCCTATCTCGCCCAGTCGAGCGGCGCCTCGGCCCTGATATGCCATCGCGACTTCTCGGACCATGCAGCAGTCGTACGTGAGGCTGCTCCCGCAATTCGCTTCGTGATTTCCATCGGAGAATCGGCGTTTGGCGAGGATTATGATGCACTCGTCGCGCGGCACTCGGGCGTGAGCGCGCCAATGGCATCGGTTGAGCACGATGATCCCTGCTGGTTCTTTTTCACGTCCGGCACTACCGGGCGCCCGAAAGCCGCCGTCCTGACCCACGGTCAGATGGCCTTCGTGGTGACGAACCACCTCTGCGATCTGATGCCCGGGACGACGCATCAGGACGCGTCTCTCGTGGTCGCGCCGCTGTCGCACGGCGCCGGCGTTCACCAGCTCACGCAAGTGGCGCGGGGAGCCAAGACCGTGATGCTCTCGAGCGAGCGATTCGACATCGACGAGGCCTGGAGGCTCGTGGAGCAGTGGCGGATCACGAATCTCTTCACCGTTCCCACCATCGTGAAGCTGCTGACCGAGCACCCTTCCGTGGATGCGTACGACCATTCATCCCTCCGCTACGTGATCTATGCTGGTGCTCCCATGTACCGGGAGGACCAGAAGCATGCGCTCAGGAAGCTCGGGAAGGTGCTTGTCCAGTATTTCGGGCTGGGCGAGGTGACCGGAAACATCACCGTGCTGCCGCCGGCCCTTCATGAACCGGATGATGGTCCTGATGTAAAGATCGGAACCTGCGGCTACGAGCGGACGGGCATGCAGGTCTCGATTCAGGACGAGTTGGGACGGGAGCTTGCCCCCGGCGAGACAGGAGAGATCTGTGTCTGCGGACCGGCTGTATTCGCCGGCTACTACGACAACCCCGAGGCCAATGCGAAGGCATTCCGGGATGGCTGGTTCCGAACGGGCGATCTGGGGCACGTGGATGAGGAAGGCTATCTCTACATTACCGGCCGTGCCTCCGACATGTATATCTCGGGCGGCTCGAACGTCTATCCGCGCGAGATCGAGGAGAAGATCCTCACGCATCCTGCCATCGCCGAAGTCGCCGTCCTTGGAGTGCCGGACAGAACATGGGGCGAGGTGGGCGTGGCCGTCTGCGTACGGCGACCGCAGGCGGATGTGAGCGAGAGCGAACTCCTGGCCTGGATGGAAGGCAAGGTCGCCCGCTACAAGCTCCCGAAGCAGGTGTTCTTCTGGGATGCCCTGCCGCGATCCGCCTACGGCAAGATCACCAAGAAGGACATTCGGTCGGAGCTCGAGAAGCGCGGTTGTCTGCCACTGGTCCAACCGATTCGCGGTGCGACCTGACATGAAGGACCAGGCCCAGATGGGTCGCGCCTGAGGAGAGAGAACCATGGCTCAGCAGCAGACTGTGCTCGTGACCGGGGGAGCCTCCGGTATAGGGCTAGCAGTGGTAGAAGCCATTCTCGCGGAAGGCTGGCGGGCTATCGTGGCGGATCTCGACCATAAGAACCTTGATCGCTGCAGGGAAGTCCTCTCACCATCCAACAACCGGGTGCGCTTCGAGCGGATGAACGTCGCCGACGAGGACGACGTCGTCCGCACCATCGCGACCTGCGAGGCGGAGTTTGGACCGATCACAGGAATCGTCAATTCGGCTGGGATTGGTCGGGATGTGCCCGCCCTCGACACGGATGTCGATCTCTTTCGGAAGATGCTGGAGGTGAATTTGATCGGCAGTTTCGTAGTGGCCCGCGATGCGGCGAAGCTGATGCGGGAGCGGGGAGGCGGTTCCATCGTCAACATTGCGTCCGTCTCCGGTGTCATGGGCAACAAGGGGCGTGTGGCCTACGGCGCCTCGAAGGGCGCCGTCATCACCATGACCAAAGTCATGGCGGTGGAACTGGCTTCCTTTGGGATCCGCGTGAACGCCATCGCCCCCGGGCCGATCGAAACCCCCTTGGTTCAGGAGGTCCATACGCCGGATGTGCGTGCAGCCTGGATGATCACGGTGCCACAGCGCCGCTACGGATCGCCGGACGAGATCGCCGGAACAGCCGTTTTCTTGCTGGATTCGCGAAAGTCCAGCTACATCACCGGGCAGACGATCTGCGTCGATGGTGGGTTCTCGATCGCGGGTATTCTCAACCCCGCACCGAACCCATCAGCATCCCTCCACAGCGGGCAGGGGTGAGGTCAAGATGGGGGCGCGTCTCAAAGACAAGGTTGCCATCGTGTTCGGAGCCGGATCCTCCGGGCTTGGCTGGGGCAACGGAAAGGCCGCGGCGGTTGCCTATGCACGGGAAGGAGCAAGGGTCGCCTGCATCGATCTCGTCCAGGCTGCAGCCGAGGAAACCGCGGCCATCATCGGCAAGGAAGGGGGCAGCGCCGTGGCATTGTCCGCTGACGTCACGGAGTTGATCTCAATCAACGATGCGGTCGAGCGAACGATTGCAGAATTCGGCAGGATCGACATCCTTCACAACAATGTCGGCATGACCCATATGGGCGGGCCCGTCGAACTGAGCGAGGAACAGTTCACTGCGGCCTTGGACCTGAATATAGGGCCTGTGTACCGGACGTCCAAGGCGGTCATTCCGTACATGCTGCGCCAGGGCGGAGGGGCGATCGTCAACATATCGTCACTCGCGGCGATACGCTGGACCGGTTATCCCTACTTCGCCTATTCTGCCGCCAAGGCGGCGGTCAACCAGGCCACCGTCGCCATTGCTATGCAATATGCTCGTCAGGGCATTCGGGCCAATTGCATCATGCCTGGGCTTATCGATACGCCTCTGATCTACAAGCAGATTTCCGGGCAGTATGCCTCTGTCGAGGAGATGGTGGCCGCACGCAGCGCGGCCGTGCCGCTCGGGACAATGGGCACCGCCTGGGACATCGCGAATGCGGCGGTTTTCCTGGCCTCCGACGAAGCCAGGTTCATCACCGGTGTATGCCTGCCGGTGGACGGCGGCCAAAGCTGCGCCGTGTCTGAACTTCACTGACGATCTGCCCAGAGGTTGATGATGGCATCTAGGATAATCCAGCACCCGGGTCCGATTTCTCCCGAGCGTACAAGTGTCGTTGCCGGTGAGGTCATCCCGTTGCAGTTCACCCTTGAGCCGGGTCAGGCTGTCGATGCAGCCATCGCGAAGGGGTTCGCCGAGTTCGGGTGCGTCGGCGGTTTCGTGGAATTCAAGGGCGGACGCTGCGAGCCGTTCGAGTTTGTCATGCCGGCGGCCTCACCGGATGCTCTTCATGCGGCTTGGTACAGCGAAACATTCGTGCCCGCAGGCATCGTCGACATCGATCGCGCCTGTGCGATCGTCGGCTGGCGCGATGGCAGGCTGTTCATTCACTGCCACGGGATCTGGAACTCCCGTGAAGGCCGCCGGATGGGTCATATGCTCGGGCCGCACTCGATCGTCGCGGAACCGATTACCGTCGTGGGAATCGGATCGCGAACCGCAGCGTTCAAGGCTTTGCCCGATCCCGAGACGAACTTCACCTTGTTCGAGCCGCTATCGATCTCCGAAGAGACGAAAAGACCTTCAGGCCCTTATGTCCTGTTGGCGAGGGTTCGGCCGAATGAGGACATCAGCCTCGCCATCGAGGCCATCTGCGCAGAGCACCGAATCATTACCGCTCATGTCTATGGAATCGGCAGCCTGAACGAGGTGCGCTTTACCGATGGAACCCGCGTCGAATCTCATGCCACCGAGGTTCTCATTAGAAAGGGCAGGGTGACTAACGTCAGCGACCTGCCGCGCGCAAGTCTCGATATCGATGTGGTCGACATGCAGGGCAGGATCTTCGACGGTGAGATCGTGCGCGGCGACAATCCGGTCTGTGTCACCTTCGAATTGGTCATCGAGCCAACATCGACCTGATACGCCCGTCGGCTCGACTTAATCGATGCCTCTACCCGGCGGGCTCCGCGGACTTCGGCTCTCGGCCTGTCCGTTCCGCATAGGCTCTTGCCAGGACGGCGCAGACCAGAAGCTGAATCTGATGAAACAGCATCAGGGGCAGGATGATCGCCCCAATCATGCTGGCTGGAAAGAGAATGCTCGCGATCGGAACGCCGCTGCCGAGGCTCTTCTTGGAGCCGCAGAACACGATGGCGACCTCATCCCGGGTTGAAAACCCGAGCAGCCGGCTCGCCGTAGTCGTGATGAAGAGAACTACAGCAAGGAGGACGCAACTGAGAACAACAAGGAGGATCATATCCCTCGGCTCCAGCTGATGCCACAGGCCCTCTATGGCGGCTTCGCCGAAAGCGTAGTAGACGATCAGAAGGATCGCGCCGCGATCCACGATCCCTGTGAGCATCCGGCGTCTCTCCACCCATTGTCCGATCCACGGGCGCATGAGATGTCCCAAGAGGAACGGGACGAGGATCTGCAGCACGATCTCGCCGATTGCCTCGAACGACACCCCTCCCTGCGTCTGCATGAAGAACCCCATGAGGAGGGGCGTGAGAAAGACGCCTAGGACATTTGAGGCCGATGCGCTGCACACCGCTGCCGCGACATTCCCGCCAGCGATGGACGTGAAGGTAATCGAAGATTGAATCGTGGATGGGAGAAAGCAAAGGTAGAGTATGCCGAGTGCAATCCCTGGCGCGAGATACGACTGCAGATAGGTCTTGGTGAGCAACCCGAGGATCGGGAACAGGATGAAGGTTGCGGCGAACACCATAAGGTGAAGACGCCAGTGGATTGCCCCTTGGATGATGGCCTTTCTTGAAAGCCGAGCTCCTTGAAGAAAGAACAGGAGCGCGATTGAACCGACGATCACCATCTTGAGGATGGGCGCTGCGCCACCCGTCGCAGGCAAAACCGTCGCCAGGATCGCCGTCGCCACGAGGGCGATGGTGAATCGGTCGGGGCGCAAAAGGGAGAGAAAGGCCATTGATCACGTGCTCCGGGTGCGGCTCATTCGGACCGATGCCCGAAGAAGCGTGCATCCTGATCTCGACGCAGCCTCATCAGCGCCGATGTCGTCGGCAGCTCGAGATCGCTCATTCGGATTTCCTGCCCCTTGGAGATCGGAGCCGCAAGCCGGCAATCGGCCGCAAGATAGAATGGGGCGGGCAACGTGGCCGTGAGAGGCCCGGCAGGCCGGAACTCGGCAGTCACCCCAGAAATGGTATGATGATGTCCGCCCATGGAAAGAACCGTGCCGGCCCGAAGGTCCTCGGTCGCTACGGCAATCAGGTCGTAGCGCGGCTTGTAGTCCGAGCCGTAGCCGGAGGTCTGATGGATGGCGGCGTCGAGAATGCTGGTGGCGGCCTCGAGCCCGAGTAGATGGCGCGGCAGGAAGACCATGGCGTTCGCACCCGTCCGGCTGACGATATGCCCCTTCTGGGCCAGCATGTCCCAGCTCTTCGGATCGTCGCAGCGAATGACCACGAAGACGCCGCCGGCGAAGCTGATCTCGTCGGGCTTGCGCAGACAGTGGAACACATCAAGGCGACGATCGCCCGAGAGGATGCCCCCATCGTCCCGCTGGGAGAAGATGGTCGGGACCTCGTTGATCCGCACTAGTGGCGCGTGGAGATCGAAACGGTCGGGCTGCAGTCCGGTGGCGTTGGCAACGACCATGAGTTCGCAGAGATCCGGCACGGCGCGCTGCGGGAAACCGGCAATGGCCCTGTCCCTGGCGCCCAGAATCTCGCCGACGTCCCGCTCGCCGAGAGACCAATGGCCTTCCAGATCCACGTTCTCCGCGGAGCGCTCGCTGCTGGTCAGGCGGCGGGACGAGGGATCGAAGACGAAGTCGTATTCGCTGGACTTGCCGGCCATGATGATGTGGAAGCCCATGACTTCGGCCCAAGTGGCGAGGCCGATAAGCAGGCTCGGCTGATCACCGTCTACGGTCGTGACGATGCGGCCACGTTCGGCGGCAAGAGCCTTGAGGCCGGGCCCGACAACGCAGTCGAGTTCCTTCGTGACAAGCGCAAGATGCTTCTCGGCTTCAACCGCGAGCAGGGCGTGGCGGGCGGCCGCTTGCGGCTGGCCGGTCGCTTCGACGACCACATCGAAGGGCAGCTCCGATACGAGCGCGAGGTCATTCGTCGCGATATAGTCGCCGCGCTCCCACGCGGTTCTGGCATCGCGGGCCGACTCGCACACCTGGATTTTTCGAGGGTCGACGCCCGCCGACTTCAGCCCCGATGCGGCGCCCTCGGCGGTGAGATCGACGGCAATCCGGGCATTTATCAAAGGGACGCGTTGGGCCTGGGCGAGAAAGCTCTGGCCGAAGCCGCCTGTGCCGACGACGCAGGTCTCCACGGGGCGGTCCGCCTTGGCGTAGTAATCGTGATAGTTCATCGCGCATCTCTCCCCATCCGGTGGATGGTCGCCACCGGTTACTGTGCCGCCAAATGGATCGTTCTTTTGGGCCTCAGGCCTACCGAAGCATGGTCCAAGCCTTCAGGAAGAAGTCGGGAGTTCCGAAATTGCCTGACTTAAGGGCAAGGGCGAGATCGATCCCCGCCAACGATCGGGTCCACGGGACGCCGGGGTCGATCTCGGGCCCGATCGCAAGCGCATCGACGTCAAGGGCGTTCACGACGGCCCCGGAGGTCTCGCCGCCGGCCACGATGAGGCGAGCGAAGCCCAGGTCGGGCAGCGCTTTCGCAATCTCGGCAAGGGTTTTCTCGACGATCTCCCCCGCATTCATGCGACCGAGCTTGCCTTGAACCGCTTGAACCTCCTCAGGGGCTGCCGTGGAGTAGATTAGGACCGGTCCGCTCGCAGGCTGCGTCTTGAGCCAGTCGAGAGCCGTCTGCGCCGTCATGGCTCCTGAGGCGAGTTCCATGGCATCGAGCCGGAGAGCAGGCATTCCCGCCTCGATGGCTGCTTTGACCTGACCTCTCGTTGCACTTGAGCACGATCCGGCCAGGATGATGCTGCGGCCGGTGGGGGCATCGAACCCCGTCGATGGGGAGGGCACGGTCGAAGGATCGCCCTGCCGGTAGGCCGCAGGCAATCCCATGGCGACGCCTGAGCCACCGGTCATGAGAGGGAAGTTGGCGGCCGCGAGGCCGATGGCGCGAAGATGCGCATCATTCAGCGCATCGACGATCACGATTTGATGCCCGGCTGCCTTTTCACGGTCGAAGGCGGAACGAATGGCCTCCGGCCCTGCTTCTACATCCTCAAAGGCAACGAGCCCGATTGAGCGCTTCGTCTGCCGTTGCAGCACCCGCACGAGATTGGAATCGCGCATGGGTGTCAGCGGATGGTCCTTCATGCTGCTTTCATGCAGCGGAACGCCGTTCACGAAGAGGTGGCCCTTGTAGACCGTGCGCCCATTAGCCGGAAATGCCGGGCAGGCGAGGGTGAAGGCGCTGTCCGTGAAGGTCAGAAGGGCATCCGTGACCGGCCCGATATTGCCCTCGTCGGTGGAGTCGAAGGTGGAGCAATACTTGAAGAACAGATGCCGCGCCCCGGCTTTCTTCAGGGCCTCCGCTGCGGTCAAGGACTGATCGACGGCATCCTGGGCTGGAATGGTCCTGGATTTCAGCGCGACAACCACGGCATCCGCGCCCGACAGGTCGAGATCCGCGCGTGGCACGCCGATCGTCTGGACGGTCCGAAGCCCTTCGCGGGCCAGCATGAGGGCAAGGTCGGTCGCTCCGGTCAAATCGTCGGCGATGCATCCGAGCTTCATGCTGACGCTCCACTGGCGTTCGAGGTTCGCTCTTCTGACCAGGCCGCAAGCCAGCCGAGGCCATCCTCCGTGCGGCCGCGAGGCTTGTACTCGGCGCCGATCCAGCCGCCATACCCCAGGCCGTCGAGAGATCGGCAGATATAGCGGTAGTCGATCTCGCCTTCATCTGGCTCGGCACGGCTCGGGACGGCGGCAATCTGCACATGACCGATCAGATCGAGATGATCCTTGAGACGCCGCGTGAGATCTCCCTGCATGATCTGAGTGTGATAGCAGTCGAACATGATCTTCACGTTCCGGCGGCCGACTTGGTCGATGATCGATGCGGCCTGCTCTATGGTGTGAAGGAAATATCCCGGCCTGTCCCTGTGATTGATCGGCTCGATAAGGACTGTCATGCCGGCCTGAGTGGCCATGTCGGCGGCAAGCCTAAGGTTCGCCACGAAGGCGCGCTCGGCGGCTGAAGCGGCATGCGGCGAAACCAGACCGGACATGCAGTGAACGGCCGTTGCGCCGATGGCATGTCCGTAGGAAACGGCTTGGCCTATGGCGTGCTCGAACTCGCCCTCGCGTCCCGGCAAGGCTGCGAGCCCGAAATCGCCGGCTGCCGCGTTCCCGACCGGCGTGTTCAATCCCAGCATGGTGACCTGGCTGCGGCTTAGGGCGCTGCGCATCTCAGCGGCAGGCACTTGATAAGGCCAGTGCATCTCGACGGCTCTGAAGCCTGCTGCGGCCGCAGCCTCGATCCGTTCAATTTCAGAGAACTCGGTGAACAAGAAGCCTAGATTGGCCGAGAAGGGGGGCATCGGTTCATCCGCACTTATGTGAAGGGTGATGAGGTGTCGAGCAGCATTCCCGAGTGCTGTCAGGCGCGTCTTCTGTGATCGCCTCGTCCAGATGGAAACGGGTCACGAGATCCCGAACCTGCGCCCGAGTCAGCAGGCGCGGGTTGAGCCCATGGAGGAGTAGGCGCAGCTTCGCAGTCTCTTCCAGTTCCTCGGTGGCATAGACGGCAGCTTCCAGATCCTTGCCAGCCACCACAGGGCCGTGATTGGCCAGAAGAACGGCGCTATATCGCCCTGCAAGTCCACGGATCGCGTCCGCCACGGCGGGGTCCCCTGGCCGATAATACGGAACGAGAGCCGTGCGCCCGACCCGCATGACGTAATAAGCCGTCATGGGCGGAAGAGCATTGGCCGGGTCGACATCCGGCAACATCGAGACCGCTACGGAATGGGTGGAATGCAGGTGGACGATCGCACCCGCATCCCCGCGCGTCGCATACAACGCTGTGTGGAGCGGCAATTCCTTCGTCGGCGCATCGCCCGAGATGAGAAGGCCTTCGGCATCGAGCTTGCTCAAGCGAGCGGGATCGAGAAACCCGAGGGAACTGTTCGTCGGCGTCGTCAGCCAGCCCCCGTCGCTCAAGCGAGCCGAGATGTTGCCGGAAGACCCGGCAGTCAGGCCGCGTTCGAACAGGGAACGCCCGAAAAGGCAGATCGCTTCACGAAGTCGGCTCTCATGGCTCATGTCGAGGCCTTTGGGAAAAAGGAACCAAATGGCAGCAGATTTCAGATCGCGTTCCTGACGCGCTCCCAGGTTTTTTCCATATGGGCGGTCAGGATCTTCGACAGGCGATCGGCATCGCGCGCCTCTAGGGCTTCGATCATCTCAATGTGATCGGCCACGGCACCGGCCCATTTTTCGGGTCCCTCGTTGCCGATGTAGCGAATGCGCTTCAGACGGGCCTGCAGAACGCTGTGAACCGAGACCAGGGCCTCGTTCTTGGAGAGGCGGAGAATGGCCGAATGGATGCTCTGGTTCAGCTTGAAATACGGCAGGCGGTCGCGCTTCTCATACATGTCCATCATGCGGTCATGGAGCTGACGAACTTCCCGGATTTCGGCGTCGGAGGCGTGCTCACAGGCCAGCCGTCCTGCAAGTCCCTCAAGATTGCCCAGTACGATCAGGCTATCGCGGACATCCTTCGCACTGAACTGGCGGACAACCGCTCCTCGTCCGGGTGACAGTTCCAGCAAGCCCTCGCTCACGAGAAACTTGAGGGCTTCCCGTAAGGGTGTGCGGGAAACGCCGAGCATCTTACCGAGGTTGCCTTCATGAAGCCGGGTGCCCGGAGTGAGTTCGCCCTCAATGATCATGTCGCGCACACGCGCCACGATGGCATCGTGGAGAGTGGGGCGGACGATCGGACCACGCGAATCGAGATCGTCAACCAGCAGGGCAGCGCCCTCAGATGCCATGGCTCGTTCCATCCTTTGCCGTTGTCTCACAAATCCTGACGGGTCTTGATCATTCTATACAGCCATTTCCTGTGTCTGCGCAAACAAAATTCTGTATGCAGCATACTTGTGTACGATCTACGTGGCTGCTAATGTCCTTGCGTTATCCGGAGAAGAGGTTGCTGTGAGCGCTCAATCGTTGCCGACCCCGTCAGAAAAGCCGACCGTCGCGTTTGCGATGGGCGATCCAGCAGGCATCAGCCCGGAACTGGCTGCCAAACTCATCGCATCCGATGAGTTCCGCTCCGGCGCGGACCTCGTGACCTTCGGCGACCTTCGCATCCTGGAGCAGGGAGCCAACGTCGCTGGTGTTGGGGTGGATGTGGAGCTTGTTGAGTCCGAGGACGCGATTCCGGATCGCCCGACCCGCCCGGTTTTCATCAATCTCAAGAACCTCAGCCCCGATCAGGTCGTCCCTGCCACGGCCACGCTCGAGGGCGGCCTGTTCGCGACCGAGAATTTCCGGCGCGCCCTGCTGCTGGCCCAGGCGGGCCGCGCGGATGCCGTGTTCTTCACGCCGTTCAACAAGAAGGCGATGCGCCTGGCCTATGAGGGTTACGACGACGAGATCCGCTTCGTGCGCGACGTTCTCAAGACATCGGTGGCGGCGAGCGAGTTCAACGTCCTGGGACAGACCTGGAACGCGCGCGTCACATCGCACATCCCGCTGTCGCAGGTGGCCTCGGCCATTTCCGAGAAATCGATCCTGCGGTCGCTGACGCTGGCCGATCAGTGCATGCGCGCCGCAGGCTTCAATCCGCCACGCATCGCAGTCGCCGGCCTTAATCCGCATGCGGGCGACGGCGGCAATTTCGGCACCGAGGAAATCGACATCATCGAGCCGGCCGTCCGCCAGGCACAGTCCAGGGGCTTTACCGTGGAAGGACCGTTCCCCTCGGATACAGTCTTCCTGCGTGCCAAGAACGGTGATTTCGACGCGGTTCTCACCATGTACCACGATCAGGGTCAGATCGCGATGAAGCTGATGGGCTTCGACCGCGGCGTGACGTTGATCGGCGGTTTCGAGTTCCCGATCTGCACGCCCGCCCATGGCACGGCCTATGAAATCGCCGGTCGCGGCATCGCGAACCTCGGCGCCAGCCGCGAGGCGCTATCCCTTGGTATCCGCATGGGCGCCGAGGTGCGGGCCCGCCGCTCTGACGAGCAGCCCAGATTGGCGGCCGCCAGCTCCTAAACAGCCAGTTCGAAGAACCGACGCCATCGGTTGACAATACTCACAGGGAGGAAGAACGATGCTTAAGAAGACTTCATGGTTGGTCGCTACCGCCGTCGCGATGACATTCGGCGGCGTGGCGCAGGCGGATTGGAAGCCAACCAAGCCGGTCGAGTTCGTTGTGACATCTGCCCCTGGCGGCGGCACGGACAACTTCGCGCGCATCGTGCAGTCGATCGTCTCGAAGCACAAGCTGATGGAGCAGCCCATCGTCGTCACCAACAAGGGGGGCGGCAGCGGCGCGGAAGGCTTCATCTACGCGAAGGTCGCCGCCGGCGACAGCCACAAGCTCACCTTCGGCACGAACAACGCCTATCTTCTGCCGTACGTCGCGAAACTGGCCTACAAGCCCGATGAGCTGACTCCCGTGGCAGCCATGGCCCTCGACGAGTTCCTGCTCTGGGTCAAGGCCGACGCTCCCTACAAGGACGCCAAGAGCTACATCGAGGCAGTCAAGGCGAAGCCTGACACGTTCAAGATGGGCGGTAGCCAGTCCAAGGATACGGACCAGACCCTTACAAGCCTGATCCAGGACGCAACGGGCGCCAAGTTCATCTACGTTCCGTTCCAGGGCGGCGGCGCGGCCGGTGTGCAGCTTGCCGGCGGCCACATCGACTCGAACACCAACAATCCGAACGAGAATGCGGGTCAGTGGAAGGCCGGAGCGATCACGCCGCTCTGCGTGTTCAGCCCGACGCGCCTGCAGGGTGGGGTTAAGGTGACGGCCACCATGGGCTGGTCGGACATTCCGACCTGCAAGGAAGCGGGCATTCCGATCGACCAGTTCCAGATGCCGCGCACCGTATGGCTGCCGGGCGGAGTTTCCCCCGACGCCGTGGCGTTCTACGCCGATGTGCTCAAGAAGGTGAGCGAGACGCCCGAGTGGAAGGAATACATCGAGCGCACATCTCAGACCGACCGGTTCCTGGCTGGCCAGGATCTGAAGGCCTTCATCGCCTCGGATGACGCCAAGAACCGCAAGGTCTTCGAGCAGGAAGGCTGGGTCGTCCGCTGATCGTGACAACCTCAGGGCTGGCGGAGAAAAGCTCCGCCAGCCCTCAATATTGCAAGAATCATCAGACCGGGACGAACGCCATGATTTCTCGTTACACGGCTGAGATCGGGACCGCGACACTCACTGCAGGCCTAGGCCTTGCCGCGGTGATTGGCGCTCTCGAGTTCGGCATCGGATGGGGAGATGCCGGGCCTGAGCCGGGCGCATTTCCGTTCTATATCGGTCTTCTGGTGATCGCAGCCAGCATTGGCGTCCTGGTCCAAGCGACCGTCGGTCGACAGGGATTGCAGTCGATCTTCCTTCACAAGGAAGAGGCCAAGCGTGTGGCATCGTTCTTCCTGCCGATGCTCGCCTTCGTGGTGGTGGCGCGTCTTCTCGGCCTTTACGTGGCGACCGCGCTTTATCTCGCATTCGTTATGTGGGCGCAGGGCAAGTATCGCCTCGTCATATCGATGGCTTCGGGCATTGTCGCGGCCGTAATCTTCTATTTCGTTCTTGAAGTCGCGTTCCAGGTTCCGCTCCTGAAGGGGCCGCTCGAAGCCGCTCTGGGCCTCTATTAAGCTCCAATCCTGACGGAGACAGGTCGTGGAAAATTTCGCATCACTCCTTCATGGTTTTGGCGTCGCGCTGACGACCTACCACGTCATGCTGATGATGGTCGGCGTTCTCTTGGGCATTCTCGTCGGCGTTCTGCCGGGCCTCGGTGCCCCCAACGGCGTTTCCCTGCTGCTTCCGCTGACCTTCACCATGGATCCGGTTGCGGCGATCATCCTGCTCACCAGCATGTATTGGGGAGCGCTCTTCGGCGGATCGACCACCTCGATTCTGTTCAACATCCCCGGTGAGCCGTCATCCGTCGCAACGACGTTCGACGGATATCCCATGGCCCGGCAGGGACACGCGACGCAGGCGCTGACGCTGGCCTTCCTGTCTGCTGGATTCGGCGCTCTGGTGGGCGTGATCCTGATCACCGTGCTGTCGAGCTGGGTGGCGAAGTTCGCCCTTCGTTTCAGCTCGCCGGAATACTTCGCCGTGTATTTCCTGGCATTCGCCAGCTTCATCGGGCTTGGCGCCGCATCGCCGTTCAAGACTGTCGTCTCGATGGGCCTCGGCTTCGCTTTCGCGGCTGTCGGCATGGACACGGTCTCGGGAGGCCTGCGACTCACCTACGGGTTCAATGAGCTTTTGTCCGGCATCAGCTTCCTCATCGCCGTCATCGGCCTCTTCGGCATCGGCGAACTCATGCTGACTATGGAGGAGGGGCTGCGCTTCGACGGCATCCGAGCGCGGGTCAAGATACGCGATGTTCTCAAGACGGTCGCGACCCTGCCGCGCTACTGGGTGACGCTCCTGCGCAGCAGCGCCATCGGGTGCTGGATGGGCATCACGCCCGGCGGGCCCACTGCGGCCTCCTTCATGAGCTATGGTCTCGCCAAGCGCCTGTCCCGCCGCAAGGGCGGATTCGGTCAGGGCGAGCCGGAGGGCGTCGTGGCGCCTGAGACGGCCGATCACGCCGCCGGAAGCAGCGCTATCCTGCCCATGCTCGCCCTCGGCGTTCCCGGTTCTGCGACCGCAGCCGTCATGATGGGTGGCCTGATGATCTGGGGTCTCAATCCGGGACCGATGCTGTTCATCGAGCGGCCGGATTTCGTCTGGGGTCTGATCGCCAGCATGTATCTCGGCAACATCGTGGCCGTGCTCATGGTGCTTGCCACCATTCCGCTCTTCGCCTCGATCCTTCGGATCCCCTTCGCCATCATCGGCCCTGTGATCGTGGTCGTGTGCTTCATCGGCGCCTACACGGTTGCGGGCCGTCCGTTCGACCTCTGGCTGGCGCTCGCCTTCGGCGTGGTGGGATATCTGTTCAAGAAGCTGGATTACCCGATCGCGCCGCTCGTTCTGGCGATGGTGCTCGGCGACAAAGCGGAAGACGCTTTCCGCCAGTCCATGATCATGTCGCGAGGCTCACTGTCGATCTTCTGGTCGAACGGGCTAGTGGCGACGCTCATGCTGATCGGTATCGCGCTTGCCCTTGGACCGCTCCTGAGCACCATGCTCGGTCGCCTGATGAAGCCCAAGGCGTCTTCCGCAGTTGCCTGAGCCTGATGATGTTCAATAGGCCTGCTCGACACCAGAGCGGGTCGTCATGGAGGAGTTTCCAGTGACCGCATCCACTTCGGTCAACGTGGCGTTCCTTGGCATCGGCCTCATGGGCTCGCGCCAAGCGAAACGACTGCTCGATGCCGGCTATCCGTTGACAGTTTGGAACCGTTCACGGGAAAAGGCAGAGGCGCTTTCGGGGTTTGGTGCTCGCGTCGTGGATACGGCGTCCGAGGCGGCGAGGGATGCTGACGTCGTCATCCTCATGCTGGAGAACGGCAAGATCGTGACCGATGTGGTCTTCTCGCAGGATGTGGCCGGAGCATTGAAGCCGGGCGCCATTCTGGTCGATATGAGCTCCATCAAGCCGGCCGAGGCCCAGGAGCACTCCAAGCATCTTGCGGAGCGCGGTGTCCACCACATCGACGCACCCGTTTCCGGTGGAACCACTGGCGCGGAGCAGGGCACCCTGGCCATCATGGCCGGCGGCGAGGCTGAGATCTTCGGCCGGGTCGAGCCGATCCTGAAGATCATGGGCAGGCCCGTACATGTGGGGCCGCACGGAGCAGGGCAGCTCGCGAAGCTTGCCAATCAGATTATCGTCGGCGTGACCATCGGAGCCGTGGCCGAGGCGCTTCTGCTGGCCCAGCGCGGAGGGGCCGATCCCGCGAAGGTTCGTGAAGCGCTTCGCGGCGGATTCGCCGAAAGCCGCATCCTCGAACTGCACGGTCAGCGCATGGTCAGGCGCGATTTCATCACCAAGGGCCGCTCCGTGACCCATCTCAAGGATCTCGACAATGCCCTGGATGCAGCAGGGCGGATCGATCTTGATGCTCTGCCCTACACCGCACTGACAGCGGATCTCTTCCGAGGCCTGATCGAGCACGCAGGCGATCTCGATCACAGCGGACTTCTCATCGAACTCGAACGGCGCAATGCATTGGTGCCTTCGACCGATTCTTGATCAAGTCGCTGGGACACATTTGCCTCAAGGGCGGTGAACATCTCCCTGGCCAGCAAGAGATCCCTGGAGAAGAGGGCGGCTCCGCTCCAGAAGCTCCGAGAGTCGAGGAGAGCCCAGGCGCCCTCCGAAATGCTCGCATTTCATGGCGGCCGCAACATTGGCCAGCTGAACCATCTGCGACAGACCCCAGTCGTTGACCAGCCCATAGACATAGGTCCCGTGCCAGACATCGCCGGCATTCAGCGTGTCGATGGCACGGATAGAGATTGATGGGAACTCATGAATCGTCCCGCCTGCTGAGGCTTCACGCTGCCAAATCAACGCCCCTGAGGCGCCGAGCGTCACGCCTACGACATCTGCGTCAAGGCTCGCTGCAACCTTCATCAATGCGTTCTTGGGAGCAGTGTTGGCAGTGAGAGAGAGCAGGGCAGGCTCGGAAAACAGAACGTGGTCTGCAAGGGTGATCATTTCGCGAAGCGCGTCAGGTGGTGCGACATCGGCATCAAGGATCGTAGGGACGCCCCAACGCCGTGCTTCGGCGAGCAACGCCTTCGCGCCTTCGAGCCATCGCATGTCGACGAGAACGGCAGCCGCAGTCGCGACCTCGTGGAGTGGGAGCCAGCTCGGGTCCGGATCGAGCGACGGATCGGTGTATGGCACCACCAGCCTTTCCCCGACGCTGTCGACGAGGATGGTGGAAAAGGCGGTTCGGGCGCCGGGAATCCGGCGGATGCGGTCGGTGCGGACGGCTTCCAGGGTCAGGTCGTGCAGGAAGCTGTCACCGGTCGGATCATCGCCGATGCGTGCCCAGATCTCGACGCTTCCCCCAAGGCGCGCGATGGTGGCGGCGGCGGCCGTCGCCATACCGGAAGCCGTCTGAACGGCCCTTTCCGGCAGGATCTTACCGTGGCTCGGAATTCGGTCAACTTTGAAGATGGTGTCCCAGAAGGCGCACCCAAGACAGATCACCGGCTTCTGGTTCATTGCTTATTCGAGCCTGAGTGCCCGTGCCCGAGCGTTCATGATATGGGCGACGGCAGCTTCCACGGCGGCTGAGGTATCCCGTCGCCTCATGGCCGCGACAATGGCGAGGTGTTCCCGCATCACCGGGATCACGAGATCTTCGTCGAGGCTCGTTTCACTCTGACGAATGAGGCGGACCTTGATCCAGTTCACCCGGTAGGCCTTCGAGATGATGTCGTTGTTGAGTTCGTCGATGACCGCTTCGTGGAACTCCCGGTCGACCTGCTGAGCCTCGACGACGAGTCCGTCCGTCAAGCCGTTTTGTGCCGACGACACGATCGACTGATGCGCGGCTTCCATCCGGGCGATTGCGGCATCGCTGGCCGATTGAGTGAAGGATGCGATCGCTTCCCGCTCGAGGATCAACCGAAACTGGAATGCGTTGCGGATCAACGCGATGTCCAGGGGCAGGATCTGCAATCCGCGCTGGGGTACGGTGACGATCAACCCTTCCGCTTCAAGCCGCGGGATCAACTCGCGGATGGCCCCGAGAGGTTGCCCGGTAAGGGCCACCAGTTCCCGCTGGGTGACGAACTGGCCAGGCTTGATCTCGCTTCGCAGCAGTTGTTCAGTGAAGACGTCGTAAGCCCGCTCGCGCAGCTTGATTTCCGAGCGCGGGGCTTGGCGAGCCATGCTCATGCGACGGCCTTGATCACTTCGCCGAATGGTTCGAGCAATGAAACGGCTCGCACCGTGCTCTGCTCGTCCAGGGACGGGAGCGGAGGCCTGGCAAGGACCCAGACCGGGTCTTTGCGCACGTGAGCCACGAGCGCCTTCACCATGGGAACCACAGGATGGCGGCCGATCTCCTGGACCAGGTCGACGATACGAGAGTCGTCTCGACCGTTCTCAGCCAGGGCGGTGATCGCCTCCGGCACAATATTGGCAATGCCGCAGATCGACCCAGCCGCACCCGCAGCACACGCCCGGCCGAGATAGGTTTCGTCACCGACAAGGATGTCGAGCTCTGGAAAAGCTTTGATCAGTGCGAACGTCGCCTCGGCGTCACCGGCGCTGTCTTTGACGCCTCTGATTGCGCCCGGATAGCGATCCTTCAGGCGCGATATGACTGTGTGGGACAGGGGCACGCCGGTCATGCCCGGGATGTGGTAGAGGATGATGTCGCGAAGACCACTGCCGACTGCATCGAACACGGCCGCGTACCAGCCGAACACGGCGTCGTCCGGGGCAGGGCGGAAGTAGAAGGGCGGAGCGAGCAGGACCGCATGGGCACCACGACGCAAAGCTCGGCTCGTGCTGGCGGCAGCTTCCTCCGGCGAACAGGCGATCACGCCTTCCACCAATTTTTCAGCTGGGGTCCCGAGGTTCACTATCGCATTCGCGACGCGCTCGCGTTCATTGGCACCGATGGAAGGGCCTTCTCCGGTTGTGCCGAAGAGTGTCGCCGTGCGACAGCCGCGAGCCAAGCAATCCTTGGCATGGGCGGCCAAGCGATGAACATCGACCTTCCCATTCACGAACGGGGTGACGAGAGCGGGACTGATGCCGAAGCTGAGTGACAAGGGAGCCTCCGGTGGCAGCTTTGGCGCGCGGCCGAGTAACTGCTGTGTTGACACTAACATGTTACATGGTGCTTAATCGGTTGCAAGCCCTGAAATGAGTCCGAACGGACCGCTACACTGAAACACGGAGGAAAAGGCCATGGCTGCAGCAGGCGGATCGGTTACGCGTCGTACATTTCTTGCAAGCACGGCGGCGGCTGCCGCATACGGTCTCGGCGGCGTGGTGCCCGCCTTTGCAGAGGTGCACTGGAAGAAATACGCCGGCACGAAAATCGGCGTGAACCTCATCAAAAGTCCGCGTGGCGAGGTTCTGCAGAAGTACGAGAAGGAATTTACCGACCTGACGGGCATTCAGGTTTCGTCCGAGCAGACGCCGGAGCAGCAGCAGCGGCAGAAGGCAGTGATCGAGCTGAACTCGGGGAGTCCAAGCTTCGACGTTATCCATATCAGCTATCACGTCCAGAAGCGTCAGTTCGAGAAGGCCAATTGGCTCGCGGACTTGAGCGCATTTATGAAGAATCCGGACTTGACTGAGGCGAGCCTTACCGAGAGCGACTTCTCCCAGGCCGGCCTGCTGTATGCGAAGAACCCGCAGGGCCAAATGCTGTCGCTGCCGTTCTCGGTCGATTACTGGATGGTGTACTGGAACAAGGATCTCTTCGCGAAGAAGGGCCTCGCCTATCCGCAAACCTTCGACGAGATGGTAAAGGCCGCGGAGGCACTGACGGATGCGAAGGAGGGCACTTACGGCTTTGTCGCACGAGGACTGAAGAACGCCAATGTACCCGTCTGGACGAGCTTCCTGCTCGGCCACGGTGTCGATCCCGTTGACGCCAACGGCAACTTGATGACGGATTCCCCGGAAGCCATCGAGGCTGCGAGACTCTACCAGCGCCTGTTGACGAAGACCGCGCCGACCGGCGTTGCCGGATTCAATTGGTCGGAATGCCAGTCGGCCTTCCTGCAGGGCAAGATCGGCATGTGGCTCGACGGCGTCGGCTTTGCGCCTCCGCTGGAAGATCCGGAGAAGTCACGAGTCGTCGGCAAGGTCGGCTACGGTGTCATGCCGCGCGGACCGAAAGCGCAGGCCTCGGCGACGTTCGGCGACGGCATCGGGGTCACTGCGGCCAGCAAGAACAAGGAGGCCGCCTATCTCTATTGCCAGTGGGCTGTCTCGAAGCTGATGGGCGCACGCCTTCTGCAGGCCGGTGGCGGCGTGCCGTTCCGCCAGTCGATCCTCAACGACCCGGAGGCCCGCAAGGGCGTGAAGATGCCGCCGGCCTGGATCGACGCGGTGGTAGAATCCGGCAAGATCAGCAAGCTTGGTCTACCCGTCATCCAGCCGGTGACCGAGTTCCGAGACGTCATCGGCATCGGCCTGACCAATCTCCTGGGAGGAGGGGACCCGGCTGCCGAGATGAAGAAGGCGACCGAACAGTTCAAGCCCATCCTCGAGCGCAGCGAGAAGGCTTGATGCGATCCGCATGTGAAACGATCGGCATGGTGGAGCATGCCCATGACCACCATCGCTGAACGCCAAGTCGCCTCCGTGACGGAGGCGGCGCCCGCCACAGGCGCCGGCCCGAAAAGTGCTTATTGGCCCTTCGTCGTTCCCGCCGTGGCTGTGGTGGGATCGGTGATCGTGTTCCCGTGGGTTTTCACGATCTGGATGAGCCTGCACGAATGGACGGTCGGTGGAGCCCGACGCTTCGCCGGCCTGTCCAACTACTTGCGCCTTGCGTCGGACGAGCGCTTCCTGACCTCCGTGGGTCATACGCTTGTCTATACGTTTCTGGCCGTGATCCTGCCGCTGGTCTTCGGCACTCTGGCGGCTCTCATCTTCAACTCGCGTCTGCCGTTCCGGGGCATCCTGCGCGGTGTGTTCGTCATGCCCATGATGGCGACGCCCGTGGCCGTCGCCCTAGTCTGGACCATGATGTTTCATCCGCAGTTGGGAGTCCTAAATTATCTTCTGTCCTTGGTCGGCATCGGACCTCAGGCCTGGGTCTTCAATCCTGCGACGGTGATCCCGTCGCTGGTTCTGGTCGAGACTTGGCAATGGACTCCGCTCGTCATGCTGATCGTCCTGGGTGGGCTCGCAGCCATTCCAATGGAGCCTTATGAGAGCGCTGCCATCGACGGGGCAACTGTCCTACAGCGGTTCCGTTACATCACGCTGCCGATGATTGCCCCATTCCTGATGGTTGCCGTGATTATCAGGACCATCGATGCCCTGAAGAGCTTCGACATCATCTATGCGATCACCCAGGGCGGGCCTGGAACGGCGTCGGAAACGATCAATCTCTATCTCTACAGCGTCGCCTTCGCCTATTACGATGTCGGCTATGGATCAGCGATCGCGGTCGTGTTCTTCGCCATCGTGATCGCCCTGTCACTCCTTATGCTCCATCTTCGTCAGCGCACGAAGTGGACTGACGTTCAGGGATGAGCATGAATCTTCGAAAAGCCGCCCATTCCGTCGGTCTGCTATTCGCCGGCTTCGTGCTGGTGTCGCCGGCGGTCCTATTCTTCCTCTGGATGATTTCTCTTTCGTTGAAGTTCGAAGTCGACAACGCCGCTTACCCGCCGATTTTGATCCCCGAGAGATTCGCCTGGAAGAATTATACGGGCGTGTTCGAATCGAACCGCTTCGGCCTCTTTTTCCTCAACAGCCTGATCGTGACCGGCGCTGCGACCGGGCTCGCCCTCCTGATAGGTGTGCCTGCCGGCTATGGTATCGCGCGCATGAAGGCGACAAAGGCCGCTGTGGTCGTGCTCATCGCCCGCATGACTCCAGGCCTGTCATATCTGATTCCGCTCTTCCTGCTCTTCCAATGGCTGGGGCTGATGGGAACGCTGCTGCCGCAGATCATCGCTCACCTCGTGATCACGGTCCCGATCGTGATCTGGATCATGATCGGCTACTTCGAGACGACCCCGCTCGAGCTCGAAGAAGCCGCTGTCATCGACGGGGCCAACCGCTGGGACGTGTTTCGTCACATTGCCTTGCCGATCGCGAAGCCGGGGATCACGGTCGCCTTCATCCTGGCGGTGATTTTTTCCTGGAACAACTTTGTGTTCGGCGTCGTTCTTGCCGGCCGAGAAACCCGAACTCTGCCGGTCGCCGTCTACAACATGCTGTCCTTCGAGCAGTTGAGTTGGGGCCCATTGGCGGCGGCGGCCCTGATCGTCACCTTGCCGGTTCTTATCCTGACCATCGTGGCTCAGCGTCAGATCGTGGCTGGTCTCACAGCCGGAGCTGTGAAGGGCGGCTAAGGCTGTGTTTCGGCTGCTGTGAGGTGTTGGAGGCTCTGACGCAACGAAGCCCCCTTGGTTTTCGCCTTGGGGGCTTTTGACTGTTGTTTGGTTGCGGGGACAGGATTTGAACCTGTGACCTTCAGGTTATGAGCCTGACGAGCTACCGGGCTGCTCCACC